>NZ_JBHVYE010000030.1:0-94624 GCF_042881135.1 Streptomyces sp. NPDC058284
TGACTTTTGGCACGCTGTTGAGTTCTCAAGGAACGGACGCTTCCTTTGTACTCACCCTCGCGGGCTTTCCTCCGGGCGCTTCCCTTCGGTATTTCGTGTTTCCAACCTTACCAGATCCGTTTTCCGTTCCGTTTCCGGTTCGGATTTCATTTCCGGTGGCCGTTGGAGGGCCTTTGCCTTTCGGCGTGTTCACTACTTTAGCGGATCCCCTCCGCAACTCATAATCGAGTTTCGCGAGTTCCAATTCCGGCATGCGAGCGCGCCGAATAGGACCCCGCAGAGGGGAAGTCGTGAGGTAGTGGTTGGCCGCTTCCGGCTGTTGGCAGATTGCCGTACCCGGTTCAAGCGACTCGGACTACCTTACGGAGGGGCCAGGGGTGCGTCAAGTTCGCCGGCGCCGGGGCGTATGGGCCCGATAGGGGCTCACCGTAGGGTCGTTGGCCGTCCAGAAGCGCCACGGGTGGACGCCGCCCTCGCCCGACACTCCTGTGCGTGGACCGCTCATGACCTGGTCGGAAGCGGGAGGTGTGCCCGTCAGGACGGAGAACGGGGAGTCCGGGTCCCCGCAGACGTCGCTGCCGTCGAGCCGGCGGTCCACGTCGAGGGCGGTGGCCAGGCGTGCGGGGCCTTTGGCCAGTTCCTTGTCATTTCGGGCCGAGAGTCGACGGGTACGGGCCAGGGCCGCGCCCTCCGTGATCTCGCCCGCGCGCAGCAGGACCGCGCCCGCCTTGCCCTCCGGGCCGCACACCAGATTCATGCAGTGCCACATGCCGTAGGTGAAGTAGACGTACATATGGCCGGGCGGTCCGAACATCACGCCGTTGCGCGCGGTCTGGCCGCGGTACGCGTGGGAGCCGGGGTCGACCTCTCCCGCGTATGCCTCCACCTCTGTCAGGCGGAGTTCGATCGGACCGTCCGGGGAGTCGCGTACGAGGACGCGTCCGAGCAGGTCCGGGGCGACCTCCAGGACAGGGCGGTCGAAGAAGTCTCGGGTCAGGGGCGTACGGTCAGGGGCCGCGATCATGTCGTACGAGCGTAATACACGTGGTCTTCGTTTGCGGGTGGCCTGCGGGCCGCCCGGTTGCCAGGGTGATGGCGCGGAACCAGGCGCGGTCCCCTCGCGTTTGTACGGATCAAGGGTTCACGTCGAGACGAACCGCAGGCTGACGGCCTGGGGGAGGAGAGTCATGGGGTTCAAGAAGCTGCTCGCGAGTCTGGGTGCCGGCGGTGCCTCGGTCGAGACCGTGCTGACCGAGGTCAACGTCGTGCCGGGCGGTGTGGTCCAGGGTGAGGTGCGCATCCAGGGCGGGTCGGTGGAGCAGCAGATCGAGGCGCTCTCGGTCGGTCTGCAGGCCCGGGTCGAGGTCGAGGGCAACGACCAGGAGACCAAGCAGGACATCGAGTTCACCAAGGTGCGCCTCGGCGGAGCCTTCACGCTGCAGGCCGGCCAGGTGCACGCGGTGCCGTTCAGCCTGGAGATCCCCTGGGAGACGCCGGTCACGAGCATCGACGGGCAGCAGCTGCGCGGCATGAACATCGGTGTGACCACCGAGCTGGAGATCGCGCGCGCCGTCGACTCCGGCGACCTGGACCCGATCAACGTGCACCCGCTGCCGGCGCAGCAGGCCATCCTGGACGCCTTCATCCAGCTGGGCTTCCGCTTCAAGAGCGCCGACATGGAGCGCGGTCACATCCGCGGTACGCGGCAGAGGCTGCCCTTCTACCAGGAGATCGAGTTCTTCCCGCCGCAGCAGTACCGCGGTCTCAACCAGGTCGAGCTGAGCTTCGTCGCCGACGACCGTGAGATGGACGTCGTCCTGGAGATGGACAAGAAGCCGGGCCTGTTCAGCGAGGGCAGCGACTCGTTCCGTTCGTTCACGGTCGGTCTCCACGACTTCCAGGGCACGGACTGGGCGGCGTACCTGAACGAGTGGCTGTCCCAGGTCGGCAGCAAGCGCAACTGGTTCTAGGCTCGGAGAGGATCAGAGGTCCAGCAATCAACCAGGAGGTGCCTACGTGACCGAGCTCAAGAGGCCGCCGCTTCCCCATGACTTCCATCCGTCCGTGCCGTCGTTCACGGTCGTGAGTGAGGACTTCGAGCCGGGTGCGGTCCTCAAAGACGCTCAGGTCTACGCGGCCGGGAACACCTCGCCGCAGCTGCGGTGGGAGGGCTTCCCGCCCGGGACCAAGAGCTTCGCCGTGACATGCTTCGATCCGGATGCCCCTACCGGAAGCGGCTTCTGGCACTGGACCGTCTTCGACATCCCGGCCTCGGTGACCGAGCTGCCCGCCGGAGCGGGCAGCGGCAAGTTCGAGGGTCTTCCCGAGGGCGCGGTGCAGGTGCGCAACGACTTCGGGACCAAGGAGTTCGGGGGTGCGGCGCCGCCGCCCGGCGACCCCGCGCACCGCTATGTGTTCACCGTGTACGCGGTGGATCAGGAGAAGCTCGGTCCCGACTCGGACGCGGCTCCCGCGTTCGTCGGCTTCAACCTCCGGTTCCACACGCTCGCGCGTGCGCAGGTGATCGCCGAGTACGCGGCCCCCGCGGAGAGCTGAGCGGGACGTCGGCCCGGCCTTCCCGGATCAAGTTCACGGATTGTTTGCCCGCCCCCGGTCATGGAAGTGACCAGGGGCGGGCATCTTTATTGCGTTGTCCATCTCGGCGCGCCCGGCCAGAGTTGATCCCAGCCCGCCCGGCGGTGGGCCGGTGCATACGGGAGGTGGGCAGGTTGATGCGGGACACGCTGGTGCTGAACGCGAGCTTCGAGCCGCTCTCGACGGTGTCGCTCAACCGGGCCGTCGTTCTGGTGCTCCAGGACAAGGCCGTGGTCGAGCACGCCCACCCCGGGCTCCGGGTGCGCGCGGCGGCGATCGACATACCCGTGCCACGGGTGATCAGGCTGTGCAGATACGTACGGGTGCCGTTCCGAAGACAGGCGCCATGGTCCAGGCGGGGCGTACTGGTCAGGGACCGGCACCGGTGCGCGTACTGCGGCAGGCGTGCGACGACGGTGGACCACGTCGTTCCGAGGTCGCAGGGCGGCGCCGACTCCTGGCTGAACACGGTGGCGTCGTGTGCCCTGGACAACCACCGCAAGGCGAACCGGACTCCGGAGGAGGCCGGGATGCCGTTGCTGCGGCAGCCGTTCGAGCCGACGCCCGCGGACGCGATGCTCCTGTCGCTGGGGCGGGAGGAGTTGGCCTCGCTGCCGGAGTGGCTGGCCCAGCCCGCGGCCTGAGTCCGGCCGCCTGATGTGATGCCCCCGCGCCCCACTTCCTGGGGGCGCGGGTTCTGTGCTCGTCCTCGCGTCAGTCGATCGTCGGCTGTTCGCGGCGCTCCTTGCCGGAGGGGCCGCTGCCCGAGCCGCCGCCCATCGGGTTGAAGTTGCCGAGGGCGCCGCCGAGGCCCTTGAGCGCGTCGCCGATCTCGCTGGGCACGATCCAGAGCTTGTTCGCGTCGCCCTCGGCGATCTTCGGGAGCATCTGGAGGTACTGGTAGGAGAGGAGCTTCTGGTCCGGGTCGCCGGCGTGGATGGACTCGAAGACCGTGCGGATCGCCTGCGCCTCGCCCTCTGCACGCAGGGCGGCGGCCTTGGCCTCACCTTCGGCGCGCAGGATCGCGGACTGCTTCTCACCCTCGGCGCGCAGGATCTCCGACTGCCTGACACCTTCGGCCTGGAGGATCGCGGCGCGCTTGTCACGGTCGGCGCGCATCTGCTTCTCCATCGAGTCCTGGATGGAGGTCGGCGGCTCGATCGCCTTGAGCTCGACGCGGTTGACGCGGATGCCCCACTTGCCGGTGGCCTCGTCGAGGACGCCGCGCAGCGCCGCGTTGATCTCCTCGCGGGAGGTGAGGGTCCGCTCCAGGTCCATGCCGCCGATGATGTTGCGCAGGGTGGTGACGGTGAGCTGCTCGATCGCCTGGATGTAGCTGGCGACCTCGTACGTCGCGGCGCGGGCGTCGGTCACCTGGTAGTAGATGACGGTGTCGATGTTGACCACCAGGTTGTCCTGGGTGATCACCGGCTGGGGCGGGAAGGGGACGACCTGTTCGCGCAGGTCGATGCGGTTGCGGATCGAGTCGATGAACGGGACGACGATGTTCAGTCCGGCGTTCAGCGTGCGTGTGTAGCGGCCGAAGCGCTCGACGATGGCGGCGCTCGCCTGTGGGATGACCTGGATGGTCTTGATCAGGGCGATGAAGACCAGCACCACCAGAATGATCAGGACGATGATGATTGGTTGCATCGTGGCTCCCCGTACCCTTCATGCTTCGGCGTGTGTCCGCGGGATCTCAAGGATCTTGCCGGTCGAGTCTGTCAGACCGCCGTACGGCCCGTGGGGCATTCACATGACGACGGCCGTCGCTCCGTCGATCTCCACGACATCCACTTCCTGCCCGGCTTCGTAGGCCTGGTCGGTGTCGAGCGCGCGGGCCGACCAGATCTCGCCCGCGAGCTTGATGCGGCCGCCCGAGCCGTCGACGCGTTCGAGGACTACGGCGGACCTCCCCCGCAACGCGTCGACTCCGGTGGCCAGTTCGGGGCGCTGTGCGCGATGCCTGGTCGCGACGGGGCGTACGACGCCGATGAGCGCGACGGAGACCGCCGCGAAGACCACGACCTGGAGCACCGTGCCCCCGCCGAGACCCGCCGTCACGGCGGCCGCGACGGCTCCCATGGCGAGCATGCCGAACTCCGGCATCGCGGTCAGTACGAGCGGAATTCCGAGCGCGGCCGCTCCGATCAGCCACCACACCCATGCGTCGATGTCCACACCGTCATGGTAGGACCGCCGGTCCCCTCGGGGACAGGGTGTCAGCCGAGCGGGAGACCCGTGGCGGTCCAGCGGTCGTTGCGCTGCTCGACGACGAGCGGGAGGCCGAAGCAGAGGGAGAGGTTCCGCGAGGTGAGTTCGAGCTCCAGCGGGCCCGCGGCGAGGACCTTGCCCTGCCGGATCATGAGGACGTGCGTGAAGCCGGGGGCGATCTCCTCGACGTGGTGCGTGACCATGATCATCGAGGGGGCGATCGGGTCGCGGGCGAGGCGGCCGAGGCGGCGTACGAGGTCCTCGCGCCCGCCGAGGTCGAGACCGGCGGCGGGCTCGTCCAGGAGCAGCAGCTCGGGGTCGGTCATCAGGGCGCGGGCGATCAGGGTGCGCTTGCGCTCGCCCTCCGAGAGGGTGCCGAACTTGCGGTCCAGGTAGTCGCTCATGCCGAGGCGGTCGAGGAAGGCGCGGGCGCGCTGCTCGTCCATGTCCTCGTAGTTCTCGTGCCAGCCCGCGGTCATGCCGTACGCGGCGGTGAGGACCGTCTGCAGGACGGTCTGGCGCTTGGGCAGCTTCTCCGCCATCGCGATGCCGGCGATGCCGATGCGGGGGCGGAGCTCGAAGACGTCGGTGCCGGGCTTGCCGAGGGTCTCGCCGAGGACGGTCGCGGTGCCGGTGCTCGGGAAGAGGTAGCTGGAGGCGACGTTGAGGAGGGTGGTCTTGCCCGCGCCGTTCGGCCCGAGGATGACCCAGCGCTCCCCCTCCTTCACCGACCAGGAGACCTGGTCCACCAGAGCCCGGCCCTCGCGGACCACAGATACGTCCTCAAGCTCCAGTACATCGCTCATGAGCGCGCTGTCTCCCATTGCAGTCTCGATCGTCGCTCGCGTCGGTGGACGCGGCCCCCGGATAAAACCTACGCCACCGGCCGACCGTTCCTGTCGTGAGCCCGGTCCTTAGGCTGTGTGCATGCTCTCGGAACCACGCTCAGGACGCTTGGCCGCATGGGGAAATGCCCTATTGGCCGGACTTGTTTCTCCGGATGACGCGGTGCTCGCGATGGTCGGCGAGGACGCGGTGCACCGGGTCGAAGGACTTCCCGGCGAGTCGGGCCCGGTCGGGCTGACGCTCGCCATGGGCCGGCTGCGCTCGCTGGGGGTGACCGGTCTGCGGGTGGCGCTGCCCGCGCCGGGGCATCCGCTCGGGCTGAGCGGTCCCCCCGAGTTCAACGCGCGCGCCCTGGAGGCGGAGGAGGCCGTCGTCGCGTTCGGTGCGCCGTACGGGCTCGTGCCCGAGGTGTACGAGGCGGGGCCGGACGGCGATGTCCATGTGGAGGTCGTCTGGCACTGCCTGCCCGTGCGTGAGGCGCCGCCCGCCGATGTGCCCTCGCTCGGTGAGGCGGAGCGCGAGCTCGCGGAGGCGCTGCGGGAGGCGACGGAGGTCCTTTCGCGGCTCGATGTCGCGGGGTCGGGTCCGGTCGCGGAGGCGGCGCTCGACGCGTACCGGGCGCGGGCCGAGCGAGGCCGCGAGGTGCTCGCTCCCGGCTATCCGCCGCGCGCGGTACGGGTGCTTGAGCTGGCGCAGCGGGTCGACCTGCTGATCTCGCTGGCGTACGAGAACGGTCCCGGCGGGGCGGTGAGTGCGTCGGAGATGGCCGCACGGGGCGAGGCTCTGCGGCCCGTGGAGCGGACCGCGCGCCGGGCGCAGGTGGCCGCGTACAACGCGTGGGTCGAGGAGCGGGAGCGGGGCGGGCGCTGAGGACGCCCCCGGCGCGGCACGAACGCCATGGGCCCCGCGGACCTCGGGGGTCCGCGGGGCCCGTACTGGGGCCGGTGCCCTCAGCACTCCATCGGTGCCTCAGTGGCTGTTCGGCGCCTCAGTGGCTGTCCGGTGCCTCAGTGGTTGTCCGTGCCTCAGTGGTTCACGGTCGCGTTGGCGAACGCCGGGTTCAGGACGCCGACGACGTTCACGCTGTTGCCGGTGACGTTGACCGGGACGTCCACCGGTACCTGAACGAGGTTGCCGGAGCCGACACCCGGCGAGTTCGTGGCAGCGCCGTTGGCCTGGGCGTCCGAGGTGGCGGACGCGGCTCCGGCGGAGGCGCCCGCGGCGAGTCCGGCGGCGACAACGGCCAGGGCGGCCTTCTTGGCGATGCTGTTCATGGGAAGTGCTCCTCCTGCTGACATGGGCGACCCCGGCTGCGGGGTCAGAAGGGTGCGCGGGGCGCTGGGGTTGCGGTCGGCCGCGGGACCGGTCACGTATGGGCGGCCGGTCGGTCGCGCGGTGCGATCAGCGGTTCGCGCAGAAGTTCCCGAACACCGGGTTCAGCCCGCCGATGACGGTGAGGGTGTTGCCGCAGGCGTTCACCGGGATGTGGACCGGGACCTGGACCAGGTTGCCGGAGACGACGCCGGGCGAGTTCTTGGCGACGCCGTCGGCGTGCGCGCCGCCGTGGGCGGAGGCCATGCCGGCACCGGCCGCGGCCAGGCCACCGGCGATCATCGTGACGGCAGCGGCCTTCTTGAGGTTCTTCACTTCTACGATCCTCCTGAGCGGAAACTGCGGCCAGCCGCCGCAGCACGCACTGGAGAACGCCCGGGCCTCCTTGGGGATACGCCAATCGGGGGACATATACACGACGGTATGAATCTCAGCCCGGAAGACGACGGTCCGCTCTGACGCCCGCGCCGGTCAGCCGGTCAGCCGGTCAGCCGGTCAGCCGGTCACACCGTGCCGTACGGCCCACAGCGCGGCCTGGGTCCGGTCGGCCAGGTCCAGCTTCATCAGGATGTTCGAGACGTGGGTCTTGACGGTCTTCTCCGAGAGGACGAGGGCGCGGGCGATCTCGCGGTTCGAGCGGCCGTCGGCGATCAGGCCGAGGACCTCGCGCTCGCGCTCGGTGAGCGAACCCCCTCGGCCCTGTCCGGTGCCCGCCTCCTCCTGGGACAGCAGCGCGCCCGCCACCTCCGGCTGCAGCAGGACGTGTCCCGCGTGGACGGAGCGGATGGCGCCGGCGAGGGCTTCCGGGTCGACGTCCTTGTATACGTACCCCTTGGCGCCGGCGCGCAGGGCCGGGACGACCGTGCGCTGCTCGGTGAAGCTGGTGACGATGAGGACGCGGGCGGGGTTGGCCAGCTCGCGGAGCTTGCGCAGCGCCTCGACGCCGTCCATGCCGGGCATCTTGACGTCCATCAGGACGACGTCCGGCTTCAGCTCCTCGGCCCGGGCGACGCCTTCGGCGCCGTCGGCGGCCTCGCCGACCACGTCGATGTCGTCCTGGATCTCCAGGAACGTACGCAGACCGCGGCGGACCACCTGGTGGTCGTCGACCAGCAGCACCCGGATCCCGGTCTTCGAATTGAGCACAGCGTCAGCCACCGGGCACCTCCATCTCGATCGTTGTGCCCTTGCCGGGCTCCGATTCCACGGTCAGCCGTCCGCCGACCCCGCTCGCCCGGTCCCTCATGGAGACCAGCCCCAAGTGCCGTCCCGCGCTGCGGGTGACCTGCGGGTCGAAGCCCGTGCCGTCGTCGGTGACGCGCAGGACGGCTCCGGCGCCGCGCTTGTCCAGGGCCACCGTGACGTGCTCGGCGCCGGAGTGGCGCAGGGCGTTGTGCAGGGCCTCCTGGGCGACCCGCAGCATGGCTTCCTCCTGCGAGGCGGGCAGCGCCCGCACGCCCTTGCTCTCGAAGGTGACCTGTGCGGAGTGTGCCCGGTGCAGCACCTGTGTGTGGGTACGCAGGGTGGCGACCAGGCCGTCCTCGTCGAGGGCGGCGGGGCGCAGCTCGACGACGGCCGCGCGCAGTTCGTCGGCGGCGTCGGCGGCGAGTGCCGCCACCTGTTGCAGTTCGCCCTTGGCCCGGGACGGGTCGCGGTCCACCAGGGCCGCGGCGGCCTGCGCCGTCAGACGCAGTGAGAACAGCTTCTGGCTGACGGCGTCGTGCAGCTCGTGGGCGAGGCGCGAGCGCTCCTCGGCGATGGTCAGCTCGCGGCTGCGTTCGTACAGGCGGGCGTTGGTGAGGGCGATGGCCGCGTGCTGGGCGAGGAGGGAGAGGAGCTCCGCGTCGTCCTCGGTGAAGCCGCAGCCGCCCTGGGGTTTGGGGCAGTTCTTGTTGGCGAGGAAGAGCGCGCCGAGCGTCTCCTCGTCGGAGTGGATGGGCATGCCGAGGAAGTCGGACATCTCCGGGTGGGCGGAGGGCCAGCCCCCGAAGCGCGGATCCTCGCGCACGTCGCCGAGCCGGACGGTCTCGCCCTTCTGCAGCATCGAGGCGAGGATGCCGTGCTGGCGGGGCAGTGGGCCGATGGCCTTCCACTGGTCCTCGCTGACGCCGTCGACGACGAACTGGGCGAAGCCGCCGTGGTCGTCGGGGACCCCCAGGGCGGCGTACTCGGCGTCGAGCAGTTCGCGCGCCGAGGCGACGATCGTCTTGAGGACGTCGCGCACCTCCAGGTGCCTGCTCATGGCGAGGAGCGCGGAACTCACCGCGGTCAGGCCGGTCCGGGGTCCTTGACTCATGATCACACCGTACCGGCGGGGTGTGACACCGCGTATCCGTCATGTGGCGGCCTCCGCCTAGGCCGCGGGGCCTAGGCCCATGGTCCGGGCGGTACGCCGTCTGGCGTCTGTGGCACCAGACGGAGGAGGGCCCTCACCGAGAGCATTGCTCGGGCAACTAGCGGTGAGGTTGTTACGTGTCCGATGTGAGCCCGCGCATAGGACCAACGTCACGTACGAAGGCTGCTAGTGGATGCATGGGCCCTTTCCGTGGCGGGTAAGCGGGGCCGCCGGGGGCATCTTCCGACCCCCTGATCCACTACCCCGGATCGTATGTCACACCTTTGCCTCAGAATTTTGCGCCCGCTAACAATTGCTCCCGTCGCTCGGCGCCGCGGTACGACCACCGCGGCGTTTGTGCCGGAGTAGCAATGTCCCCACCGGACCAGAGCGGCCTCCGCTATTCGAAGAGGTCCAACTCGCATGTCCAAGTTCAACCTCCCCGGTCATAGTCCGTCCACCGTGACCAGGTCCCAGAAGTTCTCGATCGCCGGTGTCGCCACGCTCGGTGCCGCCGCCCTCGCCTTCTCCCTCGTGCCGGGCAGCGCCGACGCGGGTACCGAGACCCAGAGCCTGGACGCCGCCGCCCCGGTGGCCTTCAAGCAGAACGTCGAGGCCGAGCAGGCCGTCCGCGCCGGTGTCATCAAGCAGCACAGCAGCGCCGACAAGCAGGCCAAGGACGCCGCGAAGGCCGCCGAGGAGAAGAAGAAGGCCGAGGACGTCAAGAAGGCCGCCGACGAGGCCGCCGCGAAGAAGAAGGCCGAGGACGAGCGCAAGGCACAGGAGGCCGCGAGCCGCGCCGCCGCCCGCAAGCCCGTCTACGCCAACAACCTCGACGGCTGGATCCGCCAGTCCCTGGACATCATGAAGGCCAAGGGCATCCCCGGCTCCTACGAGGGCCTGCACCGCAACATCATCCGTGAGTCCGCGGGCAACCCGAGCGCCGTCAACGGCTGGGACATCAACGCCATCAACGGCACCCCGTCGATCGGCCTGCTCCAGGTCATCAAGCCGACGTTCGACGCCTACCACGTCGACGGCACCTCCACGAACATCTACGACCCGGTCGCCAACATCACGGCCGCGGCCAACTACGCCGCCGACCGCTACGGCTCGATGGACAACGTGAACGGCGCCTACTGACCTTGATCGCCTGATCACTGGACCTCTTCAGCCGAAGATGAGGTTCGCAGACGCCGAAGGGCGGCACCCCGCACGGGGTGCCGCCCTTCTCGTGCGCCCGAAGGCGCCTACTTCCGCATGACCTCCGGCTCGTGCCGGCGCAGCAGGCGCGCGACCGCGACGCCGCAGATGATGCCGAGCACGAGCAGCACCGTGATGTTGATGCCCCACTGCGTGGCCGAGTGCTCCCACAGGGGGTCGAGGTCGCCGGGCTTCTTCGGGTCCCACGGCGGCATCAGGTGGGCCAGGTCGAGCGTGGAGCCCGCGCCCGCGATGGCCCAGCGCGACGGCATCAGCCAGGCGAACTGCTCGAGGCCGGGCGAGCCGTAGACCTGGAAGAGGACGCCGGTGAACACGACCTGGACGATCGCGAACATCACCAGGAGCGGCATGGTCTTCTCGGAGGTCTTCACCAGCGAGGAGATGACCAGGCCGAACATCATCGAGGTGAAGCCGAGCGCGATGATCGTCAGGCAGATCTCCGCGGCCGGGGGCATGATCAGGCCCTCTTCCGGCAGATCGCGGGGGGCGAAGCCGATGCCGCAGATGATGACGCCCTGGATGGCCGTGATCACGCCGAGGACGATGACCTTGGACATCAGGTACGCCGAACGGGAGAGGCCGGTCGCCCGTTCCCGTTCGTAGATGACCCGTTCCTTGATCAGCTCACGTACGGAGTTGGCCGCGCCCGAGAAGCACATGCCGACCGCGAGGATGAGCATGATCGTGCCCGCGTCGCCGTTGAACTTGACGGGCGGTTTCGGCGGGGCGAGGCCGAAGTCGGCAGGGATGACGACGCTGACGATGCCGAGGACCGCGGGCAGGATCACCATCAGGCCCATGAAGCCCTTGTCGGAGGCGATCACGGAGACGTAGCGGCGGATCAGCGTCCACAGCTGCGAACCCCAGCCCTGCGGTTTCGGCGGCTTCACGGCCTGCGGCGGCGGCATCTGTACGGACTGCGCGGCGACGGCGTCGATGTCCGCGGCGTACATCTGGTAGTGCTGCGAACCCTTCCAGCGGCCCGCCCAGTCGTAGTCGCGGTAGTTCTCGAAGGCGGAGAAGACGTCGGCCCAAGTGCTGTAGCCGAAGAAGTTGAGGGCTTCCTCCGGCGGACCGAAGTACGCCACCGAACCGCCCGGGGCCATCACCAGGAGCTTGTCGCAGATGGCCAGCTCGGCGACCGAGTGCGTGACGACGAGGACCGTGCGGCCGTCGTCGGCGAGGCCGCGGAGCAGCTGCATGACGTCGCGGTCCATGCCCGGGTCGAGGCCGGAGGTCGGCTCGTCCAGGAAGATCAGCGACGGCTTGGTCAGGAGCTCCAGGGCCACCGAGACGCGCTTGCGCTGGCCACCGGAGAGGGAGGTGACCTTCTTCTCCTTGTGGATGTCCAGCTTCAGCTCGCGCAGCACCTCGTCTATGCGGGAGTCGCGCTCGGCCTCCGTGGTGTCGGCGGGGAAGCGCAGCTTGGCCGCGTACTTGAGGGCCTTCTTGACGGTCAGTTCCTTGTGCAGGATGTCGTCCTGCGGGACCAGACCGATGCGCTGACGCAGCTCGGCGAACTGCTTGTACAGGTTCCGGTTGTCGTAGAGGACGTCGCCCTGGTTGGCGGGCCGGTAGCCGGTGAGCGCCTTGAGCAGGGTCGACTTGCCGGAACCCGAGGGTCCGATGACCGCGATGAGCGACTTCTCCGGGACGCCGAAGGAGACGTCCTTGAGGATCTGCTTGCCGCCGTCGACGGTGACCGTGAGGTGGCGGGCCGAGAAGGAGACGTCACCGGTGTCGACGAACTCCTCGAGCTGTCCGCCGACGAGGCGGAAGGTCGAGTGGCCGACGCCGACGATGTCGTTCGGGCCGATCAGGACCGTCGAGGATTTCGCGATCGGCTGGCCGTTGACGTACGTGCCGTTGTGGGACCCGAGGTCGTGGATCTCGAAGCGGCCGTCGGGCGTCGCCGTGAACTCGGCGTGGTGGCGAGAGACCTGCAGGTCGGAGACGACGAGCTCGTTCTCCAAGGCGCGGCCGATGCGCATCTTGCGGCCGAGCGCCAGCTGGTGGAACGTCGTCGGACTGCGGTCACCGTAGACCGGCGGAGCCCCCGCGACGCCGCCGGAACCCGGAGTCTTCTGCCCGTACTGCTCGGACGGGCCGCCCTGCTGCGGGGGCACGTGCGACTGGTGCTGCTGTGGGGGCTGGTGCTGTTGCTGCGGCGGCTGCTGCTGCGGCCAGCCCTGCTGCTGGGCCTGGTACGGGGCCTGCGGCTGGGGTGCCTGGTGCTGCAGGGCCTGCTGCTGGTGCGGGGCCTGCGCGGCCCAGCCGGGTGCCTCCTGCTGGTGCTGCTGGTGTTGCTGGGGCGCGTGCTGCGGTGCGGAGACGGCCGCGGCGGCCGCGCCCGCGGCGCTGCCGGAGACGTTCACCAGCGGACCGTCGGTCGCGTTGCCGAGGTGCACGGCCGAACCCGGGCCGATTTCCATCTGGTGGATCCGCTGGCCCTTGACGAAGGTGCCGTTCGTGCTGCCGTGGTCCTCGATGACCCAACTGCGCCCGCTCCAGCTGATCGTCGCGTGCCGCCAGGACACCCTGGCGTCGTCGAGCGAGATATCCCCCTGCGGATCACGTCCGAGGGTGTACGGCCTGGACGCGTCGAGCGTCCAGGTCCTGCCATTCAATTCCAGTACGAGTTCCGGCACTCCATGCCCCACTGAGTTGTCCCCCGAGCTAGCCCCCATCGGTGGGGAGTCTAGGGATGTCGAACATCGGGAGGAACTATTTCAGGCGGAGGGCTCTGACCGAAAGTCGGGCCTTGTGAAGACTGCGCCGGGGCGTCAGGGGGTTGCCTTGTTGACGGGGCAGAAACCGACCCGGAGAGTAGTAAGCACCCATCAGTGCATACGGATCATGCTCATTCAGCCTCATTCAGCGCATTTCACTCATGGCGCCCATCACGGCTCCGAGACCCATGAGTTGTGCGAAACGCATGAAACGCGTGCGCGTGGAGGTGGGGTGGCGCACGGTGTTTCGGGGGGTCCTCATGGCAGCCGGTGAGCACAAAAGCCAAGGCAGGGACGTGCGGTGGGGTGATGTGCTGCTCTCCGCGATCGCCGCGGTGAGTTGGGCGCTGGTCGGCATGGCGGGGACGGCCGCGCTCGGACTGCATCTGCTCGGGGCCGACGCGGTGGGCTCACTCGGACCGATGACGGCGGCGACCGTCGCACTGGGCGCAGGGGGGTCGGTCACGCCGTCCGGCGATGTCTCGGCGTTCGGTCTGGACGGCGCCGAGGCGGCCACGACGATCGATATCGCGCCACTCGGCGTGGGCCTCGTGGGAGCTCTGCTCCTCGCCCACTTCTTCCTCCGCTCCCTGCGCGCGGCGGGCCCGGTCATCGCGCCCGCCGAACTTCTCGCGCGCGCGGCGGCGGTGCTCGTCCTCTTCGTGGCGATGCTCGCGGGGCTCGCCTGGACGGGTCACGACCTCATCACGATCAACGGCAAGCAGCTCGGCATCGACAAGGGGATCGAGAAGGGACTCGACCGGCTGCCGGGCGGCATCGGCGACAAGCTGCCCGGCGGGATCGGGGACGTCGGCGGGCTCCTCCCCGACCGGCTCGGGGATCTGGCGGGCGCGAAGGCCTCGGTCGGATTCACCGTGGACACCGGTCCGACGCTGCTCGGCGGGGCGCTCTGGGTGGCCGGAGTCCTGCTCATCGCGCTGCTCGCGTCGCGGCGCACTCCGCTGCCCCACCGGCTCGACGGCCTGCACCGGGTGGTGCGCCCCGCCGCGTCCGCGCTGGTCACGGTGGTGCTTGTGGCGGTCGCCGCGGGGCTCGCCGCGGCGGCGTACGCGATGGCCGGCGACGCCCACCCCAAGCGGATCGCGGGCGCGGCGCTGCTCGGGGCGCCGAACGGCGTGTGGCTCGGCATCCCCGTGGGGCTCTTCGTGCCGTGGGACGGCAGGGCGACGGGATCGCTCACCCATTTCCTGCCCGATCCGGTGGACGACCTCCTGTCGGGCCCGTCCGACAAGCCGCTCACGCTCGGCAGGCTCGCCGAACTCGACGGCAGAGTATGGCTGTTGGGTGTCGCAACGGCCGTGATGATGTTGTTCGCGGGGGTGCTGACGGCGGTGCGGACCCCTTGGGCGCGCGAGGTGGTCTCCGTTCCGGGGTTCGCGGGGCGGTGCGGGGTGCGTCTCGGGGTCGTGACGGCGCTCGGGCTCCCCCTCCTGGCGTGGTTGACCGGGGTGTCCGCCGACGCCTCGCTCTCCGTACTCGGCTTCGACGCGTTCGGCGCGGGCATCGAGCTGCACGGACGGCTGGGGGCGGCGGCGCTGATCGGGGCGGCGTGGGGGCTCGTGGCGGGGGCGGCGGGGGCGGTGCTCGCGGTGGGGGCGGGGGCGGCCGGGAGCAGGGCGGCGGTGCCGGCGCTGGCCGGGGAGGTGTCCGGTGGGTCGGCCGGTGCGTCGCGCGGTGCGTCGCATGGTTCACCGTCCAGTGCGCGGACCGGGACGTCGCCGGGTGCGCCGAGCGGTACGCCAACCGGTGCGCCGACCGGTGCCGGGCCGTACCGCCCCGGGACCCCGCACCGGCCGCCGAACCCGGACACGAACCCTTACCTGCGGCCTCCCCAGGACGTATCCGGTGCGCCGACGGTGGTGGGCCCGGTCGTACCGCGCCCGTCACCTCCCCCGAAGCGGCCACGCACCCGCTCGGGGGACTGGCCTCCCCCTCCACCGCCGCCTCCCCCGCCACCGGAGCCACGCGGGCCCCGCTGACCGGAGCTACTGTCCTCGCCCCCGGCACCGGGGGTCGTGCCCACCCGTTCCGCCCGCGGAACGGCTGCGGAACGCCTGCCCACAACGGAAGGCGGGCTCCCCCGGGGCAAACCGGTGGGTGAGTGGGTGGGAGGAATCCACCGCGAAGCGGCGGCGCCGCATACAAGCCGCCCCACGACAGTCCCCCCTGTCCGGCCAGCGGACCGCCACCACCCCCATGCCAGGGAGGCGGATACCGTAGGGATCACCATGAGTGCTTCGCAGCCCCCTCAGCCCGCCGACATCCCGACGCTTCTCGTCAAGATCTTCGGCAAGGACCGCCCCGGTATCACCGCCGGTCTCTTCGACACCCTCGCCGCCTACTCCGTCGACGTCGTCGACATCGAGCAGGTCGTCACCCGCGGCCGCATCGTGCTGTGCGCGCTCGTGACCGAGCCGCCCGCCGGTCTGGAGGGCGACCTGCGCGCCACCGTCCACAGCTGGGCGGAGTCCATGAAGATGCAGGCCGAGATCATCTCGGGCATCGGCGACAACCGGCCGCGCGGTCTCGGACGTTCGCTGGTGACCGTCCTCGGCCACCCGCTGACCTCGGAGTCGACGGCCGCGATCGCCGCCCGGATAACGGCCACCGGCGGCAACATCGACCGTATCTTCCGGCTCGCCAAGTACCCGGTCACCGCCGTCGAGTTCGCGGTGTCCGGCACGGAGACCGAGACCCTGCGCACGGCCCTCGCGACCGAGGCGGCGAAGCTCGGCGTGGACGTCGCGGTCGTCGCGGCCGGCCTGCACCGCCGCGCCCAGCGGCTGGTCGTGATGGACGTCGACTCGACGCTGATCCAGGACGAGGTCATCGAGCTCTTCGCCGCGCACGCGGGCTGCGAGGACGAGGTCGCCGAGGTGACGGCGGCCGCGATGCGCGGCGAGCTGGACTTCGAGCAGTCCCTGCACGCCCGGGTCAAGCTGCTCGCCGGGCTCGACGCGTCGGTCGTCGACAAGGTCCGTTCCGAGGTCAGGCTCACGCCGGGCGCCCGCACTCTCATCCGTACGCTCAAGCGCCTCGGCTACCAAGTGGGCGTCGTCTCGGGCGGGTTCACTCAGGTCACCGATGATCTGCAGGAACGTCTCGGCCTCGACTTCGCCCAGGCCAACACCCTGGAGATCGTCGACGGCAAGCTCACCGGCAGGGTGACCGGCGAGATCGTCGACCGGGCGGGCAAGGCGCGCCTCCTGCGCCGCTTCGCCAGGGAGGCCGGGGTGCCACTGGAGCAGACCGTCGCGATCGGCGACGGCGCGAACGACCTCGACATGCTGAACGCGGCGGGCCTCGGTGTCGCCTTCAACGCCAAGCCCGTGGTCCGCGAGGCCGCGCACACCGCGGTGAACGTCCCCTTCCTCGACACCGTCCTCTATCTCCTCGGTATCACCCGCGAAGAGGTCGAGGCCGCGGACATGCACCTGGACTGACCCGCCGCACCGACCCCCGCCGCACCCCGCGCGTGCGTCGACGCGTACGTAGGAGGGGCCCGGCACCGCGAGGTGCCGGGCCCCTTCACGATGGAGGAGGGGCGGGTCGCTACTCGGACGGCGCCCAGTAGTCGACGAGGGTGGCCACGCCGGGTTCGAGCGCCTTCCACGAACCGGAGTACGTCAGCACGGCGAAGGCCGCGGTGGGAAAGCCCCGGCGGTTCAGCCGCTCTCTGGCGTCACCCTCGCAGTCACCGGCAAGGACGTCCGTCAGGCCCTGGACCCCGGGATTGTGGCCGATCAGGACGAGGTTCTGCACGTCGTCCGGGGTTTCGTTGAGTACGGCGATCAGCTCACCGGGAGAGGCTTCGTACACCCGCTCCTCGTAGACGGTCTTGGGCCGCTGCGGCAGCTCCTGGACGGCGAGCTTCCAGGTCTCGCGGGTCCGGGCCGCGGTGGAGCAGAGGGCCTGGTCGAACGGGATGCCGCTGTCGGCCAGCTTGCGCCCGGCGACGGGGGCGTCCCGGCGGCCGCGATCGGCGAGCGGGCGCTCGTGGTCGGAAACCTGCGGCCAGTCGGCCTTCGCATGCCGGAAGAGGACAATCCTGCGGGGTTCTGCGACGCTCATACATCCCAGCTTCGCATGAAACGCGCCACGGGGCGCAGGGAGTTGGTGCGCTCCCTCGCCAGGAGTGACGGCATGGGCGCGCGGGGGGTCATGAGGCCGTGCGCAGGACCAGCGCCTGTATGCGCTCCAGGAGGTGGGTGATGATCGGTTCGCCTGCGGTGGCGTGCGCGTCCACGGGGTTCAGGATGAGCAGGAGCAGGGCCGCGAAGGCGACGGCGGGGAGGGCGATCGCCCACCACGGGAGCTGGATCTCGACGCTGCCGGACTCCGCCGGGTCGCGCCGGGTGTGCGATCGGGCCGACATGCCGCCTCCGTGGTCTTCGAGTGCTCCGCGCCGCGTTTTCGCGGCCACCACTCGAAGTTAGGTGATCGGCGCCCCTCAACCCCATCCGGAGACCCACCCACTTGACCCTGACACTGGCCCCCTAGGGGATGGGGGTGCTAGCCCCACCATCCGCCCCGCCGAGGTCCGTTCGGGTCCCTTGCGGGCGTCGGCTCACGGCGAGGCGATGGAGGCGATGACGCCGATGATCACGGTGATGGCCAGCATCGCGCCGAGCACGATGAGCAGCTTCTTCTGGCCGTTCTGGGGGTTCGGGTCGAGGACGGGCATATGGCCAGTCTCGCACCCTTCGCCGGTCCCCCCGCCGTCGGGGTCGGGCCCCTTCGGCACCCGTCGGGGTCAGGCCGCCGCGGCCTTGGCCGCCACTTCGTCCTCGACCGTGCGGTTGCGGCCCGCCAGGGTGCCGACGACGATCTGCGGCACCATCAGGCACGCCATGAGGGTGAGGGGCAGGCCCCAGCCGCCGCTGTGCTGGTAGAGCACGCCCACGAGGAGCGGTCCCGGGATCGAGATCAGGTAGCCGGTGCTCTGCGCGAAGGCGGACAGCTTCGCGACGCCCACGCTGCTCTTGGCCCGCATTCCGACCATCGTGAGGGCGAGCGGGAAGGCGCAGTTGGAGATGCCCATCAGCAGTGCCCAGCCCCAGGCGCCGGCGGCGGGGGCGAGGTAGAGGCCCGCGTATCCGGCGAGGCCGCAGAGACCGAGGACGATCACGACGGGCCCCTGGCTGGGCAGGCGCGTGGCGACCCTCGGGATGACGAAAGCCAGCGGCACGCCCATGGCCATCGTGACGGCGAGCAGCACGCCCGCCTCGCCCGCCGGGACGCCCGCGTCCCGGAAGATCTGCGGCATCCAGCCCATCGTGATGTACGCGGCCGTCGCCTGGAGTCCGAAGAAGACGGCGAGGGCCCAGGCGGTGCGGCTGTGGGTGATGCGCAGTCCGGCGTCCTCCTGCCGCACCGCGGGGTCGACGTGCTCAGGGGCGGCGGCGGAGACCGGACCGCGGTCCTTGACGAGCGGGATCCACGGCACGACGGCGACGACGGCGAGGCCCGCCCAGACGGCGAGTCCGGTCTGCCAGCGCCCGCCGAGCGCGTCGGTCATCGGGACCGTGAGCGCCGCGGCGAGGGAGGTGCCGAGCGCCAGTGCCATCGAGTACAGGCCGGTCATCGAGCCGACGCGGTCGGGGAACCAGCGCTTGACGATGACCGGCATGAGGACGTTGCTGACCGCGATGCCCATGAGGGCGAGAGCGGTGGCGGCGAGGAAGCCCGCGGTGCCGCCGACGAAGGGCCGGATGAGCAGTCCCGCGGCGATCGCGGCCATGCCGACGCAGACGACGGCGCCGGGACCGAAGCGCCGGGCGAAGCGGGGGGCCATCACTCCGAAGACCGCGAAGCAGAGGGGCGGTACGGAGGTGAGCAGTCCGGCGAGGGTGCCGCTCATGCCGAGGCCGTCGCGCACCTCTTCGAGGAGGGAGCCGAGGCTGGTGATGGCGGGGCGCAGGTTCATGGCCGCGAGGACGATGCCGACGATGACGAGTCGCGTCGCCCACGCGCGCGTGGGGGCCTGTTTCTCCCCGGCCGCGGTGCGGACGGGGGGTGTCGTGGGCGGGGTCATCGTGCCGGTTTCCTCACTAGCCATGGGGCCATCATAGAATCATGGGATGATTGGCTGTCCAATCGTTTCCGTCACACCTGGAACGCACGCCCCTCAGCCCCCCCCCCACCGCCACCGCCACCGCCACCGCCACCGCCACCGCCACCGCACGAAGGAACGTCATGCCGCTGACCACCCCTCGCCGTTCGGCTCTCTCCGAACAGGTCATCGCCGAGCTGCGCAACCAGATCTCCTCGGGCGAGTGGCCGGTGGGCTCCCGCATTCCCACCGAGCCGGAGCTGGTGGAGCAGCTTGGCGTGGCCAGGAACACGGTCAGGGAGGCGGTGCGCGCCCTCGCGCACAACGGCCTGCTCGACATCCGCCAGGGTTCGGGCACCTATGTGGTCGCGACGAGCGAGCTGGCCGGCGTCATGCAGCGCAGATTCGCCGACGCGGACCCGCGGCACATCGCCGAGCTGCGCAGCACGCTGGAGTCGAGCGCCGCCGAGCTCGCCGCGGAGCGCCGTACCGAGCGCGACCTCAAGCAGCTCGACGGCCTGCTGGTACGCCGCGAGGAGGCCTGGGCCTCCGGGGACGCCGAGGCGTTCGTGACGGCCGACGCGACCTTCCACATGGCCGTCGTCGCCGCCTCGCACAACGACGTCATGACGGCGCTCTACGCGGACCTCGGCGAGGTCCTGCGGGACTGGCTGCGCGAGGACATCGGCACGGAGCTGACCCCCGAGACGCACATGGACCACGCCCGGCTGGTCGACGCGATCCGTGCCGGGGACGCGCAGGCCGCCGCCGTGGAGGCCGCGGGCTATCCGTTCATGTGCCGCCCTGAGCGGTCGGGGAGGGCCGACGGCCGGGGCGTCACTTCTGGTGGCTGACCCAGACGGAGCGGACCTCTTTCCAGCACCGCCCGGTGAGCCGCACCGTCATCGCGGGCCCCGCCTCGACGGGCCGCGAGTCGGTGTCGATGTCCCACCAGCGGGCGCACTCCACGTGCAGACGGACGCGGTCGGTCTCGGGGTAGGGGTTGTGGCAGTACGCGACGACGGTCTGGCCCGCGACGCCCGTACGGCACTCGGAGCCGAAGGGCCGGGCCTTCTGCGCCTTCGCGCCCGCCGCCCCTCCCGCGCGCGCGGGATGCGGTCCCTGCGGCGCACCGCTCGGCGCGGCGACCACAAGAGCGAGAGCCACGAGCACCGCACCGGAGAGACGCACACTCCAGGGTGCCCGCCGCTCCCCCGCCGCCGCCCGGCCCGTGGGCCGAACGGGTGAGGCCCCGCCTCCCGCGCGCTGCGGGGGACGGGGCCTCGGGAACGTACCGTATGACGGGCGAAATGCCTGGTCAGGCGCCCATCATGTGCACGCCGCCGTCGACGTGGATGATCTCGCCGGTCGTCTTCGGGAAGAAGTCCGAGAGCAGGGCGACGATGCCTCGGCCCGCGGGCTCGGGGTCGGCCATGTCCCAGCTCAGCGGCGAGCGGCTGTTCCAGACGTCCGCGAGGTCGGCGAAGCCCGGGATGGACTTGGCCGCCATGGAGCCGATCGGCCCCGCGGAGATCAGGTTGCAGCGGATGTCCTCCTTGCCCAGGTCGCGGGCGAGGTAGCGGCTGGTGGCCTCGAGGGCGGCCTTGGCCGGGCCCATCCAGTCGTACTTGGGCCAGGCGTACTGGGCGTCGAAGGTGAGGCCGACGACCGAGGCGCTGTCGCCGAACAGGGGGCGGCACGCCATCGTGAGCGACTTCAGGGAGTACGCGGAGACGTGCATCGCCGTCGAGACGTCCTCGAAGGTGGCCTCCAGGAAGTTGAAGGCGCCCTGCGGGGCGAACCCGATGGAGTGGACGACGCCGTCCAGGCCGCCGAGCTCGTCGCGGACGAGGCCCTCCAGGCGGTCCAGGTGCTCCTGGTTGGTCACGTCAAGCTCGATGACCTTGGCGGGCTTGGGCAGCTTCTTGGCGATGCGCTCGGTCAGGGTGGGCCGCGGGAAGGCGGTCAGGATGACCTCCGCGCCCTGCTCCTGAGCGACCTTGGCCGCGTGGAAGGCGATGGAGGACTCCATCAGCACACCCGTGATGAGGATGCGCTTGCCGTCGAGAATTCCGCTCATGTGATCAGTGACCCATGCCCAATCCGCCGTCAACGGGGATGACGGCTCCAGTGATGTACGAGGCGTCGTCGGACGCGAGGAACTTCACCGCGGCGGCGATCTCCTCGGGCTGCGCGTAACGGCCGAGCGGCACCTGGGCGACGATGCCCGCGCGCTGCTCGTCCGTCAGCACCTTGGTCATGTCGGTGTCGACGAAACCGGGTGCGACGACGTTGAAGGTGAGGTTGCGCGATCCCAGCTCGCGGGCGAGCGAGCGCGCGAAGCCGACCAGGCCCGCCTTGGAGGCGGCGTAGTTCGCCTGCCCGGCGCCGCCCAGCAGACCCACGACCGAGGAGATGAGGACGACGCGGCCCTTCCTGGCGCGCAGCATGCCGCGGTTGGCGCGCTTGACGACGCGGAAGGTGCCGGTGAGGTTGGTGTCGAGGACGGACGTGAAGTCGTCCTCGGTCATGCGCATCAGGAGCTGGTCCTTGGTGATGCCCGCGTTGGCGACCAGGACCTCGACGTTCCCGTGCTTCTCCTCGATCTCCTTGTATGCCTGCTCCACCTGCTCGGCGTCGGTGATGTCGCACTTGACGGCGAGGACACCGGCGTCGGTGAGTTCCTTCGGCGGCTCACCCGAGCGGAAGGTGATCGCGACCTTGTCGCCGGCGTCGGCGAATGCGCGGGCGATGGCGAGGCCGATGCCCCGGTTTCCTCCGGTGACGAGAACCGAGCGGCTCAACGGATCACCCTTTCCCTAGCGGTCTGGTACCTCGAAAACCTATCGGTACCTGTCGCGATACGGAGAATCGACGACCGACAGTGGCTCGGAGGACTCCCTGTCGGGTCCCTACATAAACTCTGGTCCCCGGGCCCTCCGGACGACATGATCGGACCCGACCGGCGCCGACAACAGGGAGACACCCGTGCCCCATTCCATCGATGAAGCCTTCGCGGCACTGCCGTTGCGGCCTCTCGCCGACGCCGCGCTCGCCCGCGCGCGGGCGCTCGGCGCCGACCACGCGGACTTCCGCCTGGAGCGGGTGCGCAGCGCCTCCTGGCGGCTGCGCGACGCCAGACCGGCGGGCACCTCCGACACCACGGACCTCGGGTACGCGGTGCGGGTGGTGCACGGCGGCACCTGGGGCTTCGCCTCGGGTGTCGACATGACGATGGACGCGGCGGCCCGGGTCGCCTCGCAGGCCGTGGCGATGGCGAAGCTGTCCGCGCAGGTCATCAAGGCCGCGGGCGCGGACGAGCGGGTGGAGCTCGCGGACGAGCCGGTGCACGCGGAGCGGACGTGGATCTCCTCGTACGAGATCGATCCGTTCTCCGTGCCGGCCGAGGAGAAGGCGGGGCTGCTCGCCGACTGGAGCGCGCGGCTGCTCGCCGCGGACGGCGTCGCGCATGTCGACGCCGAGCTGCTCACCGTCCACGAGAACAAGTTCTACGCGGACACGGCGGGGACGGTGACCACCCAGCAGCGCGTGCGGCTGCACCCGCAGCTGACGGCGGTGGCCGTCGACGAGTCGAGCGGCGAGTTCGACTCGATGCGGACGATCGCGCCGCCGGCCGGGCGCGGCTGGGAGTACCTCACGGGGACCGGCTGGGACTGGGAGAGCGAACTCGCCGAGATCCCCGAGCAGTTGGCCGAGAAGATGCGGGCGCCGAGTGTGCGGGCGGGCTCGTACGACCTGATCGTCGACCCGTCCAACCTCTGGCTGACGATCCACGAATCCATCGGCCACGCCACCGAGCTGGACCGCGCGCTCGGCTACGAAGCGGCGTACGCGGGGACGTCGTTCGCCACCTTCGACCGGCTCGGTGAGCTGGCGTACGGCTCACCGCTGATGAACGTGACGGGCGACAGGACCGCCGAGCACGGGCTCGCGACCATCGGGTACGACGACGAGGGCGTGGCCGCGCAGTCCTGGGACCTGATCAAGGACGGCACACTGGTCGGCTACCAGCTGGACCGGCGCATCGCGAAGCTCACCGGCTTCGAGCGCTCCAACGGCTGCGCGTTCGCGGACTCCCCCGGACACGTACCGGTGCAGCGCATGGCCAACGTCTCGCTGCGGCCGGATCCCGGCGGGCTCTCCACGGAGGACCTGATCGCGGGCGTCGACCGCGGCATCTACGTGGTCGGGGACCGATCCTGGTCGATTGACATGCAGAGGTACAACTTCCAGTTTACCGGGCAGCGGTTCTACAAGATCGAGAACGGGCGGCTCGCCGGGCAGCTGCGCGACGTCGCCTACCAGGCGACGACCACCGACTTCTGGGGCTCGATGACGGCGGTCGGCGGCCCGCAGACGTATGTCCTCGGCGGCGCCTTCAACTGCGGCAAGGCCCAGCCGGGCCAGATCGCCGCCGTCTCGCACGGCTGCCCGTCCGCCCTGTTCCGGGGCGTGAACATTCTCAACACCACGCAGGAGGCCGGTCGATGAGCCCGTCGATGCGCAGCACCAGGCCGCACGAGATCGTCGAGCGCGCCCTCGAACTGTCCACCGCCGACGGCTGCGTCGTGATCGCCGACGAGGAGTCGACGGCGAACCTGCGCTGGGCCGGCAACGCGCTGACCACCAACGGCGTGACCCGCGGTCGCACCCTCACCGTCATCGCGACCGTCGACGGCAAGGAAGGCACCGCCTCCGGGGTCGTGACGCGCTCGGCCGTGACCGCCGACGACCTGGAGCCGCTGGTGCGGGCCGCCGAGGAGGCCGCGCGCGGCGCGGGCCCCGCCGAGGACGCCCAGCCGCTGGTGACCGGCACCGCCGCGTCCCCCGACTTCACCGAGGCGCCCGCCGAGACCTCCTCCGCCGTCTTCGCGGAGTTCGCGCCGGCGCTCGGGGAAGCGTTCGCGCGGGCCCGGGCGGGCGGTCGCGAGCTGTACGGCTTCGCCAACCATGAGTTCGTCTCCAGCTACCTCGGTACGTCGACGGGGCTGCGGCTGCGGCACGACCAGCCGACCGGCACCTTCGAGCTGAACGCCAAGTCTCCCGACCGCACCAGGTCGGCGTGGGCGGGGCGGGCCACCCGCGACTTCGGGGACGTGGACCCGGCAGCGCTCGACGCCGAGCTCGCGCGGCGCCTGACCTGGGCGGAGCGGCGCATCGACCTGCCCGCGGGGCGGTACGAGACGCTGCTGCCGCCGACCGCCGTCGCGGACCTGCTGATCTACCAGATCTGGCAGTCGTCGGCCCGCGACGCCGTCGAGGGCCGCACCGTCTTCGCTAAGCCGGGCGGCGCCACGCGGCTCGGCGAGCGGATCGCCGGGCTGCCGCTGACGCTGCGCAGCGACCCGCACGAGCCGGGCCTTGAGGCGGCGCCGTTCGTCCTCGCGCACGCCTCGGGCGGTGACGCCTCCGTCTTCGACAACGGCCTGCCGCTCTCCACCACCGAGTGGATCCGCGCCGGTGACCTCGCTCACCTGGCCACCAGCCGGCACAGCGCGGAGCTGACCGGGCTGCCGGTGACGCCGGCCGTCGACAACCTCGTCCTGGACGGCGGCGGCGACCGCTCACTGGACGAGATGGTCGCGGCCACCGAGCGCGGACTGCTGCTCACCTGCCTCTGGTACATCCGCGAGGTCGATCCGGCGACGCTGCTGCTCACCGGCCTGACCAGGGACGGCGTGTACCTCGTGGAGAACGGCGAGGTGGTGGGCGAGGTGAACAACTTCCGGTTCAACGAGTCGCCGGTCGGCGTGCTCGGCCGGGCCACCGAGGCGGGCCGTACGGAGCGGACACTGCCGCGCGAGTGGGGCGACTGGTTCACCCGGGCCGCCATGCCCGCGCTGCGCGTCCCGGATTTCAACATGAGTTCGGTCAGCCAGGGCGTATAACCTCGGACCTTGCACTTCCGTGCAACCTCGCACTTTCGTGCACCGTGCAAGCACACCCAAGGAGACACGAGACCGTGACGGACATCGTCGACGAGCTGAAGTGGCGGGGACTCTTCTCCCTGTCCACCGATGAAGACGCACTGCGCAAGGCGCTCGCGGACGGTCCCGTCACGTTCTATTGCGGCTTCGACCCGACCGCGGCGAGCCTGCACGTCGGGCATCTGGTGCAGGTCCTCACCGTCCGCAGGCTCCAGCAGGCAGGGCACCGGCCGCTGGCGCTCGTCGGCGGGGCCACCGGCCAGATCGGCGACCCGCGGCCGACCGCCGAGCGCACCCTGAACGATCCGGAGACGGTCGCGAACTGGGTGGCCCGGCTGCGTTCGCAGATCGAGCCGTTCCTGTCCTTCGAGGGCGACAACGCCGCCACGATGGTCAACAACCTCGACTGGACCGCGGGCCTGTCCGCGATCGAGTTCCTGCGCGACATCGGCAAGCACTTCCGCGTGAACAAGATGCTCACCAAGGACTCCGTGGCCCGCCGCCTGGAGTCGCAGGAAGGCATCTCCTACACGGAGTTCAGCTACCAGCTCCTGCAGGGCATGGACTTCCTGGAGCTGTACCGGCGGTACGGCTGCACGCTCCAGCAGGGCGGATCCGACCAGTGGGGCAACCTCACGGCCGGCATCGACCTGATCCACCGCCTGGAGCCGGACGCGACGGTCCACGCGCTCGCCACACCGCTGATGGTCAAGGCGGACGGCACCAAGTTCGGCAAGACCGAGGGCGGCGCCGTCTGGCTCGACCCGGAGATGACGACGCCGTACGCGTTCTACCAGTTCTGGCTGAACGTGGACGACCGGGACATCTCGACGTACATGCGGATCCTGTCCTTCAAGTCCCGCGAGGAGCTGGAGGAGATCGAGAAGCAGACGGAGGAGCGTCCGCAGGCGCGCGCCGCGCAGCGCGCGCTCGCCGAGGAGCTGACCACGCTGGTGCACGGCGCGGACCAGTGTGCCGCGGTCATCGCCGCGTCCAAGGCGCTGTTCGGCCAGGGCGACCTCGCCGATCTCGACGAGGCGACGCTGGCCGCGGCGCTCTCCGAGCTGCCGCACATCCAGGTCGCCGAGCTCGGACCGGTCGTGGACCTGCTCGCCGAGGTCGGCCTGGTGGCGAGCAAGTCGGCCGCCCGCCGCACGGTCAAGGAGGGCGGTGCCTACGTGAACAACGTGAAGGTCGCCGCCGAGGACGCCGTGCCGTCCCGCTCGGATCTGCTGCACGGGCGCTGGCTGGTGCTGCGCCGCGGCAAGAAGAACCTGGCCGCGGTCGAGGTCACGGCGGGCTGAGCGCGGGCACGCGGCGGGGCCTGACCCGCACATGCGAGGAGGGCCGGTCCGTGCGGACCGGCCCTCTTCCGTGCATGAGTGTGTGAGTGTGTGAGGGCGTGAGTGCGTGAGTGCGCCCGTGCGGCTAGGCCGTTCGCCTCTTGCCCCGGATCATGTTGTACGCAGCGTCACCCAGGCCGACGACCACGACCGCGGCGACCAGCTGCAGCGCGTGGCGCCCCCAGTCGATGCCCTTGGTCTCGTTGATGCCGAACTGCGTGGCGAGCCAGTTGCCCAGGACGGCTCCGATGATTCCGAACACCGTGGTCAGCCAGAGCGGACTGTGCTGCTTACCGGGCAGGATCGCCTTGGCAATCAGCCCCAGCACGAATCCCACGATGATCGCCCACAACCAGCCCATAGCTGCCTCCTCATATGGCTCCACATGAGCGTTACGGCAAGTGTCGGCCGGTCCGCCATACGGCGCATGTCGGGCACCGCCATACGTGGCACGGCGCAGGAAGAGCACCGAGGTGAGGCCTGCCCCGGTCTCGTAGGCGACGCAGCCGCGGCGTAACGTTGAGGGGTCGGACCGGGGCAGGTATCCACGGAGAGTCCGGCACATCGGACAGGGCGGTGGAGCGTGATGCGGAAGCAGAGCAGCGGCCAGGTCTTCCGGATCACGGGGGCGCGGCAGGGTCTCGCGGAGGACGTCCGGGGCAGGCAGCGCCGGTATGTGATCTCGATGACGGTGCGTACGGTGTCGGTCGTGGCCGCGGCGGTGCTGTGGAACGTCGAACGGCACGTCGCGTTCGTCGCTCTGGTACTCGGAATTCTCCTGCCGTACGTCTCCGTCGTGATCGCCAACGCCGGCCGGGAGAACGCGCCGTCGCTGCCGTCGACGTTCGTACCCGCTCCTTCTCGGCCAATGCTGGCGCCGCCCGTCGCGACCGCCGCCGCTGAATCCACCCCGGAAGATCCCCTGGCATCCTCGTACGACCAGCGGCGGAACGCGGCGCACGAGCAGAGCTGACCGTCGACGTTGCGCCAAGCTCAAGAAAACCTCAGACCATTCATGTAGTTCCGGTGCCAGTCACCGGGTCCCCCGTGACATACTTCGTACGCGCTCCGCATCCCCCGTCGGAGCGACAGACCGACGCCGGGCAGCTCCCCCCGTGGCTGCTCGGCGTCGCCTTGTTGTGAAGCACTTGGACGCGACTGTGAGTGACGAAACCCCCATCTGTTCCGCCAAGGGCTGCCGCGTCGACGCGGTCTGGGTGCTCGCCTGGAACAACCCCAAGATCCATACTCCCGAGCGGCGCAAGACGTGGCTCGCGTGCGGGGAGCACCGCGAGCACCTCGCCCAATTCCTGGGCGTGCGCGGGATGTTGAAGGACGTGGTGCCGCTCGCGGAATGGGCAGCCCGGGAAGGCTAGCCGAGCCGGCCGGGCCGACTAGCCGCCGATCGCCGACATCGGGCGCTCCGGCTGCAGGAACGACGGGTCGTCCAGGCCCGAGCCCGCCTTCTTGCCCCACATGGCGAGCTTCCAGATGCGGGCGATGGCCTCGTCCGAGCCGTCCGTGCTGCTTTCGGGGGCCGCGCGCAGGGCTCCGCGCAGGTCGGTCTCCTCCGTGGCGAACAGGCAGGTGCGCACCTGGCCGTCGGCGGTCAGCCGGGTGCGGTCGCAGGCCGAGCAGAACGGGCGGGTGACGGAGGCGATGACGCCGACGCGGTGCGGGCCGCCGTCGACGATCCAGCGCTCCGCGGGGGCCGAGCCGCGCTCCGTGGAGCCTTCCTCAGTGAGCTCGAAGCGGGTGCGCAGGGAGTTCAGGATGTCACCAGCTGTGATCATTCCGTCGCGCTTCCAGCCGTGCTGGGCGTCGAGGGGCATCTGCTCGATGAAGCGCAGCTCGTACGCGTTCTCCACGGCCCAGGCGAGGAGGTCGGGGGCCTCGTCGTCGTTCAGGCCCGGCATCAGGACGGTGTTGACCTTGACCGGGGTGAGGCCGGCGTCGCGGGCCGCTTCGAGGCCTTCGAGGACGTCCTTGTGACGGTCACGGCGGGTGAGTGTCTTGAAGACGTCGGGGCGCAGGGTGTCCAGGGAGACGTTGACCCGGTCCAGGCCCGCGGCCTTGAGGGCCTTCGCGGTGCGCTTGAGACCGATGCCGTTCGTCGTCAGGGACATCTTCGGGCGGGGCTCGAGCTGGGCGCAGCGCTCGACGATGCCGACGAGACCGGGGCGCAGCAGCGGCTCGCCGCCGGTGAAGCGGACCTCGGTGATGCCGAGCTGTGTGACGGCGATGCGCACGAGGCGGACGATCTCGTCGTCGGTGAGCAGATCGGGCTTGGCCAGCCACTGCAGGCCTTCCTCCGGCATGCAGTACGTACAGCGCAGATTGCAGCGGTCGGTCAGTGATACGCGCAGGTCAGTGGCTACGCGGCCATACGTGTCGATGAGCACTGCGGCCCCTCCCCGGCGGTTGGTGCTGATGTTCCCGACTGGTTTCGACCTTACGCCAGACCTCTGACAACGCCATGGGCCATTTGCCACGAGGAACAGCGCGGCCGCGTCGTAGGACTCTACGACGCGGCCGCTGCGAACGCGTGAACAATTTCTCGTCAGTGCGCTCCGACGCCGGTGAGGGACTTGACCTCCAGCTCCGCGTACTTGCCCTTGTCGGGCTCCTCCTTGGAGAGGAGTGAGCCGAGCCAGCCGAGCAGGAAGCCCAGCGGGATGGAGATCAGGCCCGGGTTCTCCAGCGGGAAGTAGTCGAAGTTCGCGTCGGGGAACATCGAGCTCGGCTTGCCGGAGACGACCGGGGAGAACAGCACCAGGCCGACGGCGGCGACGAGGCCGCCGTAGATGGACCAGAGCGCGCCCTGCGTGGTGAACCTCTTCCAGAACAGGCTGTAGAGGATGGTCGGCAGGTTGGCGGAGGCCGCGACCGCGAAGGCGAGGGCGACCAGGCCCGCCACGTTCAGGTCGCGGGCGAGTGCGCCGAGCGCGATGGAGACGATGCCGATGAAGACGGTGGCCCAGCGGGCGGCCTTCATCTCCTCCTTCTCGGTGGCCTTGCCCTTGCGGATGACGTTGGCGTAGATGTCGTGCGCGAACGACGACGACGAGGCGAGGGTGAGGCCCGCGACGACGGCGAGGATGGTGGCGAAGGCGACCGCGGAGATCACCGCGAGCAGCAGCGCGCCGCCGGTGGAGTCGCCACCGCCGCCGATCTCCATGGCGGCGAGCGGCGCCGCGGTGTTGCCCGCCTTGTTGGAGGCGATGATGTCGCCGGGCTTGAGCAGCGCGGCGGCGCCGAAGCCGAGGACGATCGTCATCAGGTAGAAGGCGCCGATGATGCCGATGGCCCAGTTCACTGACTTACGGGCGGCCTTGGCTGTGGGCACCGTGTAGAAGCGGATCAGGATGTGCGGCAGGCCCGCGGTGCCCAGGACCAGGGCGATGCCGAGCGAGATGAAGTCCAGCTTGGTGGTGCCGCTCGCGCCGTACTTGAGGCCGGGCTCCAGGAAGGCGGAGCCCTTGCCGCTGTTGGAGGCGGCGGTGCCGAGCAGGTCGGAGACGTTGAAGTGGAACTTCAGCAGGATCAGGAAGGTGATGAGGATGGTGCCCGCGATGAGCAGGACGGCCTTCACCATCTGCACCCAGGTGGTGCCCTTCATGCCGCCGATGGTGACGTAGACGATCATCAGGACGCCGACGAGGGCGACGATGAGGATCTTGCCCGCGTCGGAGGTGATGCCGAGGAGAAGCGAGACGAGGACGCCCGCACCGGCCATCTGCGCGAGCAGGTAGAAGATCGAGACGACGATGGTGGAGGTGCCGGCCGCGGTGCGGACCGGGCGCTGGCGCATGCGGTACGCGAGGACGTCGCCCATCGTGTAGCGGCCGGAGTTGCGCAGCGGTTCGGCGACCAGGAGGAGCGCCACCAGCCAGGCGACCAGGAAGCCGATGGAGTAGAGGAAGCCGTCGTAGCCGAAGAGGGCGATGGCGCCCGCGATGCCGAGGAAGGACGCGGCGGACATGTAGTCGCCGGAGATGGCCAGGCCGTTCTGGAAGCCGGTGAACTGCCGGCCGCCCGCGTAGAAGTCGGCGGCGCTCTTGGTCTGCCGCCCGGCCCACACGGTGATGACGAGGGTCGCGACGACGAACACCGCGAAGAGGCTGATGATCAGCGTCCGGTGCTCGGAGGCGTCGGACGCGGCCGCCAGCTCGATGACGGCGGGGTGCGCGGGGCTCATGCGTCGCCCTCCAGGCGGGTCTGCGTGCCGTTCTCCATGCGGGGCTGCGGGCCGTTCTCCATGCGGGCCCTGATGGCCTCGGCCTTGGGGTCGAGCCGCGCGGCGGCGTGCCGCGAGTAGAACCAGGCGATGAGGAACGTGGTCAGGAACTGCCCCAGGCCGAGGACCAGGGCGACGTTGATGTTGCCGAACAGCTTGGTGCCCATGAACTCGCCCGCGTAGTTGGAGAGCAGGACGTACCCGAGGTACCAGGCGATGAAGGCGACGGTGAGCGGGAAGGCGAACGAGCGGTGCGAGCGGCGCAGTTCACCGAATTCCGCGCCCTCCTGCACCTCGATGAACTCCTCCGTGGAGGGCGCGTGGGGAGCGGGGTCTTTTCCTGCGCCACCCTTCGAAGGGGGCGGTGCGTCGGTGGCCACGGAGTCTCCTCGTGGTGCGGGTGGGGTGGGGACGGACAGTTGTTCCATGGGGTCGCAGGCCTCGCATCCGGGAGTGACGCGGATCACGTGGGCCACGGATGGCGATGCTAAGGCCACGGGACGTGATCCGACAGGGGGTTGATGTTGCTTCCGTCCCCTGCTCAACGTCCCCGCGCGCCGCGCGACGTGGCCGAACTCCCCGATTTCTTCGGCAACTCATTGATGGCCTGGGACTTTCCGGGTTAGCTTCACCCTGAACCACCCGTCATGTACCTGCCCGAGCACCAGTCGTGTTCGGGCAGTTCCGTATGCAATTCCGTGTGCGGTTCTCGTCTCCGGATGATGTGGAGATCCCATGGCTCATCTGCGTTCCAGACGCCGTACGGCACTCACCGTGCCGCTCGGCCTCGCCCTCGCCGCCTCGGTCGGCTTCATGCCCGGCTCCGCCACCGCGGCCCCGGACGGCTCCCCCGCCCCGGTGTCGGCGCGGTCCGCGAAGGACGCCCCCGCCTTCGCGTACGTCGTCAACACCCGTACGGACCGCAAGACGATCGCGTACGTCGAGAAGGCGATAGCGCGGGCCGGCGGCTCCGTCGTCGTCACGCACGACAAGATCGGCGTCATCGTCGTGCACTCGGCGGACCCGCAGTTCGGCGAGCGGATACGCGGCGTCCGCGGCGTTCAGTCCGCGGGCGCTACCCACACCTCCCCGCTGAAGGCGGCGGGCACCACCGAGGACGGCCGGGCCGAGCTCCTCACCGAGGCCGAGGCCAAGTCCCTGAAGCGGCACGCCGCCCCGGGCGACGAGCCGATGGAAGCCGATCAGTGGGACCTGCGGGCGATCGGCGCCGACAAGGCCGCGAAGATCAACCCGGGCAGCAGGAACGTCACGGTCGCCGTGATCGACACCGGCGTCGACGACACCCACCCGGACCTCGCCCCGAACTTCTCGCCGTCGCAGTCGGCGAACTGCGCCGGCGGCAAGGCGGACACCTCCGCCGGGGCCTGGCGCCCGACGAAGCCCGACCACTACCACGGCACGCACGTGGCCGGTGAGATCGCCGCCGCGCGCAACGGCGTCGGCGTCGCGGGCGTGGCGCCCGGCGTGAGGATCGCGGGCATCAAGGTCGCCGACCCGGTCAACGAGCTGTTCTACCCGGAGAACGTGGTCTGCGCCTTCGTGTTCGCCGCCGAGCACAGCGTCGAGATCACCAACAACAGCTACTACGTGGACCCGTGGCTGTACAACTGCAAGGACGACCCGGACCAGAAGGCGATCCTCGACGCGGTCAACCGCGCCCAGCTGTACGCCCAGAAGAAGGGCACGCTCAGCCTGGCCTCCGCGGGCAACTCCAACCATGACCTGGACTCGGACGCGATCGTCGACACCTCAAGCCCGAACGACTCCACCCCGGTCTCCCGCACCATCGACCCGCACGAATGCCTCGACGTGCCGACCCAGCTGCCCGGCGTCGTCACCGTCAGCGCGACCGGTGTGCGGAACCTGAAGTCGATCTACTCCAGCTACGGCAAGGGCGTCATCGACGTCACGGCCCCGGGCGGCGACAAGTTCCAGATCCCGGCCGACACCCCCTCCAAGAACGGCCGCATCCTGTCCACCATGCCGGGCGGCCAGTACGGCTGGCTGCAGGGCACGTCGATGGCCTCGCCGCACGCCGCAGGCGTCGCCGCGCTCATCAAGTCCACCCACCCCAAGGCGGGCCCGGCCGAGCTGCAGCGGCTCCTGAAGAAGCAGGCCGACCGGCTGGAGTGCCCGACCGCGTACGACCCCGACGGCGACGGTGACATCGACGCGGTCTGCGAGACCGGCGGCAAGCACAAGAACGGCTTCTACGGCAGCGGTCTCGTCGACGCGCTCGACGCCGTGAAGAAGAAGTGAAGGGGAGACAGCTCGTGACCAGGTCCCACACCACCCGTACCACCGCCTCCCCGCGCTCGCGCCGCGCGCTCGCCCTGCCGCTCGGCGTCGCGGTGGTCTCGGCCCTCGCGTTCCTGCCGGGGACTGCGTCGGCGCGCCCGGCCGCGATCCCGGACGCCCCCGCCTCCGCGTCCGCGTCCGCCTCGGACGCCGCGTCGATGAGCTACGTCGTGAACGTCCGGCCCGGCAAGGGCACTTCGGCGCGCGTCAAGAAGGCCATCGCCAAGGCGGGCGGCGACGTCGTCATCGCGTACGACAAGATCGGTGTCATCGTCGTCCACTCGGCGAACGCGGACTTCGCGAAGACGATCCGCCGGGTGAAGGGCGTCGACTCGGCGGGCGCCACCCGCACCGCGCCGCTCTCGGCGCAGGCCGACGACGCCCTGGAGTCGGAGCGTCCGCTGACCGCGGCCGAGGCGAAGGCCGCGGCGGGCAAGGCGTCGGCGGGCCAGGACGAGCTGGAGCCCCTGCAGTGGGACCTGCCCGCCATGAAGGCGGACAAGGCGCACGAGATCTCGCTCGGCAGCCGCAGGGTCACGGTCGGCGTCCTCGACTCCGGTGTCGACGACACGCACCCCGACATCGCGCCGAACTTCGACCGCGAGGCCTCGGCGAGCTGCCTGGGCGGCATACCCGTCCAGAAGGGCGACGCCTGGCGGCCGGTGGCCGGCGAGAGCGACCACGGCATGCACGTGGCGGGCACCATCGCCGCCGCCAAGAACGGCACCGGGATCACGGGCGTCGCGCCCGGCGTGAAGGTGGCGAGCCTGAAGGTGGCCGAGCCCGCGACCGGCATGTACTACACGGAGGCCGTGGTCTGCGGCTTCGTGTGGGCGGCCGACCACGGCGTCGACGTCACCAACAGCAGCTACTACACCGACCCGTGGCTGTTCAACTGCACGACGGACGACGACCAGAAGGCACTGGTCGACGCGGTCGGCAGGGCGTCCAAGTACGCCGAGCGCAAGGGCGCGGTGAACGTCGCGGCCGCGGGCAACGCGAAGACCGACCTCGCCCAGGACGAAATCCTCGACGACTCGAGCCCCGATGACACCACCCCGGTGCCGCGGACCGTCAGGACCAAGGACTGCTTCGACATCCCGTCGCAGCTGCCGGGCGTCGTGACCGTCTCGGCCACGGGTGCGAAGGGCATCAAGTCCTCGTACTCGAACTACGGCAAGGGCGTCATCGACATCGCGGCGCCGGGCGGCGACTCCACCAAGTACCAGACGCCGGCGCCGCCGGCCGTGGACGGCCGGATCCTGTCGACGCTGCCGGGCGGCAAGTTCGGCTACAAGGCCGGTACGTCGATGGCGTCCCCGCACGTCGCGGGTCTCGCCGCGCTGGTCAAGTCGACGCACCCGCACGCCTCGGCGGCGCGGGTGAAGGAGCTCATGTACCGCCAGGCGGACCGGATGGCGTGCACCGACCCGTACGACTTCGACGGTGACGGCAAGGTCGACGCGGTCTGCGAGGGCGGCCGCAACAAGAACGGCTTCTACGGCGTGGGCATGGCCGACGCGCTGGACGCCGTGCGCAAGTAGAGCCGCCTCGCGGTGGTCGGGGCCGGGCGGTCGAGGGGCCGCCCGGCCCTTCGCGAGCGGCGCGGGAGAGGATGTCGAACCATGTACGAGTACAGGGACGAGCAGTTCGTCGCATCGAGCGCACAGGCCTGGGCCGCGTGGCCCGTCCGCCCCCGGTGGCAGCTGGTGGCGCGGTTCGTCGCGACCGTGCTGTTCCTGCCGTTCTGGATCGTGTTCGGGATCGCGGTCTTCTGCGCCACCCTCGCCTTCGGGCTGCTCACCGAGGTCGTCGCCGCGGTGAGCAGCTCGTACGAGAAGGGGTTCGAGCGGTTCATGGACCGCGCGTTCGGCCGGATCACCACGCTTCCCCGGTGGTGCGTGCTCTGGTCCGAGATGCGGTACGAGGGGGACGCAGGCCACTACCGCGCCGAGGTCGACAAGCTCCTCGCCCGGTGGACCGCCAGGGCCTCGGCCCCGCGCAAGCCCAAGAAGCCGCTGCCGCCCGCCGAGTGCGAGATCCCGCGGCGCGCCTACCGCGGTGTCGGCGGCGACTACGTCGTACGGGCCGCGGCCGCGCAGGGGTGGGAGCTGCGGCCGTCGGACCCGGAGAAGTCGATCAGGCTGTGGTGGTCGGCGGCCTCCGCGTCCGGGGAAACCGCGCACTCGGCCTAGCGGCCCGCCGCTGCCCGAACCATTACACCCGTTCGAAACGGTATTGCACCAGTTGTCCCTCAGAACTTGCCCGTCGGGGACGCCCTGGTGAGGATTTCGTCGTGAGCTCCATTCGTCCGTCCGTCGAGCCGGGAGGCGACGCCACAAGCGGCATACCGGCCGCCGCCCCCGTCCCGCACCGCGCCCCGCGCCGCCGCCCCTCCCCCGGTGGCGCCGTCGCCGTGCTCGTCCTCGTGGCCGTCGCCGCGCTCGTCCCGCTGCTCGGCCCCTCGGTGGCGCTGCGCGGTACGGGCGAGGCCGAGGCCCCCGGCACCGCCGTGATCACGTTCCTGCGGACGGTCGTGTTCGCCGCCCTCTGCGTGCAGTTGGGCGAGGTCTTCGCCGGTCGCCTCGCCCGCCGGGTCCCGGGGGCGCCGCTGCACCGGGCACCGCGCGGCTGGGGCGCGTACACGGCGTGGGCGGGGTGCGCGGCGGCGCTCGGGCTCGCGGCCATCGTGGCCAACGGCAATCTCGTGCCGCAGGGCCTCTCCGACCTGGACATCGGCCGGCTCTACGACACCAGGGACGGCAGGCTCGCCCTCCTGGAGGTCAACGCCTTCCTCGTGGCGGCGCTCTGCGCACGCACCCGGCGCCCGTCGGGCGCCGCACTCCCGCTGGCCGCGGTCGTCGTCGCGGAGGCGCTGCGGGCCCACCCTCCCGTGGAGGACGCCCCGCTCGTCGGCAGCGGCCTCACCCTGGTGCACCTGTCCTGCGGCGCCCTGTGGGCGGGCGGACTGCTGTACGTCCTGCGCCTGCTGCGGCGGTGGCGGACGTCCGCTCCGCGGGAGGCCGTCGCGGTACTGGGGCTCTACGCGCGCGTGGCCGCCGTCCTGCTCGCCGCGATCACCGCGACCGGGGTGTGCAGCACGCTGCGCCGGATGCCGCCGGGCACGGTGACCGACCAGCTCACGGAGACCGCGTACGGCCGCACCCTGCTCGCCAAGCTGCTGCTCGTCGCCGTCGTCGCGGCGCTCGCGCTGCTGGCCCGCCGCCGGTTGCGCCGCACGGAGGACCGCCTCTCGGCGTACGTTCCCGCGCGCGGGGAGGTGCTCGCGCTGGGCGTCGTCGTGGTGCTCTCGGCGCTGCTCACCGCGGTGCCGGTGCCGATCCGCTGGTGAGGTGCACCGGGCGCGGTTCCGGCTCGGCGCCGGTCCGGAGCACCGCCGCGGTCAGCAGGTACTGCGCCGCGAGGTACGTGATCATGATGGCGAAGTCTGGCCGGGGCAGCTGTGGCCACTCGGCGACGCCGGTCGCGATGAGAGTGTCCGAGAGCAGGAACAGCGCCCCTCCGGCGGCGGCCGTGACGCCGAGCGTGGTCGCGCCGAGGGCCATGGCGGTGAGCAGCAGGCTGTAGCCCGCGACCGGGCCCCGCATCCCGGCCGGCAGATCGGGCCGGAGCAGTGTCACGACGGCGACGAGCGCGAGGGCGTACGCGGTGACGAGCGCCGCCCCGCGGGCGCGCGGCGATCCGCCGCCGGGTGCGTACCTCCGGGTGTCGCCGTACCGCTTGAACAGCACGAGGTAGCAGACGTGTCCTGCGGCGAAGGACCCCATCCCGGCGAGGAAGGCCGGCTCGGCGTCGAAGAGCAGGAGGGTGTCGCCGCCCCAGCCGAAGACGAGCGCCGCGACGAGCGGCCGGGGACCGCCGAGCGCGGCGGCGTACGCGGCGAGGAGCGGCATGAGCAGCGGTTTGAGGGCGGCGTGGCCGGGGCCGGAGTCCGCGAGGAGGGCGAGGAGGTCACCGGCCGCGGCGACGCCGAAGGCGCCGAGGAGGAGCCGCGGCGCCGGCGGGCGCGTCACGCCGCCCGTTCCGGGACCGTCACGTCGGGGGCGGGCACGGCCGCCGGGGGCGCCTGCGGGGCCGCGGGTGCCTGCGGGGTCCTCGGCTGCCAGCCGGGGCCGCCGAAGACCCGCCCGGCCCGCTCGCGCCAACTGGCGGCCCGCTTGAGGTCCTTGGCGATGGCCACGTACTCGTGGGTGGCGACGCGCAGCGGGTTGTACGTGTCGATGTTCTTCGTCAGGCCGTACACGGGACGGTCGGTCTCGGCGACCCAGGAGCCGAACACGCGGTCCCAGACGATCAGGATGCCGCCGAAGTTGCGGTCCAGGTAGCCGCCCTGGGAGGCGTGGTGCACGCGGTGGTGCGAGGGCGTGTTGAAGACGTACTCGAAGGGGCGGGGCAGCTTCCCGATGCGTTCGGTGTGGATCCAGAACTGGTAGACCAGGTTGGCCGACGAGCAGAACGCGAGGGCCGCCGGATGGACGCCGCAGGCGATGAGCGGCAGGTAGAACGGCCACACCGTGAGGCTCGTCCAGGGTTGGCGCAGGGCCGTCGTGAGGTTGAACTTGCGGCTGGAGTGGTGCACGACGTGGCAGGCCCACAGGATGCGGATGACGTGGTGGCCCCGGTGCGACCAGTAGTAGAAGAAGTCCTGGGCGAGGAGCATCAGCGGGACGGTCCACCACAGGACGGGCACGCGCAGCGGGGTCAGCTCGTAGACCAGGGTGTAGATCGCGACGATCGGGATCTTCCACAGGAAGTCGAAGACGAGGCTGCCGAGCCCCATGCCGATACTGGTGGCGGCGTCCTTGGTGTCGTACCCCGCGGCGTCGTCGTCGGGATGGATCCGGTGGCTCACGATCTCGACGACGGTGAGCAGCACGAAGGCGGGGATGGACCACAGCACGACATCGGGCAGGTTCGGGGACATGCGTGCACGGTAGAACGGCTATTCGTCCACGACTAGAGGTTGTTACCGACAAGTATTACCGGCGGTACGGGAGCGGTTGTTGGTGATCCTCACCAAAGGCCCGGCTTCAAACCGCGGGCCGGGCCCGGGAATTCGGGGCCGGGGCGGCACCCCGTCTCCGCGGTGCCGCCCCGAGCCGCTACGCCCTCACCAGACCCGTACCGACGCCCCCGGCGCGAACACCGGGCTCGTCGCGTCGGCGGGTGGTTCCTTGAGGGGCTCGTCGAGTTCCCGGACCGTGGGTCCCACGCGCGCGGCGATACGGTCGAGCCGCTCCAGGTCGAAGCCGTAGACGCGGGCCGCGTTGCCGCCGACCATGGCCGCGATCTCCTCCCTGGGGAGGCCGGCGTAGGAGATGCGCAGGCCTTCGCGCGAGTAGGGGTACGTGCCCTCGTCGTGCGGGTAGTCGCTGCCCCACATGATCTTGTCGAGGCCGATCCGCTCGCGCAGGGCCGCTTCGTGGGGACGCATGAAGCTGGCGCCGACGAAGCAGTTCTCGCGCCACACCTCGGAGGGGCCCTTGCCCATCGCGTCGGCTAGGCCCGTGCCGAACTTGGCCTCGGCCGTGTCCGGGGTGCCGGTCCTGCGCGCCGCCGCGACGAGCCGTCCGTGGTAGTAGTCCAGCATGTCGAGCACGCCGGGGATCCACCCCGAGCCCTGTTCGGTGAGGACGAGCCTGAGCCGCGGGTGGCGGCGGAAGGCCCCGCCGAAGACCAGGTGCCACAGGGCCCGGTGCGAGAACCACGTCGTCTCGACCATGAACACCGCGCGCGCGGCCGGCTCCTCGCCGAGCGGCGGTGAGGCGGAGCCCGCGTGGTGGTTGACCGGCACGCCCAGCTCGGCGCAGGCCGCCCAGATCGGGTCGTACGCGGCGGAGTACAGCTCGGGCAGGCCGGAGCCCGGCGGGGTGCCGGGCAGCATGAGGCCGCCCGTCAGGCCCGCCTCCACCGACCGGTGGATCTCCTCGACGGCCCGGTCGACGTCGTTCAGGAGGATCTGGAAGACGCCCGCCCTGCGGCCAGGGGCGGCGGCGCAGAACTCCGCGAGCCAGCGGTTGTGGGCGCGCAGGCCCGCCCAGCGCTGCTCGAACTCCTCGCGGGTCGGCGCCGGGGCCATCAGGGACGCCGAGGGGAAGAACGGCGGGATGGTGTTGGGGAAGACGACCTCGGCGACGATGCCGTCCGCCTCGAGTTCGGCGACGCGGCGGTCCGAGTTCCAGTTGCGGTCGGCGGTGTCGGCGAGCAGGTCCTCGTACGGGTTGACGTAGGTGGCCGCCCACGCGTCGAACGCGTCGTGGTGGCGCGATTCCAGGTACGGCCGGTAGTCGAGGAGGTCGGCGCCCGCGTGGCAGTCGGCGGAGATGACGGTGTAGCGGTCCTCGGTCGTACGTGGTGCGTTCATGCGTCCGCCCCCAGTACCGGGAAGTCGTGGTCGGTCAGCCAGTGGCGGCCCACCTCGCGCGAGCGCGCCCAGGAGGCCTCCACGGCCCGCTGGTCGACGTCCTGGCCCAGCTCGGCCGGGGTCGGGCCGATGCGGCGGGCCAGCGGTGCGAGCTTCTCCGTGTCGAAGCCGAAGACCTCGGCGGCGGCGAGGCCGAGCATGCGGCGGCTCTCCGCGACGGGGATGTCGTGGAAGGTCTTCCGCAGCCACGCGCGCGTGTCGGGCCAGGTGCCCTCGGGGTGCGGGAAGTCGCTGCCCCAGAGGACGTTGTCGACGCCGATCTCGTAGCGCTGGGCGAGCTCGCGGCGCTTGGTGTTGGTGGCACAGACGAAGAGCTGCCGGTCCAGGTACTCGTGCGGCGGGCGCTTCAGCTCCGCGAACGGGGAGAGCTTCTTGCCGCCGTGCGCGCCCAGGTAGAGGCGGTCCATGAACCACAGGAGGTTCGGCAGCCACCAGCAACCGGACTCCGCGACACCGAACCTGAGCCCCGGATGGCGCTCGAAGACGCCGGACCAGAGCATGAACCACAGCGGCCGCGCGGGCCACCACGTCACTTCGCTGACGTAGATCCCGAGGTGGTCGCCGTACTCCTGGCGGGGCGCCGCACCGGAGTGGGTGACCACGGGCATCGCGCACTCGGCCGCGGCGGCCCACACGGGGTCGTAACGCCGGTCGTGGTAGGGCGCCTTGTCGACCCACATGGAGGGGATCATCAGTGCGCCGAGCCCCGACTCCTTGGCGCGGCGCACCTCGGCGACGACGCGGTCGGTCTCACCGGTGATGGGCAGCAGGGCGACGCCGCAGTGCCGTTCGGGGTGCTCGGAGACGAAGTCGGCCAGCCAGCGGTTGTGCGCCTGCGCGCCCGCCATGCCGAGCTCGGGGTCCTGGTCGCCGGAGAGGCCGAGGCCCACTCCGAAGGGGGCGGCCGTCCGGCTGTCGACGGCGTCCGCGTCGGGGAAGACGACCTCGGCGGCCACGCCGTCGCCGTCCAGCTCCTTGAGGCGCTGCGCGGTGTCCCAGCCGCCGCGCAGGCCCTCTTCGTTGTCCTGGAACCACTTGGCGGCGAAGGCGTCGTTGCGGATGCCGAGCCGGGTCGCCTCATCGCGGCGGGCGTCGCGCTCGCCGAGGAAGGCGTCGAAGTCGCGGTGGAACCGGCGCTCCAGGTAGGGCCGGTACTCCTCGGTGGGGAGTCCGGCGTGGCAGTCGGAGGAGATGATCAGGTACGGGTCGTTCTGCTGAGCCGTCATCACACGTCCCTCAGTCGGTCCCGGACGAATCCCTCAGTCCAGGATGAAGCTTTCCAGGTACGCCGGGTCGGACCGGTCGAGCATCGACTGCGCCCTCGCCCTGATCTGCCGGTCGCTGTGCTCGCCGGCCGGCAGCAGCCAGAAGCGGCCGGCCGCGATGCCCTCGGCCACGAAGTCCGCGACCTGCTCGACGGGCGTGAACTCCACCTCCTGACCCGCCTCCCTCATCGCGGCCTCCCACTGGCCGAGGCTGCGGTAAGGGGCCTTGCGGGGGCGCGACTTGGCGTAGCGTCCCGGCCGGTTGCGGTGCGACTCCCACAGGCCGGTGCGGAGCATGTGGGGTCCGGGGAAGAGCACGGAGGCGCCCACGCGCGCGTGCTCCGCCTTCAGATGGGCGTAGAGCGACTCGGTCATCGTCACCACGGCGGCCTTGGTGACCGCGTACACGGAGGCGGTGGGCAGCGGTGCGATGCCGCCGTCGCCGGACGAGGTGTTGACGACGTGGCCCGGCTCGCCGCCCGCGATCATCCGGGGCACGAAGGCCTGGATGCCGTGGAAGACGCCCCAGACGTTGACCTCGAAGGCCCACTTCCAGTCGTTCGGCTCGTGCTCCCACATGCGGCCCTCGGCGCCCGAGCCGACGCCCGCGTTGTTGCACAGCACGTGGACGGCGCCGAACTTGTCGTACGCCTCGTCGGCGAGGGCGAGCACCTGTTCGCGCACCCCGACGTCGACCACGCGCGCGTGCACCGTCGCGCCGTCCTCCCGCAGGGACGCGGCGGCCTTCTCCAGGGCGCCCTCCTCGACGTCGGCGAGCACCACCTTCAGGCCGTCCGCCGCGAACCTCCGGGCCATGGCGAGGCCGATGCCGCTCGCCGCCCCGGTGACGACGGCGACCTGCCCTTCCCGCAGCTCCATCTCAGGCGCTCCCCTCGGGCGGTCCGTCGAAGATCTGTGCGGGGTCGTCGTAACGCTGGTGGATGTAGGGCAGCAGGGCCTCCGCGCTGACCCGCTCGACGACCCTGCCCTGCTGGTCGGTGGTCTTCTCGCCGATGGTGATCTCGACGACCGAGCGCACCGGGAGGTCGGCCACCGGGTCGTACATCGACTCGCGCAGCACGACGTCGCCGGTGACGGCCTCCAGTTTGCGGACCTTCTCGTTGCGTACGCAGTGCACGAGCACCGGGTCCGCGTCGAAGCCCGAACCGTCCACCGCGGGCAGGAACTTGAAGTAGAAGTCGGTCTTCCGGACCGGCTCCGGCAGTGGCAGGGCGCCGCTGACCGCGCCGCGCACCTCCACGAACGCGATGCCGTGCCGGGCGAGGCTCGCCCGCACCACGAGGCCGTCGCGCTCGACCTCCACCTCGCCGAGCTTCTTCGGCTCCCCGAAGACCTCGCGCCCGCCGATCAGGGCCCGCTCGTGGGTCATCGGCATCACCAGCGGATACCAGCCCTCCACGTCCCCGTGCGCGGCGGCGACGGCGACCGAGCCCGCGCCCAGCGGGTAGCCGGGCAGGTCGACCTTGCTGATGTTGGCCCGCACCAGGGGGCGCCCGGTGGGTTTCAGCGGCGGCGGCAGGACGGCCGCGACCGCGTCCGGGTCGCTCTCCCAGACGGCCACCACCCCCGTCGACCAGATGTCGGGGAGCCTGGAACTCGCGGTGCGCGCGGCGGCGATCTCCGCCTCGTCGCGCGCTCCGTAGCGCACACGTGTCATGTCGTACCACCCTTCGTCAGCGCGGAATCGGCTCCGCGGCCGGGACTTGCGGCGGTTCTGTAACACAGTTACAACAGTCGTCGTGAAGGGTAAAGAGACACAGCGCGACGATCCCCGCGCGCCGCTGGACCGGGAGCAGGTCCTGGACACCGCCGCGCGTCTCGTCAAGCGGCACGGCCCGCGGGCCCTGACGATGCGGGCGCTCGCCGCCGAGCTCGGCACCGCCGTCACCTCGATCTACTGGCACGTCGGCAACCGTGAGTCGCTCCTGGACGCCCTTGTCGAGCGCACCCTCGCCGACCTCGGCGAGATCCGCGCCACCGGCCGCACCCCCGCGCAGCGCGTCGCCTCCGTGGCCCGCGCCCTGCGCCGCCGGCTCCTCGACCACCCGCACCTCGTGGCGATGGTCCACGAACGGGGCCTGACGGAACGGATGTTCCTGCCCGCCCAGCGGACCCTCGTGCACGAGGTGCACGGGGCGGGGCTGCGCGGCGTCCGCGCGGCCGAGGCCGTGCGCGCCGTCCAGTTCCACGTCGTCGGCCACGTCCTGGTCGAGCGCAACCGCGAACGCGCCCCTGAGCAGCACCCCGGCGAGGAGGAGCTGTGGACGGCACGGACCGCGGAGGACGACGGCGCGCTCGCCCGCGCGCTGGCCGCACCCCTCGATCCGGAGGCGGTGTTCCGCGTCTCCGTCAGGGCTCTGGTGGCCGGACTGCTCGGACCGGGGACCTGACTGTCAGTCGCGGCCCGTATCCTCATGGACCATGCTCGAAGACCGCACGACCGCAGCGTCCGCAGCCCCCTGGCCGGCCGCGTACCCAACGGGGTACGCGGTCGTCGACGTGGAGACCACCGGCCTGGCCCGCGACGACCGCATAGTGTCGGCCGCCGTCTACCGCGTGGACGCCAGGGGCGAGATCGAGGACCACTGGTACACGCTGGTCAACCCCCAGCGCGATCCGGGGCCCGTCTGGATCCACGGCCTCACGACTGCCATGCTCGCGGACGCGCCCCTCTTCGGGGACATCGCCGAGGAGTTCGCGGGACGCCTCGACGGCCGGGTTCTCGTCGCGCACAACGCCGTCTTCGACTGGTCGATGATCGCCAGGGAGTACGCGCGCGCGGAGCGCACCGCCCCCGTGCGCCAGCGGCTGTGCACCATCGCGCTCTCCAAGGAGCTGGCCCTCCCGCTGCCCAACCACAAGCTGGAGTCCCTGGCCGCGCACTTCGGCGTCGAACAGCGGCACGCGCACAACGCCCTGGACGACGCGCGCGTGCTCGCCGAGGCGTTCCGGCCGAGCCTCCATGCGGCGGCCGGCGGCAATGTCCGCCTGCCGCTCCTGGAGTGCAGGCCGCTCACCGAGTGGTCCGACGGCGCGCCCCGGATCGTGCGCCAGTCGACGGGTCCTGCGCCCGTCTCCTCGTACCGCCCCGGGAGTTGGCGCCCCTCGCGCAAGCGGCCGCCGTGCCCGTACCCGAACCCGGGGCGTTACGAACCGGGCAAACCGCTCAAGCAGGGCATGCGGGTCGCGTTCTCCGGGGACACCTCCGTCGAGCGCGAACTCCTGGAGGACCGGGCGGTGGAGGCCGGGCTGCACATCGCGACGAGTGTGTCCCGCCTCACGAGCCTGCTCGTCACCAATGACCCGGAGTCCGGTACGTCCAAGACCGTCAAGGCGCGCTCGTTCGGCACGCCGGTGATCGACGAGGCGGCCTTCGGGCAGCTCCTCCAGGACGTGACGTCCGCCACGGAGCCGTAAGCGCCTGTCTTTGCACCCCCGCGGGCGTCAGACGGGTGATTGCCGCACGACTCGCCCGCCGACCGCTCGCCCCGCACCGCCTCGGCGTCCCACCCTGTGGCGCATGGCACGTTGCGAGGTCTGCGGAAACGACTACGGGATGTCCTTTGAAGTGCACGCGCAGGGTGCGGTGCACGTCTTCGACTGCTTCTCCTGCGCCATCCACCGCATGGCGCCCATCTGCGAGCACTGCCGGTGCCGCATCATCGGTCAGGGCGTCGAGGTGGAGGGCCACTGGTACTGCGGCGCCCACTGCTCGCGCGCGGAGGGGCGGGTGGGCATCGTCGACAGCGTCTGACCGGACCCCGCCGCCCGGCACCCCACGACCCGAGAGGTACCTTCGTGGGGTGTACCGCTTCCTGTTGTCCCGGCAGTGGGTGATCCTCACCCTCATCGCCCTCGTTCTCATCCCCGTGATGGTCGAGCTGGGTTTCTGGCAGCTGCACCGCCATGAGCACCGTGTCGCGCAGAACCAGCGGGTCACCGAGGCACTGGCCGCCGACCCGGTCCCCGCCGAGAGGATCACATCGCCCGGCCACGAGGTGCCCAAGGCGGACCTGTACCGCCGGGTGAGCGCCAAGGGGACGTACGACACGAAGCACGAGGTCGTCGTGCGCCGTCGCACCAACTCCGACGACGAGGTCGGCTTCCACGTCCTGACCCCCTTCGTCCTGGACGACGGCAAGGTCCTGCTCGTCAACCGCGGCTGGATCCCCGCCGACGGCCCGCAGACCGCCTTCCCGAAGATCCCCGCCGCCCCCAGGGGCGAGGTCACCATCACCGGCCGCCTGAAGGCCGACGAGACCTCCGCGGCCAGCGGCATCAAGAACGTCCGCGGCCTGCCGGACCGTCAGATCATGCTGATCAGCAGCGGGCAGCAGGCCGCCAGCCTCGGCAAGCAGGTCCTCGGCGGCTACGTCGAGCAGACCTCGCCCGAGTCGCCCGGCGGCTCCCCCGAACTGATCGGCGAACCCGACCACAGCGGCATCGGCCCGCACATGGCGTACGCGGTCCAGTGGTGGCTCTTCGCCGCGGGCGTCCCGGTCGGCTGGGTCGTCCTGGTCCGCAGGGAGCGGCGCGACCGCGCGGCCGCCGCCGAGTCGCCCGCCGAGGAGACCGTCCCCGCCACCGCCTGATCACACGGCTCCGGGGCTCCGGATTGGCCGGGCCCCTTCGCGGGAAGCCGTTCCCCGTGCATCACCCCATCGAGGACTACGCGCTCATCGGCGACCACCAGACCGCCGCCCTGATCGGCAGGGACGGCTCCCTGGACTGGCTCTGCCTGCCCCGATTCGACTCGGCCGCCTGCTTCGCCGCGCTGCTCGGCGACGAGGAGAACGGCCACTGGCGCATCGCCCCGAAGGGCGCGGGCCCCTGCACCCGCCGCGCCTACCGGCCCGACTCCCTCGTCCTCGACTCGGAGTGGGAGACGGCGGACGGATCCGTCCGGGTCACCGACTTCATGCCGCAGCGCGACCGCGCCCCCGATGTCGTACGCATCGTCGAGGGCCTCAAGGGCACCGTCACCGTACGCAGCACCCTGCGCCTGCGCTTCGACTACGGCTCGGTCGTGCCGTGGATGCGCAAAAGGGACGGCCACCGCATCGCCGTGGCGGGCCCCGACTCGGTGTGGCTGCGCAGCGAGCCCGCGGTGCACACCTGGGGGCATCAGTTCGGCACCCACTCGGAGTTCACCGTCGAGGAGGGCGAGCAGGTCGCGTTCGTCCTCACCTGGCACCCCTCGCACGAGCCGCGCCCGCCGCTCGTCGACCCGTACGGCGCGCTCCGCGACAGCCTGGCGGACTGGCGGGCCTGGGCGGACCGCTGCCACTACGAAGGACCGCACCGCGACGCCGTCGTCCGCTCCCTCATCACCCTCAAGGCCCTCACCTACGCCCCCACCGGCGGCATCGTGGCCGCCCCCACCACCTCGCTCCCCGAGGAGCCCGGCGGCGTCCGCAACTGGGACTACCGCTTCTGCTGGCTGCGCGACTCCACCCTCACCCTGGGCGCGCTGCTCGCGGCCGGCTACTCCGAGGAGGCCGAGGCCTGGCGCAACTGGCTGCTGCGCGCCGTCGCGGGCGACCCGGCCGCCCTGCAGATCGTCTACGGCCTCGCGGGTGAGCAGCGCCTGCCCGAGTACGAGATCCCCTGGCTGCCCGGCTACGCGGAATCGGCCCCGGTGCGCATCGGCAACGAGGCCGTCAAACAGCTGCAGCTCGACGTGTACGGCGAGGTGGTCGACTCCCTCGCCCTCGCCGACCGTTCGGGCCTGCCCACACCCCCGCACGCCTGGAACCTCCAGCTCGCCCTGCTCGAATTCCTGTACGAGAAGTGGCGGGAGCCGGACCAGGGCCTGTGGGAGGTGCGCGGGCCGCGCCGCCACTTCGTGTACTCCAAGGTCATGGTGTGGGTCGCCGCCGACCGCACGGTGCGCGCCCTGGAGGAGAACCCGAAGCTGCGCGGTGACGTCGAGCGCTGGCGCGAGCTGCGGGACGAGGTGCACCGCGAGGTCTGCGAGCGCGGCTACGACGCGGCCCGCAACACCTTCACGCAGTTCTACGGCTCCGCGGAGCTGGACGCCTCGACTCTCCTCATCCCGCGCGTGGGCTTCCTGCCGCCCGACGACCCGCGCGTCATCGGCACCATCGACGCGGTCCGCGCCGAGCTCGGCCACAACGGATTCCTGCGCCGCTACACCGCGGACCAGACGGTCATCGACGGGCTGCCGGGCGAGGAGGGCGTCTTCCTCGTCTGCTCGTTCTGGCTGGCGGACGCCCTGCACATGACGGGCCGCACGAAGGAGGCGCGCGAGCTGTTCGAGAAGCTCCTGCTCCTCCGCAACGACGTGGGGCTGCTCGCGGAGGAGTACGACCCCGCGGCCGGCCGGCAGCTGGGCAACTTCCCGCAGGCGTTCAGCCACATCGGCCTCGTGAACACCGCCCTCGCGCTGTTCGGGGAGGGCGCGGGAGGATAGGGCCATGGATTTGGGACTGAAGGACCGTGTGTACGTAGTCACCGGCGCCACCCGGGGCCTCGGCAACGCCACCGCCCGCGCGCTGGTCGCCGACGGCGCGAAGGTCGTGGTGACGGGCCGCGACGAGAAGACCGTCACCGAGGCGGCCGCCGAGCTCGGCCCGCGCGCCGCGGGCGTCGCCGCCGACAACGCGGACCCGGGCGCCGCGGACGCGCTGATCGCCACGGCGCGCGAGCACTTCGGCGGCTTCGACGGCGTGCTGATCAGCGTCGGCGGCCCCGCCCCCGGCTTCGTCGCGGACAACACCGACGAGCAGTGGCAGGCGGCGTTCGATTCGGTCTTCCTCGGCGCCGTGCGGCTCGCCCGCGCCGCCGCCGCCGAGCTCGGCGAGGGCGGCGTCATCGGCTTCGTCCTCTCCGGTTCGGTGTACGAGCCGATCGCGGGCCTGACGATCTCGAACGGACTGCGGCCGGGACTCGCCGGGTTCGCCAAGTCGCTCGCCGACGAGCTCGGCCCGCGCGGCATCCGCGTCATCGGCGTACTCCCCGGCCGCATCGCCACCGACCGCATGCGCCAGCTGGACGGCCTCTCCCCCGACCCGGAGGCCACCCGCGCCGCCAACGAGGCGGGCATCCCGCTGCGCCGCTATGGCATGCCGGAGGAGTTCGGCCGCACGGCGGCGTTCCTGCTCTCGCCCGCGGCGTCGTACCTGACGGGCATCATGGTGCCGGTGGACGGCGGGTCGCGCAGCGGCTTCTGAGGCCGCCCCCGTCTCGCGCGGGCCGGTCAGCTCACGCGTTCGGCGCCGTGCTTGAGGCCGCGCAGCCGCACCGTCGCCGGCAGGCTCGCGAGGCCCGCCGAGTCGCGGGCGTGCGCGAGGGTCTCGGCGGAGAACCGGTGCAGCGCGTCGGACGGCGTGGCGTGGGGTTCGAGCACGAGCTCCGCGCGCGCCCTCGGCGTGCCGCGCCGCCCGGTCAGGGCGACCTGCGCGCGCCGGACGCCGTCCAGTGCCTCGGCCTCACCGGCCAGCACGTTCTCCATGGCGCGCCCGCGCAGCAGCGCGCCCTCGCCGTCCCCGGTCTCCACCAGGACCTCGGCGAGGCGGTGCCTGCGCAGCTGTGCGGAGAGCCACCACAGGGCGAGCAGCACGATGACCGCGAGGACGGCGATGACGGTGGGCCAGAACCAGCCCTCGTCCCGCCAGCGCGTGCGGTCGGCGGTGCTCAGCAGCACGTCGTGGCGGCCGTCGTGGATCCACCACGAGGGCGGGGGCGCGCCGAGGCCGACGGCGAGCACGGAGCCGCCGAGGACGAGCAGCACGAGTCCGGCGAGTGCGAGGACGACGCGGTTGACGGTGCGCAGCATCGCGCTCACCCCTTCCTGCCGGGCCGGGCCACGTGGACCGAGAGCCCGGGGGCCCGCGCGAGGCCCAGTTCGTGGATGCCGTCGGCCAGCGTGGTGTCCAGGTCGCCGCGTACGTCGTCGAGTTCACGGAAGTGCGAGACGGCGCGCACATCCACCTTGGAACGCGTCATGCGGACCCGCACGGACTGCACTCCCGGCACGTCCATCGCCCGGTCGCGCAGCACCGTCGCTGCCGCGCCGCGGTACAGGCCCGCGCGCACGTCGGAGTGCGTACGCCGCATCGGAAGGACCGCGCGCTGACCGGGCGTCACCGCCAGCAGGAGGAGCCAGAGCCCGATGAGGGCGGCCACGGCGGCGCCGGCCAGTACGGCCGTGTCGTCGAGGGGGCGGTGCCCGAGCTGGTGGGCCAGTTCGCGCCGCCACCGCATCGCCGGGTGGTCGGCCCTGACGGCGACGATGTCGTACAGGAGCAGCCCGGAACCCGCGAGGACCAGCAGGGCGAGCAGGGCCGCGGGCACCCGGCGGGCCGACCAGAAGCGGCGGGCCCTGCCTTCGTCGCCGGAGAGCGTGGGCGGCGGCTGGTAGGCGGACGCGGAGGCCGACTGGTCGAGCTCGCTCCCGAACTGCTCGGGCTCGCTCCCGGACTGTTCGACGACCGGCAGCGGCTGGGTGGCGCCGCCCCCCTGGGGTTCGCTCATCGTGTCCTCCCCTGTGCCCCGGCGCGGACCCGCGCCGAGTGCAGCCGCTCCACCTGGACGGCCACCTCGGGCACGTCCATCCCCGCCAACGCCTTTACCCGCTGGGCGACATGGCGACGCACCGCGCCGCACTGGCCGCCGATGTCGCAGGGGTAGTCCAGTTCGAGGCTGACCCGGATGCGGGCCGCGTCATGGCGGACGGAGACGGTGGCGCGCGGCGGCGTACCGTCCGGCGGAACCGCGTCCACCGCCTCACGGGCCGCCTGCGCGGCGATCTTCGCGACGACCCGGTCGGCGATCCGGGTCGCGCCGCGCTCCTCGGGCGCGACCTGTGCCGCCACCGCTCACCGCCGCCGGTCGCCGCGGCTGCGGAAGAAGTCGCCGGGCTCCAGGTCCCCGTCGAGGAACTTGCCGGCCACGAAGCCGATGGCGCCCAAGGCGGCCACCAGCAGGAACGCCCCGAATCCGCCGAAGTATCCGGCGAATCCGAGAGCCATTCCGGCCACCATGCCGATCACGGCCATGCTCATCGTGCGCTCCTTCGCGAGACGTCCTACTGGAGGCGTCCCTGGGACTCGTCGTCGTCCTCGTCGGGCAGTTTCACATCGCTCACCGCGATGTTGACCTCGACGACCTCGAGCCCGGTCATGCGCTCGACGGCCGCGATCACGTTCTCGCGTACGTCCTGTGCGACGTCCGCGATCGGTACGCCGTACTCGACGACGATCTCGAGGTCGAGCGCGGTCTGCACCTCGCCGACCTCGGCCTTCACGCCGCGCGACACGGACTTGGAGCCGCCGGGGACCCGGTCGCGCACGGCCCCGAAGGTCCGTGCGAGGCCGCCGCCCATGGCGTGCACGCCCTCGACATCGCGTGCGGCGAGCCCCGCGATCTTCTCGACGACGCCGTCCGCGATGGTGGTGCGGCCCCGGCTCGCGGGGTCACCGCCGCCGCTCCGGCCCGGCGCGGACTTCGCCGCGCTCTCGTCCAGGGAATTCTTCTCCAGCGTCTGAGACGCCTTGCGCTGTCCGCTCTCGGTCATCGCCGTCCCGTTCCTTTCGACAGGGGGAACTGCTCCGTCGAATGAGGCTGCTTCTGCGCCCACAGTAAGCGCGGCCCCGCGCCCGCGCGCTCGGGATGGGGCAGGCTGGAGCCATGACGGGAGAGGGTTGGACCCAGGCGGTACGCCGGCAGCTGGGGCTCGGGCGGGTGCTGCCGCTGGGCGGCGCGGGTGACGGCGCGTGGGTGACGGAATCGGCGGTGGACGCAGCGTTGCGCCGGATGGCTGACAACGTCACCGGTGTGCGCCTCGGCACGCTCCGCGTCGCGCCCGCCGATCCGGAGCACGCGCAGGAGCCTGCGGTGCCGCCGCCGCCGAGCGCGCTGCCGCCGGGGCCGCTGCGGATCACCGCGGACTTCGCGGCCGTGACCGGCGAGCCGCTGCCCGCGGCGGCGGACCGGCTGCGCGCCGCGCTGACCACCGCGGCGCACCGGGTCGGCCTGCGGGCCGACGCGGTGGATCTGGAGGTGACGGCTCTGCTCGACGAGGGCGCGGACGCCGGCGTACGCCCACAGGGTGACCCCGCGCCCGCGGGGCACTCCGGTGACGAGGAGGGGGACGGCGGGGAGAGCGGGGGCGAGCCGCGCGACGGTGACGCCGCACGCGTCGAGCAGGCCGTCCTCTCGGTGCCCGGGGTGGCCGGGCTCACCGGGGTGCTCGGCCGGGCCGTGCACATCGAGGAGCGCCCGGAGGCGGCAGCGCTGCCGCGCCGCCACGCGCGCGTGGAGCTCGCTACGGACGGCGGGCACCGCGCTCTGGACGTGGCGCTCGCGGTCCGCGCGGCGGTCGGCGCCGCCCTGCCCGACCATCCGTCGGTGGCCGTGCTGGTCACCGAGGTGGGCTGAGAGCCTGTGTCATATCCCCGGTCGGATCAGTGGGCGTCGTCTGGTGCGTGCGATCGCAAGGCGCCGGAAAGTCCTCGTAGCAGAGCTACTAGGGCTTTTCGGCAACGCGGCGAGCGTGCGTGCCAGGCGGCGACCACCCGGCCGGGGATATGACACAGGCTCTGAGAGCCCGCGGCGACGGTGCCGGGTCAGTCGCCGAGGCCCGCGAGGTCCCGGAGCCTGCGTCCCTGTGCGGCGCGCTCGGCGACGCGCTGCTCCTCGTAGGAGCGGCCCGCGGCGCCCTGCAGCAGCGCCTTGGTCTCGATGACGGCGTCGCGGGGCGCGGCGACGAGCGCGGCGGCCAGGTCCTTGGCGGTCGCGTCGAGTTGGTCCACGGGGACGACGAGGTTGGCCAGGCCGGTGCGCTCGGCCTCGTCCGCGTGGACGAAGCGTCCGGTGGCGCAGATCTCCAGTGCGCGGGCGTAGCCGACGAGGCCCACCAGCGGATGCGTGCCGGTGAGGTCGGGGACCAGGCCCAGGCTGGTCTCGCGCATGGCGAACTGCACGTCGTCGGCCGCGATGCGCAGATCGCAGGCGAGCGCGAGCTGGAAGCCCGCGCCGATGGCGTGGCCCTGGACGGCGGCGATGGACACGATGTCGCTCCGCCGCCACCAGGTGAACGCCTCTTGGTACTCGGCGATCGTGGCGTCGAGTACGCAGTCCTCACCGCGTGCCAGATCGATGAAGGACGGCTCGCCGTCGAAGCCCTCGGGCGTGAACGCCTGCCGGTCGAGGCCCGCGGAGAAGGACTTGCCCTCACCGCGCAGCACCACGACGCGGACGCTGCCGGGCAGCCGCTGACCTGCCTCCGTCAACGCCCTCCACAGCGCGGGAGATTGGGCGTTGCGCTTGGCCGGATTGGTCAGCGTCACCGTGGCGACGGCCTCGTCGATGGTGAGGCGTACGCCGTCCTTGTCGAGAACCGGTGCGAGCTCGCTGTCGGACGAAGCCATGGGTGCCTCCGATGGGGTGCGGTCGGGCCGGACGCACGGATGCGCCCGCAAGTGACTGCACAGTAACCACCCGGCCGGTCTGTCGGCCGACCGGGTGGTCACCATCGGAGCATGGGACAGCCTGCCTCCTGCCGTCAGCCGGCGGCGGCCTTCTTGCCTCGCGTCGCCCCGCCGCGTCCCCGCAGCGTGACGCCGGACTCGCTGAGCATGCGGTGCACAAAACCGTAGCTCCGGCCGGTCTCCTCGGCCAACGCCCGGATGCTCGCACCGCCGTCGTACTTCTTCTTCAGGTCTGCCGCGAGCTTGTCGCGCGCGGCGCCGGTTACCCGGCTGCCCTTCTTCAGAGTCTCGGCCACCCGTGCCTCCTCATGGGAAGTGCGCTCTGGACTTCTCATGATCACCCCTCTCGGCGTTCCTGGCCACCCATTCGACAAGGTCCATGCGACGAGGTTGGCCGTCCGAGGCGCCCCGGACACGAGCGGAGTTCACCATTCCGCGCGCTGAATTTCACTCAGCCGAACGGAGACCGCGACGAAGGGGCAGGTCAGGGCGGTGCGAGGGGAGGGAGCGCGACTCCTCGCAGGTCGGCGCCGAAATCCGTGTATGACACACGTCGGTACGAGGACAGCTCACACAGATGAGGGATCACGGATCGGCCGAATGATCCATACCCAGTGGATCAGTCATTCGATCAAGCACGGTGGACGCACCGCCGCCCCGGCACGGGCCTGTGGGGCCACCGGCCTCAGGCGAGGGCGACCAGATCCGCGTAGTCCTGGCCCCACAGGTCCTCGACGCCGTCCGGCAGCAGGATGATCCGCTCCGGCTGGAGGGCCTCCACGGCGCCCTCGTCGTGCGTGACGAGGACGACCGCGCCCTTGTAGGTGCGCAGCGCGCCGAGGATCTCCTCGCGGCTGGCCGGGTCGAGGTTGTTGGTGGGCTCGTCGAGGAGGAGGACGTTGGCGGAGGAGACGACCAGGGTCGCGAGGGCGAGCCGGGTCTTCTCGCCGCCGGAGAGCACGCCCGCCGGCTTGTCGACGTCGTCCCCGGAGAAGAGGAACGAGCCGAGCGTCTTGCGGACCGCCACCAGGTCGAGGTCGGGGGCGGCCGAGCGCATGTTCTCCAGGACCGTGCGCTCGGGGTCCAGGGTCTCGTGCTCCTGCGCGTAGTAGCCGAGCTTGAGGCCGTGGCCCTCGATGACCTGCCCGGTGTCGGGCTTCTCGGCGCCTCCGAGGAGGCGGAGCAGGGTGGTCTTGCCCGCGCCGTTGAGGCCGAGGATGACGACGCGCGAGCCCTTGTCGATGGCGAGGTCGACGTCGGTGAAGATCTCCAGCGAGCCGTACGACTTCGAGAGCCCCTCGGCCATCAGCGGCGTCTTGCCGCAGGGCGAGGGCTCGGGGAAGCGCAGCTTGGCGACCTTGTCGTTCTGGCGCACCTCCTCAAGGCCCGCGAGGAGCTTGTCGGCGCGCTTGGCCATGTTCTGCGCGGCGACCGTCTTGGTGGCCTTGGCGCGCATCTTGTCGGCCTGCGAATGGAGCGTCGCGGCCTTCTTCTCGGCGTTCTGGCGCTCGCGCTTGCGGCGCTTCTCGTCGGACTCGCGCTGCTGCTGGTAGAGCTTCCAGCCCATGTTGTAGACGTCGATCTGGGCGCGGTTGGCGTCCAGGTAGAAGACCTTGTTGACGACCGTCTCGACCAGGTCGACGTCGTGGGAGATCACGATGAAGCCGCCGCGGTACGTCTTCAGGTAGTCGCGCAGCCAGACGATGGAGTCGGCGTCGAGGTGGTTGGTCGGCTCGTCCAGGAGGAGCGTGTCGGCGTCCGAGAAGAGGATGCGGGCCAGCTCGATACGGCGGCGCTGACCACCGGAGAGCGTGTGCAGGGGCTGGCCGAGCACCCGGTCGGGGAGGTTGAGCGCGGCGGCGATGGTGGCGGCCTCGGCCTCGGCGGCGTACCCGCCCTTGGTGAGGAACTCCGTCTCCTGGCGCTCGTACTGCTTGAGGGCCTTCTCGCGGGTGGCGCCCGAGCCGCTCGCGATGCGCTGTTCGTTCTCGCGCATCTTGCGGATCAGGGTGTCCAGGCCGCGGGCGGAGAGGATGCGGTCGCGCGCGAGGACGTCGAGGTCGCCGGTGCGGGGGTCCTGCGGGAGGTACCCGACCTCTCCGGAGCGGGAGATCGTGCCGCCGGCGGGGATGCCCTCACCGGCCAGGCACTTGGTGAGGGTGGTCTTGCCCGCCCCGTTGCGACCGACGAGGCCGATGCGGTCGCCCTTCGCGATGCGGAAGGTGGCGTTCTCGATGAGGATGCGGGCGCCGGCGCGCAGCTCGATGCCGGAAGCGGTGATCACGGGGTTCTCCTGAAACAGAGTGGACGGCGGGAGGGACGACTGAGGTGCTCAGGACCGGTGTCTATGCCGTCCAACTGAGGAGAGGTGCTGCCATGACAGCCAGTCTAACGGGCCGTCGCAACTACTTTTCCGGGCCGCTGCCGCCGCCGGTGTCCCCGTTGCCCAGCGGGGTGCGCCCCGGGACGATCCTCCCGTAGTCGTCCACCGCGATGACCTGCGCGGTCCACGACGCGGTGGCGCCCGTGCAGGGCTGGGCGAGCAGCAGGGCCCCGCCGCGCCGCACGGAACGTGCCGGATCGAAGGCGCAGCCGGGGCGGGCGGGCAGCACCCAGCGCAGGTCCCCGTCCGCGGTGCGGTAGGCGGCGATGCGGTGCGGGGTGACGACGGCCAGCATGCGGGCGTCCGGGGTGAGCGGCTGAAGGACCCCGGCGCCGCCGCGCGCGGCCGGGGAGCGCAGCCAGGCGGCGCTCTCGGGGATGGCGCGGTGCCAGCGCACGGCGCCGCCGTCGGCGCGCGCGACGTCGGTGACCAGGCCGTCGTTCCAGAGCGTGAGGGCGTGCCCCGGTGCGGGCAGGAGCGTGACGGGGTGGCGGTCCTCGCGCGTGTAGGTCCAGCGGCGGCTGCCGCTCCCGATGTCGTACGCCTCCACGGCGCGGCCCCGGGTACGCAGCCCCGGGTCGGCGACGGGAGCGGCCACGCGCGCGTGGACGGTGAGGCGGTCTCCGTAAGGGGCGGGCCGCGAGTGGTGGGCCGCGGTGATGAGTGGCAGGGCCAGCAGGGCGAGCGCCACGGGCAGGGCGATGCGGGCGCCGCGGCGGGCCGGGGCGGGCGCCTCGCGCGGCGGTCCTGCCGGGTCGAGCGGCGATGCGGACACGACGCCCCCTTCGGTACCCACTGCCCACGGATCAGGCGCGAGCGTAGCGGCGGGGGCACGGCAGGTCCGGTCCGCGGCGGGGCGACACGGCGCGGGCGGGGTCCGCGTCCCCCGTTCGGACCTCCGTCCGGCGCCCGGTGGCGTAGGGCATATGAGGATGAGGTGTCGGGTAGTCCGGTAGTCCGGTGCGGGACGGCGCGTGCCGTCCCGGTCGTGCGGCAGAGGGGTGCGCCATGCAGTTCGACGACGACGCGGGCCTGGACACCTCTGAGGTGCAGGATGTGCGCGGCAGCCGGATCCCCGGCGGCCGGGCGACCGTGGGGGGCGGCGTCGCCGGTCTGATCGCGCTGCTCCTCGGGCTGTTCTTCGGAGTGGGCCCCGACCAGCTGGGGCTCTCCTCCGGCAACGACGAGCCCGAGGCCACCTCCTCGTCCCTCGCGCGGGTGCAGCAGGGCTGCCGTACGGGGAAGGACGCGAACAGCAAGGAGGACTGCCGCATCGTGGCGGTGGTCAACAGCGTCCAGGACTACTGGCGCCCGGAGTTCCGGCGCAGGCGCGGAACGTACTCCCCCGCGCCGACCGTGCTGTTCACCGGCCGGGTGGGCACCGCCTGCGGCACCGCCACATCGGCGGTCGGCCCGTTCTACTGCCCGGGCGACAAGAAGGTCTACCTGGACCTGGACTTCTTCGACGAACTGCGGACCAAGTTCGGCTCCACGGGCGGCCCCTTCGCGCAGGCGTACGTCGTGGCCCACGAGTACGGCCACCACGTGCAGGACCTGGTGGGCACCCTGGGGCGCTCCCAGGACGGGCGCACCGGCCGGGACAGCAACGCGGTGAAGGTGGAGCTGCAGGCCGACTGCTACGCCGGGGTCTGGGCCCGGCACGCCACCCGCAGCCCGGCCGAACGCACCGGCAAGCCGCTGATCAGCAGCCTGGACGACAACGACATCCGCGACGGCCTCGACGCGGCGGCCGCGGTGGGCGACGACCGGATCCAGGAGAGGTTCCAGGGCCGGGTCACCCCCGAGACCTGGACGCACGGCTCGGCCCGGCAGCGCCAGCAGTGGTTCTACCAGGGCTACCGGACCGGCGACATGGGTCAGTGCGACACGTTCCGCTAGCGGTCCCCGAGTACGGGGCTCACTCGCCGCCGGTGTGCACCTGGAAGGCGGCGCGGCGCACGGCCTTGGCGAGCGCCGGGTCCGGGTGGGCCGCGGCGAGGGCGACGAGGACCTGGACGGTGCGGGGGTGCCCGGCGCGGCGCACCTCGTCGAGGAGGGCGGGCACGGTGGGCTGGACCGCGGATTCCAGGTGCCGGACGAGGAGTTGGGTCTCGCCGTGGTCCGCGACGGCCGCCGCGGTGTCGATCCACAGCCAGGTGGTCTCCTCGCGGGTCAGCACGAGGTGGACGTCCTCGGGGTCGGCGCCCTCCTGCTCGGCGAGCCACAGCAGGGCGTAGGGGCGCAGCGAGGGCTCGTCGACGACGGCCCTGACGTCCGCCTCGGCCGGGGCGCCGACCACGCGCAGGGCCTCGAAGGCCAGGCCGCGCAGGAGGGCGTCCTCGCCGCGGGCGGCGGTGAGGAGTTCGGTGACGGCGCTGGAGACGGTGCGGGCGGCGAGCCAGGCGCGGTACTCGGCGCGGGCCGCGTTGGGGCGCAGGCGGGCGCAGCCGCGCAGCATGTCCTCGGCGGACTGCTCGATGTGCCCGGCGGGGCTCTGCGCGGCGACGCAGATCTGCTCCAGCTTGACCCAGACCGCCCAGCTGCCGAGCGGGGTGAGCGTGGCCTGCCCGTCGGCGCAGGTCAGCGCGGAGACGGCGGCGAGGCCGTGCAGGGCCCAGTCGAGGAGGGCGGGGAGCGGGGCGTCCTGCGGGCCGTCGGCCGGGGCGGGGCCCTCCGGCTGGGGCGGCTCCGGCTGCGGGCCGTAGGGGATCTCGCAGCGTTCGGTGCGCAGTTCGGTGACGCGCTGGTCGAGGAGGTCGAGCAGTTGCGGCACGGGGACGGGGCCCGCCGACAACTGCAGGAACGAGAGGACCTGCGGCATGGCCTCGACGACCTCGGCGACGGCCGCGGGGGCGAGCTCGTCGGGCGCCGGGTGCGCCAGCGACCAGGCGTCGAAGAGGGCGACCCAGCCGCGCAGCACGGCGGTGTCGTCGCGGTTCCAGGCGCGCAGCCGCCAGCCGGGCCGCGCGCTGTCGCCGTGCACCTCGATGAGGCCCGCGAGGCGTGCGGTGTCCCAGTCCGCGCGGACCTGAGCGGGGGTCAGCCCCAGCTCGCCGGCGGCGCGTTCGGCGGTGGCGTCGGAGAGCGTGCCCTTGCCGTCGGGCGTTCCGCCGGTGCCGCCGGGGCCCGGGCGCAGGGCGGCGTCGGCCCAGCGGGCGACCCGTACGGCGTCGGCGAGACAGGCGCGGGCCGCCCGGGCCAGTTCGGCGGGGGCGGGGGTGCCCTCGGGCGGCCGGGGCGCGGGACGGCGCGTGCGGCGGTTGCTCATCGCGCCGGGGGCGGCCGAGAGGGGTCGTGTCGCGTCGCGCCGGGCCTCTTTTCGCTCTTCGGCCCTCGGGTAGGGCGCGCGGACAAGTCGGAGCCTGGAGTCGCGCGGGGTACGGGACGTCACGGGAGCAGTCTTCCTGTTGACGGTCCGAAAACCCAAACGGAATGCGGACGGGGGCCGTTCGTCCGCCGCGGGCCGGGGTGGTGGAAGGCGTACGGGAGGGGTGCGGCAGGGGTGCGGACGGTCACAGCAAGGGGGTGAGGAAGCGGCGCAGCACCTCTTCGTACCCCTTCGGGTCGGCGTTCCACATGGCGCCGTGCGGTGCGTCGGGGACGGGGTGGAGCGTGACCAGGTCCGGGCGTCGGGCGGCCAGTTGACGGGAGAGGAGCCAGGGCGCGACGGCGTCGTCGGGGCCGTGCACGAGCAGGGTCGGGACCCGCAGTGTGCCGGGGCCGCCCGCCGCCAGGATCCGGTCGCCGCGCAGCCCCGTGCGCCCCTGTGCCGCACGGACCGCAAGCGGAAGGAGCGGTCCGGGGGTGCGCCGGGCGCCGGCGAGGGCGCGCAGGGTGGTTTCCCAGTTGAGTACCGGCGAGTCGAGGACGAGGCCGCTGACGCGGTCGCGCAGGGCCGAGTGCGCGGCGGCGTGCAGACACATGGCGGCGCCGGTGGACCAGCCGTACAGGACGATGCGCTCGGCGCCGTGGCGTACGGCGTACCGCATGGCGGCGTCCAGGTCGCGCCACTCCGTCTCGCCGAGGTGGCCGAGGCCGTCCGGGGAGCGGGGGGCGCCGGGGTCGCCGCGGTAGGCGATGTCGAGGACGGGGACCCGCAGGCGGTGCAGGAAGTCCATGACCACCATGGGGTGCTCGCGGGTCGTGCCCAGGCCGTGCACGGTGATGACGTGCGTGTCGCGGGCGCCGGGCACGGACCAGGCGGGCAGGGAGCCGAGCTCGCCGGGGATGTCGACGTCCGCGTACTCGATGCCGAGTGCGGTCAGCGGGTCGCCGATGTGGACCTGCGGGGTGAGCCAGACGCGGGCGCCGGGGTCCAGGGAGCCGTGGGTGACGGCTTCGAGGCGGCGTACGACCGTGTCGGCCTCGTGCGGGGCGGACTCCAGGACGGGGCCGACGATCGCGTGGCTGCCGTTGCCGCTCAGGCCGTACGTGCCGGGGCGGCGGCTCGCGAGGGCGCGGGTCAGGCTGATCCGGCCCGCGGCCGTGGCGTGCACGGTCAGGCGTGGCTCGGTCGGCAGCGGACGGCCCACCGGTGCCTTGAGGGCGGCGTCGCTGGCGAACCGGCCCGCCGCGATGGTGGCAGCGGCGGTCCCTAGGGCGGCTGCTGTGACTGCGGTGACGGCCGCTGCCGTCGCTTTGGCTGGGCGCACCGTCCCAGTGTCCGGGGGCGAGGCGCCCGAGGCCAGTGGGCGATGCCCGCGGAGTGAGCGGAAACGGACGGAAGTGCGCCGCTCAGCGGGACGGCTGGCCGTACCCCCCTAGTTTGTCCTGCGCCTCGCGCAGCTGCGCGAGGGACAGCAGGGTCGGGGCGTGGCCGGGGACCGCGGCGGCCGTCAGCCAGAGGCGGGACATCCACTCCAGTTGGGCCGTGCGGTCGTAGGCCTGGGCGAGGGTGTCCCCGTAGGTGACCGTTCCGTGGTTCTGGAGGAGGCAGCCGGTGCGGGCGCGCAGGGCGTGGAGCATGTGCTGGGCCAGCTCCTCGGTGCCGTACAGCGCGTACGGCGCGACGCGGACCGGGCCGCCGAGGGCGCCGGTCATGTAGTGGACCGCGGGGAGCTCGGTGACCAGCATCGAGACGGCCGTGGCGTGCACGGCGTGGGTGTGGACCACCGCTTTGGCGTCGGTGGTCCGGTAGACCGCGAGGTGCATCGGGAGTTCGCTGGTGGGCGTGAGGTCGCCGATCACCTGCCGTCCTTCGAGGTCGACGCCGACCGCGTCCGCGGGCCGCAGCCGGTCGTAGGGGACGCCGCTCGGGGTGACGAGGACGGTGTCGCCGACCCGGACCGAGACGTTGCCCGAGGTGCCGACGACCAGGCCGTCCGCCACGGTCCTGCGGGCCGTTTCGACCAGCTCGTCCCAGGCCCGCCCGATCGCGTCGCGCGCCGCGCCCGGGTCCGCCTGCCGCCGCGTCACCTGTTCCTGCCGCCGCTCCTGCGCCTGTCCCTGCTCAGTCATGCGGCGATCCTGCCAGCCCGCCCCCGGGCGCCGCGGAGCGGAGCGCGGAAGGGGCGGTGCGGAACCGGCCCTGGCGGGATTCCGCTTACGGCCCCCCGGCGTCGGCGGGCGCGGCGGACGCGGCAGCCGGTGGGGGTGATCCGCGTCTCCTGGCCGGTTCGGGGGGGCCGGGCGAAGCGGTGTGCGCCGGAGACGGCCGCCGGATGGCGGAACCCGACACTCCGCCCCGTTTGCGGGCCTCCCGTGGCCGCTCCTTACGATCATCTTCAGACACCTGCTGAATACGGAGCAGGGGCACTCCGCTTCGGGTCACCGCACCGCCCGGCCCAGTTCACTTTCCGTTCACCCGGATTGCCTACGTTCCACATGCCACTGACGTCCAACAGAAGCCTGGGTAAATGGAACACATCACGCTTCTCCTCGGGATCGTGATCGTCACCGCTCTCGTGTTCGATTTCACGAACGGTTTCCACGACACTGCCAACGCGATGGCGACGACCATCTCGACCGGCGCTCTCAAGCCCAAGACGGCGGTGGCCATGTCCGCCGTGCTCAACCTCGTCGGAGCCTTCCTCTCCATCGAAGTCGCCAAGACGATCTCCGGCGGCATCGTCAACGAGGACGGACTGAAGACAGAGGTCATCTTCGCCGCGCTCGTCGGCGCGATTCTCTGGAACCTCGTCACCTGGCTGGTGGGCCTGCCCTCCAGCTCCTCCCACGCACTCTTCGGCGGCCTCATCGGCGCCGCCGTCATGTCGATGGGCTGGTCGTCGATCAACGGCGGCACCGTCGTCACCAAGATCCTGATCCCGGCCGTCGCGGCCCCGCTCGTGGCGGGCATCGCCGCGACGCTGGCCACCCGCCTGACGTACCGGATCGGCCGCGGCACCGACCAGAAGGCCACCGCCAAGGGGTACCGCGCGGGCCAGATCGCCTCCGCCGGCCTCGTCTCGCTGGCCCACGGCACGAACGACGCGCAGAAGACCATGGGCATCATCACGCTCGCCCTGATCACCGGCGGCGTCCTGAACCCCGGCGCCAACCCCCCGATGTGGGTCATCGTCTCGGCCGGCATGGCCATCGCGCTCGGCACCTACCTCGGCGGCTGGCGCATCATCCGCACCATGGGCAAGGGCCTGACCGACCTCGCGCCGCAGCAGGGCTTCGCCGCCCAGACCAGCGCCGCGACGGCGATCCTCGCCTCCTCGCACATCGGCTTCTCCCTCTCCACCACCCAGGTCTGCTCGGGCGCCGTGATGGGCGCGGGCCTCGGCCGCAAGGGCGGCGTGGTCCGCTGGTCGACCGCGACCCGGATGTTCGTCGCGTGGGGCCTGACCCTGCCGGCGGCGGGCCTGGTCGGCGCGGGCGCCGAGTTCCTCACCAAGCAGGGCCCCTGGGGCATCGCGGCCACCGCGACGCTCCTGATCGCGGGCTCGGGCGTGATCTGGGTGCTCTCGCGGCGCAACGCCGTCGACCACACCAACGTCACGGACGACGAGATCGGCCACGACGACACCGCGGTCGCCGAGCCCGCGGGCGTGGTCACCACCGCGATCGCCGCCGTCTCCCCTCCCCCGGCGAGCGTGCCTGCCGCCGCCGTCCCCGTGGACCAGCCCGTCAGGGTCACGGTCTCGGCCCCGACCACCACCACGACCGGCGCCATGGCGGACCCCGCCCGGCCCGCGACCGTGTAAGGACAGACCAGCATGAGCATCGACTGGGCAGCTCTCGGCTCCGTCTTCGGAGTCAGTCTCGCGGTGACGGTGGCCCTGGTGGGCCTGTTCACCCTCGGCGTCGTCGGCCTCTCCCGGCAGGAGACGGCGGCCGCCGCCACGGGCGGCACCGCGGCCCTGGCGCGCACCGGCGCGTACGCCTGCTTCGCCCTGTGCGCGGCGGCGGTGGCGTACGGCATCTTCCTGATCGTCGCCTGACGGCAGGGCCGTCGGCCGGTTTTCCCGGGTGGGGCGCGGAGCGTACGGAGCTCCGCGCCCCACCCGCATATCCGGATCCCGCGCGCCGGGCGTGCGCGCAACCCCGCATGTGGGCCCCAACACACTCTCCCGCCGCAGGTCAACGGCGAGTTGACGGGCCTTCGCGGACCGTGGTGGACTGCCCGGGCCAACTACGGCGGCAGAAGAGGAAGCCGGTGCGAATCCGGCGCGGTCCCGCCACTGTCACCGGGGAGCCACTCCCCGCGAGCCAGGAACTCTCGCCGCCGATCACGTCGAACCAGGGCGCGGACACCCTGAGTGAGGACATATCGCCATGCCCGGCCGCCCGGTGCCGCCCCTCCTCCGCACGTCGAAGCCTCTCCGCAGCACGGCGACGGGCTGAGCGCATGAGTGCCGATCGCGACTTCGCGTACGGCGCCGCCGCCGGCCTCCTCGGTGACCTGCTGCTCGGCGATCCCCGCCGGGGCCATCCGGTCGCCGCGTTCGGCCGTGCCGCGGGCGCCGTCGAGCGGCTGCTCTGGCGCGACCACCGCGGCTGGGGCGCCCTGCACACCGTGGTCTGCGCGGGAGGCGCGGCGGGCGCCGCCGCCCTCGCCACCACCCTCGTACGCCGCTCCCGGGCCGGAACCGTCGCGCTGACCGCCGCCGCGACCTGGGCCGTCGTCGGCGGCACCTCGCTCGGCCGGGAGGCGCGGGCCATCGGCGGCGCGCTGGAGGCCGGGGACATCGGGGTCGCGCGGGAGCGGCTGCCGCATCTGTGCGGGCGTGATCCGCAGGCGCTGGACGCCGACGGCATCGCGCGGGCCGTCGTGGAGTCCGTCGCCGAGAACACCTCCGACGCGGTGGTCGGGGCGCTCGTGTGGGGCGCGCTGGGCGGGGTGCCCGGACTCGTCGGCTTCCGGGCCGTCAACACACTGGACGCGATGGTGGGCCACAAGTCGGCCCGCTACCGCCGGTACGGCTGGGCCTCCGCCCGCCTCGACGACGTCGTCGGATGGCCGGGGGCGCGGCTCACCGCGGGCCTCGCGGCGCTGGCCGGGGGATCGCCCGCCGGAGCGGTACGGGCCTGGCGCGCGGACGCGGCGAAGCATCCGAGCCCGAACGCAGGACCCGTCGAGGCGGCCTTCGCCGGCGCGCTTGGCGTACGGCTCGGGGGGACGCTGTCGTACGGGGGACGGGTCGAGCACCGGCCCGTTCTGAACGCGGAGGGGCGCGACGTGCGCGCGGGGGACATCGAACGGGCGGCGCAGCTGTCCCGCCGCGTCGGCCTGCTCGCCCTCGGCGCCGTGGTCACCGCCCGCTGGGCACTTCGGTCGGCAACGTCAGGGAGAACGTCATGAGCGGTGGACTGCTCGTCGCAGGGACCACCTCGGACGCGGGCAAGAGCGTCGTCACCGCCGGCATCTGCCGGTGGCTGACCCGCAAGGGCGTGTCCGTCGCGCCGTTCAAGGCGCAGAACATGTCCCTCAACTCCTTCGTCACCCGCGAGGGGGCGGAGATCGGGCGGGCCCAGGCCATGCAGGCGCAGGCCGCCCGCGTCGAGCCGAGCGCGCTGATGAACCCCGTCCTGCTCAAGCCCGGTGGCGACCGCTCCAGCCAGGTCGTGCTGATGGGCAAGCCGGTGGGCGAGATGAGCGCGCGTGGCTACCACGGAGGGCGGCAGGCGCAGTTGCTCGACACCGTCGTGGGATGCCTGGAGGAGCTGCGGGGCACGTATGACGCCGTGATCTGTGAGGGCGCGGGCAGTCCCGCCGAGATCAATCTGCGGCGCACCGACATCGTCAACATGGGCATCGCGCGCGCCGCCCGCTTCCCCGTCCTGGTGGTCGGGGACATCGACAGGGGCGGGGTGTTCGCGTCGTTCTTCGGGACGACGGCGCTGCTGAGCGCGGCCGACCAGGAGCTCGTCGCGGGCTACCTGGTGAACAAGTTCCGGGGGGACGTCTCCCTCCTGGAACCCGGGCTCGACATGCTGCTCGGTCTCACCGGGCGGCGCACGTACGGTGTGCTGCCGTTCCAGCACGGGCTCGGCATCGACGAGGAGGACGGCCTGCGGGTGTCCCTGCGGGGCGCCGTCCGGGAGTCGGTGGTGGCCCCGCCGGTCGGCGACGACGTGCTGCGGGTCGCCGTGTGCGCGGTGCCGCTGATGTCCAACTTCACCGACGTGGACGCGCTGGCCGCCGAGCCGGGCGTCGTCGTGCGGTTCGTGGACCGCGCCGAGGAACTCGTCGACGCCGACCTCGTGGTCGTGCCGGGCACGCGCGGGACCGTACGCGCCCTTGAGTGGCTGCGCGAGCGCGGCCTCGCCGACGCCCTGGCACGGCGCGCCGCCGAGGGTCGCCCGGTGCTCGGGATCTGCGGCGGCTTCCAGGTCCTCGGCGAGCACATCGAGGACGAGGTCGAGTCGCGGGCCGGGGCCGTCGACGGGCTCGGGCTGCTGCCGGTGCGGGTGCGGTTCGCCCGCGAGAAGACCCTGGCGCGACCGGTCGGCGAGGCCCTCGGCGAGTACGTCGAGGGGTACGAGATCCACCACGGCGTCGCCGACGTCCTGGGCGGCGAGCCCTTCCTGGACGGCTGCCGGGTCGGCGAGGTCTGGGGCACGCACTGGCACGGATCGCTGGAGAGCGACGCGTTCCGGCGCCGATTCCTCACCGAGGTCGCCCGCGCGGCCGGACGCCGCTTCGTGCCCGCGCCCGACACCAGCTTCGCGGCGCTGCGCGAGGAACAGCTCGACCTGCTCGGCGACCTGATCGAAGAACACGCGGACACGGACGGCCTGCTGGGCCTGATCGAGAACGGCGCGCCGGCCGGGCTGCCGTTCATCGCGCCCGGCGCGCCCTCGTGAGCACCACCCCGCACCACCGCATCAAGGAGGCTCAGTGACCACCCCGTACCCGTTCACCGCTCTCGTCGGCCAGGACGACCTGCGGCTCGCGCTCCTGCTGAACGCCGTCTCGCCCGCCGTGGGCGGTGTGCTCGTGCGGGGTGAGAAGGGCACCGCCAAGTCCACCGCCGTGCGCGCTCTCTCGGCGCTGCTCCCCGAGGTGCCGGTCGTCGCCGGGTGCCGCTTCTCGTGCGATCCGGCCGCCGCCGACCCGAACTGCCCGGACGGCCCGCACGAGACGGGCGGCGCCACCGCGCGGCCCGCCCGGATGGTCGAGCTGCCGGTCGGCGCGTCCGAGGACCGCCTCGTCGGTGCCCTGGACATCGAGCGGGCACTCTCGGAGGGCGTCAAGGCCTTCGAGCCCGGCCTGCTCGCCGACGCGCACCGCGGCATCCTCTACGTCGACGAGGTCAACCTCCTCCACGACCACCTGGTCGACCTCCTCCTGGACGCCGCCGCCATGGGCGCCTCGTACGTGGAGCGCGAGGGCGTCTCCGTGCGGCACGCCGCACGCTTCCTGCTCGTCGGCACGATGAACCCCGAAGAGGGCGAGCTGCGCCCGCAGTTGCTCGACCGGTTCGGGCTGACCGTCGAGGTGGCCGCGTCCCGCGAGACCGACCAGCGCGTCGAGGTCGTACGGCGGCGCCTCGCGTACGACGACGATCCCGAGGGCTTCGCCGGGCGCTGGAGCGAGGCGGAGTCCGCGCTGCGGGACCGCGTCGTGGCGGCGCGGGCGCTGCTCCCCCAGGTCGTCCTCGGCGACGCGGCGCTGCGGCAGATCGCGGCGACCTGCGCGGCGTTCGAGGTCGACGGGATGCGCGCGGACATCGTGATGGCGCGCACCGCGACGGCGCTCGCCGCGTGGGCGGGCCGTACCGACGTGCAGAGCGAGGACGTGCGCCAGGCCGCGCTGCTCGCGCTGCCGCACCGCAGGCGCCGCAACCCCTTCGACGCGCCGGGCCTCGACGAGGACAAGCTCGACGAGACGCTGGAGGAGGCGCGCGAGGACGAGGCTTCCGCGGAGCCGGAGCCTCCGGAGGGTGACGACGACCCGGACGGCGGCGGTCCCGACGGCGGCCCCGACGGCGGTGGCCCCGACGGCGGCGGGCAGCCCCCGGCCGACGGCCCGGAGCCCCCCTCTCCCGACCTGCCCGCACAGAACCAGGGCCCCGACCCCGACGAGACAGCGGCCCCTCAGGAGCCCGCCCCCGCCCCGGGCGGCGCCACCGGCGAGCAGCAGGCCGTACGGGCCGCCGAGCCGTTCCGCACGAAGATGCTGAGCGTGCCCGGTATCGGTGAGGGCGCGGCGGGCCGGCGCTCGCGTGCCCGCACCGAGCACGGCCGTACGACGGGTTCGCGCCGCCCCCAAGGCGCCCTGACCAAGCTGCACCTGGCGGCGACGGTGCAGGCCGCGGCCCCGCACCAGAAGGCCCGCGGACGCTCCGGCACCGGCCTCGTCGTACGCCGCGACGATCTGCGGCAGGCCACCCGGGAGGGGCGCGAGGGCAATCTCGTGCTGTTCGTCGTGGACGCGTCCGGGTCGATGGCGGCGCGGCAGCGGATGAGCGCCGTCAAGGGCGCCGTGCTCTCGCTGCTCCTCGACGCCTACCAGCGGCGCGACAAGGTGGGGCTCGTGACGTTCCGGGGCAAGGACGCCGAGGTGGCGCTGCCGCCGACGTCGTCCGTGGACGCGGCGGCGGCCAGGCTCGAATCACTGCCGACGGGCGGGCGCACCCCGCTGGCCGCCGGGCTCCTGAAGGCGCACGACGTGCTGCGGATCGAGCGGCTGCGGGACGCGGCGCGCCGTCCGCTGGTGGTCGTGGTGACGGACGGGCGGGCGACCGGGGGCGTGGAGCCGGTGGCCCGCGCGGGCCGTGCCGCCAGGCTGTTCGCGGCCGAAGGCGTCGCCTCGGTCGTCGTGGACTGCGAGTCGGGCTACGTGCGTCTTGGTCTCGCGGGGCAGCTCGCGGGTGAGCTCGGCGGGACGGCCGTGACCCTCGACGAGCTGCGGGCGGATTCGATCGCCGGCCTCGTCAAGGACGTACAGACCATGAACTCGCCTTCGAGGAGGGCCGCTTAATGCCGCAGGGACAGCCGAGCGTCGTACCGGACGACGGGCTCACGACGCGCCAGCGCCGCAACCGTCCGCTGGTCTTCGTGCACACGGGCATCGGCAAGGGCAAGTCGACCGCCGCGTTCGGGCTCGCGCTGCGGGCCTGGAATCAGGGCTGGCCGATCGGCGTCTTCCAGTTCGTGAAGTCGGCGAAGTGGAAGGTCGGCGAGGAGAACGCGCTGAAGGTCCTCGGCGCCTCCGGCGAGGGCGGCTCGGTCGCCTGGCACAAGATGGGCGAGGGCTGGTCGTGGATCCAGCGCGCCCCCGCCGAGGGCGAGTCGACCAATGAGGACAAGGCCCGCGAGGGCTGGGAGCAGGTCAAGCGGGACCTCGCCCAGGAGACGTACAAGCTGTACGTCCTCGATGAGTTCGCCTACCCGATGCACTGGGGCTGGATCGACGTGGAGGAGGTCGTGGAGGTCCTCCGCGACCGCCCCGGCACCCAGCACGTGGTCATCACCGGGCGCAACGCGCCGCAGCAGCTGATCGACTTCGCCGACCTGGTCACCGACATGTCCAAGGTCAAGCACCCGATGGACGCGGGCCAGAAGGGCCAGAGGGGCATCGAGTGGTAGCTCGCCTCGTCATCGCGGCGCCGTCGTCGGGCAGCGGCAAGACGACCGTCGCGACGGGCCTGATGGCCGCGTTCGCGGCGGCCGGGCTCGCCGTGTCCCCGCACAAGGTCGGGCCGGACTACATCGACCCCGGCTACCACGCGCTCGCGACCGGCCGCCCCGGCCGCAACCTGGACGCGTACCTGTGCGGCCCCGACCTGATCGCGCCGCTGTTCGCGCACGGCTCCGCCGGGTGCGATCTCGCCGTGGTCGAGGGCGTGATGGGGATGTACGACGGGGCCGCCGGGCAGGGCGAACTCGCCTCCACGGCCCATGTCGCGAAGCTGCTGCGGGCCCCGGTCGTCCTGGTCGTCGACGCGTCGTCGCAGTCGCGCTCGGTGGCGGCGCTGGTGCACGGCTTCGCGTCGTGGGACCCGGAGGTGCGGATCGCGGGCGTCATCCTCAACAAGGTCGGCTCCGACCGGCACGAGCAGTTGCTGCGTCAGGCGCTGGACGAGTCGGGGGTGCCGGTGCTCGGTGCTCTGCGCCGCGCTTCCCAGGTCCGGGCGCCCTCCCGGCACCTGGGGCTCGTTCCGGTGGCGGAGCGGCAGGCCGAGGCGGTCGAGTCCGTCGCCGCACTCGCCGCCCAGGTGCGGGAGGGGTGCGACCTGGACGCCCTGCTCGCGCTGGCGCGCAGCGCGCCCTCGCTGTCGGGCGACGCGTGGGATCCGGTTGCGGCTGTCGCCCGCGGCGCTGCTCTCCCCGATCCCGCCCCTTCCCGAAACCGGGGCGCCGCCCCGGACCCCGGCACGGGGCTCGGTCCATCACCGGCTGCGCCGGGTTCGTCCGCAAAGGCCGGACAGGCTGGACAGGCTGGATCTCGCCCCCGCATCGCCGTCGCCGGTGGGGCCGCCTTCACGTTCTCCTACGCCGAGCACGCGGAGCTGCTCACCGCCGCCGGGGCGGAGGTCGTCACCTTCGACCCGCTCCGCGACGAGCAACTCCCCGACGGGACCGCGGGTTTGGTCATCGGCGGCGGGTTCCCCGAGGTCTACGCTCCCGAGCTGTCCGCCAACGAGCGGCTCAGGAAGGCCGTCGCCGAACTCGCGCTCTGTGGTGCGCCGGTGGCCGCCGAGTGCGCGGGGCTGCTCTACCTCGCGCGCGAGCTGGACGGGAAGCCGATGTGCGGGGTGCTCGACGCACAGGCGCGGATGGCGGAGCGGCTGACGCTCGGGTACCGGGAAGCGGTGGCCGTGTCGGACAGCGTGCTCGCGGTCGCGGGCGCGCGGACGCGGGGCCACGAGTTCCACCGCACCGTCGTCGAGCCCGGCGCGGGGCCGACGCCCGCCTGGGGGTTGCACGCGCCCGAGCGGCGCGTCGAGGGCTTCGTCCAGGGGAACGTGCACGCCAGCTATCTGCACACGCACTGGGCGGCGGAGCCGGGCGTCGCGCGCCGCTTCGTCGGGAGCTGCACGCCGTGACCGCACGGGTCGGCTCAGCCCGCGATGCCCACCACCAGCCAGATGAACGCCGCGCCCGCCACCGTGCACAGCAGGGTCGAGCGGGCCGGGTGGTCGTGGTGCGCCTCGGGCAGGATCTCGGCCGCCGCGAGGTAGAGCAGCGCGCCGCCGAAGAAGCCGAGATAGCCGCCGAGCAGTTGCTCCGGAATGGTGAAGAGCAGCGTCGACGCGGCGCCCACCACCGGCGCCGCCGCGTCGGCGAACAGCATCGCGAGGGCCTTGCGGCGGGCGTTCCCGTACAGGCTGGTGATCGTGTACGTGTTGAAGCCGTCCGCGAAGTCATGGGCGACGACGGCCAGCGCCACGGCGACGCCCATGCCCCCGCCGACCTGGAAGGCCGCGCCGATCGCGACGCCGTCCATGACGCTGTGGCCCACCATCGCGGCGGCCGCCGTGAGCCCCACCTCGGGCACCCGCCCGCGGTCGTGCCCGCCCGCGCCGTGTGCGGCCTGACGGCCCGCGAGGAGCCGTTCGACCAGATGGGCGACGAGGAAGCCGCCCACGAACAGGAGCAGGGCCGCCGGTACGCCGAAGACGAGTCCGCCCGCGGCGTCCAGCGCCTCCGGCAGCAGGTCGAGGCCGACGACGCCGAGCATCAGGCCGCCCGCGAGCCCGAGGACGAGATGGCGCCGGTCGGTGACCCGCTGGGCCGTCCAGCCGCCGACCAGGGTCATGAGGAAGGCGCCGAGCGCCACGAGCACCGCCATGGGCCCTTGCTATCCGATTGACCCCCTGCCCCGCACATCCACCTCCCCCCCGCCTCACACGGAAGGACCTCCCCATGACCGGTGCCGGACGGACGACGCCCCCTGATGACACCGTCCTCGTCGTCGGCGTCGGTGCCTGTGAGGACGCGGCGGTGGACGAGGTGCTCGGCCTCGTCCGGGCGGCGGTCCGCGAGGCCGGTTTCCCCGAGGAGGCGGTCGCCGAGCTGGCGACGGTCGACGTGAAGGGCGGGGAGCCGGGGATCGTGGGGGCGGCGGCGCGGCTCGGGGTGCCGCTCGTGACGTACTCGGCGCGGGAGCTCGCGGAGGTGACGGTGCCGAACCCCTCGGCGCGGTCCCGGGCGGCGGTGGGCACGCCGTCGGTGGCGGAGGCGGCGGCGCTGCGCGGCGGGGGCGAACTCCTCGTGCCCAAGCGGAAGTCGGCGCCCGAGGGGCGTCCTTCGATGGCGACGTGCGCGGTCGCGGGCCTGCGGCGGCCCCGCGTCCCGGCCCCCGTCGACCTGCGCCACCACGGGGACGCGGAGGTACGGGACGACGGCGCGGACCTCACCGACCTGGCGGTCAACGTACGGTCCGACACTCCCCCGGCCTGGCTCAAAGAGGTGATCGCCAGGTCCCTGGACGGCCTGGCGGCCTACCCGGACGGGCGCGCGGCGCGCGAGGCGGTGGCGGCACGCCATGGCCTGCCGCAGGACCGCGTGCTGCTCACCTCGGGCGCGGCGGAGGCCTTCGTGCTGCTCGCCCGCGCCCTGAAGGTGCGTCACCCCTACGTCGTGCACCCGCAGTTCACCGAGCCGGAGGCGGCGCTGCGGGACGCGGGGCACGAGGTCGGGCGCGTGCTGCTGCGGGAGGAGGACGGCTTCCGCCTCGACCCCTCGGCGGTGCCTGAGGAGGCCGACCTGGTGGTCGTCGGCAATCCCACGAACCCCACATCCGTCCTGCATCCGGCGGCGTCGGTCGCCGGGCTGGCGCGGCCCGGGCGGACCCTGGTGGTGGACGAGGCCTTCATGGACGCGGTGCCGGGCGAACGGGAGGCGCTGGCGGGCCGCACGGACGTGCCCGGCCTCGTGGTGCTGCGCAGCCTCACGAAGACGTGGGGCCTGGCCGGGCTGCGGATCGGCTATGTCCTCGCCGCGCCCGACACGATCGCCGCCCTCGCGCAGGCGCAGCCGCTGTGGCCGGTGTCCTCGCCCGCGCTTGAGGCGGCGCGGGCGTGTGTGGGGCCGCGGGCGCTCGCCGAGGCCGGCCACGCGGCGCACCGTGTCGCCGCGGACCGGGCCCACCTGCTCGCCGGCCTGGCGGAGCTGTCCTCCTTCGGGGTCCGCGCGGTGGAGCCCGCGGAGGGGCCCTTCGTGCTGATACGGGTGCCCGGGGCGGCCGGGGTGCGCGAGCGGCTGCGGGGGCGGGGGTTCGCGGTGCGGCGCGGCGACACGTTTCCTGGCCTGGGGCCTGACTGGATCCGGGTCGCCGTCCGCGATCGCGCCACGTCGGACCGCCTCCTCGGCGCGTTCTCGGCGGTGCTCGGGGGGCCGGAACAGACCCGCCGCTCCGCGGCGGATGCCTCCCACCCACCCACCCGTTTGCCCCGCAACGCACGGCGGGAGTAGGGGCAGGGGGTGGGTACACCCCCGCTTCGCGGGGATGGAGGGCGGGTAGGGGTCCCCTTCGTCTCCCGTCCGCGGGTACGAACGGGACCGCCGCTTCGCGGCGGATGTATCCCACCCACCCACCCGTTCACCCTGCGACGCACAGCGGGAGTAGGGACACGCCCCCACCGGACCGCAGTCGCTCGCGCGCCGGAGGGGACGTGGGGGTATGTGCGAACGGAGCACCGAGCACGCTATAGCCCCATTGTTCGTGCAGCGCGACGCAGGGATAGCGAGTACGCACATACCCCCGCGGCCCCGCCCCACAACCGAACAACAGGCGAACCCCGCCCAAGGCGCCCCCGCCAGAATCAGCCCCGCCTCCGCCTCCTGCCCAGCGCCACCGCCCCACCCCCCGCCAGCAGCAACGCCACCGCCCCGCCCGCCACATACGGCGTCATCGAGCTGCCGCCCGTCTCCGCCAGCTCCGGCTCCACCGGCTTCGCAGACTCCACCGGCTTCGCCGGTTTCGCCGGTTTCGCCGGCTCCCCCTGCGGCCGCGGCTTCGTCTCCGCGTCCTTCGGCGGTGCTCCCGCCGGTGTCTCACACTCCGCCCCGGCCAGCGTCACCGCACCCGTCACCTCCGCCACGTTCAGCTTCAGGGGGTTCACGGACACCTTCAGTTCCAGCGCGGACGCCGCGGCCGTACGCGACGTCACGTGCGTCTTCGACAGGTCGAGCCGCACCTCGCCGACGCCCGGCACCTTCACCTCGGTCGTCCCCCCGGCGGTCAGCGTGACCTTCTTGCCGAGCACGGTCACCCCGCCCAGCAGATTCGACTCGGCGACCGGCCGCTTCCCCGCCGTGCAGAGCGCCTTCGAGGTGACCTGCTCGACCTCGATGAGGGAGAGCAGCGGCAGCCCCGGCACATGGACCCGGGCCCGCGCGATGTTGCTGTAGCCCTCGGCCGTGCCGCCGCGCACCGTCGCCTTCGCCGTGGCCACGTCGGCGCGCAGCACGCTGAACGGGCGGCCTCCGTCGACCCCGTTCAGGTGGGCGGTCAGCGCGGTCTTCGAGGCGCTGGCAGGGGCCCGCACCTCGTTCAGGGCGACGTTGAGCGGGACGTTCACGGTCTTGTTGAGCAGGGAGACGTTCAGACCGGCGCGCAGGACGACGGCGTCGGCGCGCCCGCCCCGGTGGCCGTCGCCACCCGTGGCCTGCGCGGACCCCGCGCCCGCGAGGGCCGCGGGTCCGGCGGCGAGCGCGGTGGCGACGGCGACGACGGAGAGGCGGCGCGCGGGCATGCGGAAGGTGTTGCTGTTCAAGGTGGTGGAACCCCCACGAGAGAGACGGGCCACCGGCGGCGCACGTCACAAGGGGACAACGCGTGCGAACCGGCCGACGGCGTCGCCCTGCATCGGCGAGGGCGACGCGGGAATCTTTACGCACTGTGGGTGAACGGTCAGCAACCTGGCGTGAGTTCACCCCAAAGGGAGGTTTCCGCCCACGCTTTCGAATCCCCCGGCACAGGCGTTCCCTCACGTCACCCGAGCAACCGGCCGCCCGCGCACGGCCGTTGACGCGCGCTCCCCCGCGGGGCGACTCCAACGACCCGCACCACCCCCGCGCAACGCCCGGGTCAACCGGGCACCGGCCGGGCGTCCGCCATCACGACCGGACCCCGGCCGTCACCCCACCACCCGCCCGTTCAGCACCACCCTGCGCGGCGCCGCGAGCACCCGTACGTCCTGACGGGGGTCCGCCTCGTACACCACGAGGTCCGCCGGCGCGCCCTCCGCGAGACCGGGGCGCCCGAGCCAGTCGCGCGCGCCCCAGGTCGTGGCGGAGAGCGCGTCCACCGCGGGGATGCCCGCGAGGGTCAGCTCGGCGACCTCCGCGGCCACCAGGCCGTGGGCCAGGGAGCCGCCCGCGTCGGTGCCCGTGTAGATCGGGACGCCCGCGTCGTACGCGGCGCGCACGGTGTCGTAGCGGCGGGCGTGCAGCCGGCGCATATGGTCCGACCAGCGGGGGAACTTCTTCTCGCCGCCCGCGGCGAGGGCCGGGAACGTGGCGATGTTGACGAGTGTCGGGACGATCGCGACGCCGCGCTCCGCGAAGAGCGGGATCGTGTCCTCGGTCAGCCCCGTGGCGTGCTCGATGCAGTCGATCCCCGCCTCGACCAGGTCGCGCAGGGAGTCCTCGGCGAAGCAGTGGGCCGTGACGCGGGCGCCGAGGCGGTGGGCCTCCGCGATCGCCGCCCGCACCGCGTCGCGCGGCCAGCACGCCGTCAGGTCACCCGCCTCGCGGTCGATCCAGTCGCCGACGAGCTTGACCCAGCCGTCCCCGCGCCGCGCCTCCTGGGCGACGTACGCCACCAGGTCCTCGGGCTCGATCTCGTGGGCGTAGTTGCGGATGTAGCGCCGGGTGCGCGCGATGTGGCGGCCCGCCCGGATGATCTTGGGGAGGTCCTCGCGGTCGTCGATCCAGCGGGTGTCGGAGGGCGAGCCCGCGTTGCGGAGCAGGAGGGCCCCGATCTCACGGTCGGTCAGCGCCTGCTTCTCTGCGGTGGCGGCGTCGACCGGACCGTGCGCGTCCAGGCCCACGTGGCAGTGCGCGTCGACCAGGCCGGGCAGGGCCCAGCCCTGGACGGTACGGATGTCGGCCGCGGCCGTCCCCGCGGGCCGGTCGTACGTCACCCTCCCCCCGACCACCCACAGTTCGTCGCGTACCTCATCGGGCCCGACGAGCACCCGCCCCGTCACGTGCAGCACCGCGTGATCACTCATGGCAGCAGCTTAGGAGGCACTCGCAGCGCCCGGTACGGGCCCGGTCGGTACGCTCGGTACCGCAGCCCGAACGAACTCGTGAGCGAAGTGAGCAGTGACGTGAGCAGTACTGTGACGCATCCCTTTCTGGACCTGGCGCCGCTGAGCGCCCAGCACTTCGCCGCCATCGAGGCACGGGTGGCGGAGCTGCTCAGCACCCGGCAGGACGTCGTGATCATGCAGGGCGAGGCCCTGCTGCCCCTGGAGGGATGCATCCGGGGCGCGGCGCGGCCGGGCACGACCGCGCTGAACGTGATCACCGGGCCGTACGGCCAGACCTTCGGGAACTGGCTGCGGGACTGCGGCGCGACCGTCATCGACCTCGCCGTGCCCTTCCACACGGCCGTCACCGCCGACCAGGTGCGCCAGGCCTTCGCCGAGCACCCGGAGATCGACTTCGTCTCGCTCGTGCACGCCGAGGCCGCGACGGGCAACACCAACCCCGTCGCGGAGATCGGCGAGGTCGTGCGCGCGCACGGGGCGCTGTTCATGCTGGACGCGGTCGCCTCGGTGGGCGCCGAACCGCTGCTGCCGGACGCGTGGGGCGTGGACCTGTGCGTGATCGGCGCGCAGAAGGCGATGGGCGGGCCCGCGGGTGTCTCCGCGGTGTCCGTGAGCGAGCGGGCCTGGCAGCGCATCGCCGCCAATCCGCAGGCGCCGCGCCGCTCCTACCTCTCCCTCCTGGACTGGAAGGAGCGCTGGATCGACGGCGGCCGCAAGGCCCTGCTGCACGCGCCCGCCCAGCTGGAGATGCTCGCGCTCGAAGCGTGCGTGGAACGTATCGAGACGGAGGGCCTCGACGCCCTGATGACGCGGCACGCCACCGCCGCGGCCGCCACCCGCGCGGGCGCGCTCGCGCTGGGCGGGGGTCTGGAGCCGTACGTGCACGACGCGGCGGACGCGGCTCCGGTCGCCACCACCCTGCGGGCGCCCTCGGGCGTGGACGCCTCGGCCCTGGTGGCCGCGGCGCTCGCCTCGGACCCGGCGCTTGCGCTGGTCGCCGGGGGCGGGGCCCTGGCCAAGGAGATGATCCGGGTCAACCACTACGGCCAGGACGCGACCCGTGGCGCGGTGCACGCCTGCCTGGCGGCGCTGGGCGCCGCGATGGGCGAGGCCGGTCTCGCGGTCGACCTGGAGGCGGCCCGGCGCGCGGTGAACGACGCCTGGCGCTGAGAGCCCGCCTTCGAACCCCCGCCGTCCGCGCGAAGCGCGGGCGCAGCGCGCGCGGGGCCTTCGGCGGCATCGGCCCCGACCTGTACGAAATCGCTGCGGCCGTCCACCGCCCCATGGCAACGTACCTGTCATGACCACACTTCCGGACGGCCGCCGCATCCCGCCCCTGACCGCAGACGAGCCGGCCCTGCTGGCGAGCTGGCTCGACATGCACCGCGCCACCCTGGCGCTGAAGTGCGCGGGGCTCGACGACGAGCAGACGCTGCGCACGGCCGTCGAGCCGTCCGCACTCTCGCTGTTCGGCCTGGTACAGCACCTCGCGGAGGTCGAACGCAACTGGATCCAGCGGATCTTCGCCCGGCGCGACGTGCCGCCGCTCTACGGGGAGGACCAGTCCTGCGCCTTCACCCCGGACCGGTCCAGGACGTTCGCCGAGGTGCTCGCGGTGTGGGAGCGCGAGGTGGAGGTGAACCGGGGGATCTGCGCGGGGCGTCCACTCGACGACACGGGGCGGCTCGGCGCCGAGGAGGCGGCGGTCGTGGGCGGCGAGGAGACGGTCAGCCTGCGCTGGATCCTGGTCCACCTCATCGAGGAGTACGCCCGGCACAACGGCCACGCGGATCTCCTGAGGGAACGCATCGACGGGGTCACCGGACCGTGAATCCACCCCTCCGCCTCTTTGCGTCACTGTGAATTCCCGCAACCAATCCCACGAATTGTTTATAAACTCGAGAAGCACAGCTTCCCGTATTCTTCTGCCCGCTTTCCCGGGTCCTAAACACTAAGATTTCGACAGCATCAAATACCGCAATCCGGACACCTTCCGCGCGATTGCGGATCTGTGACGTACTCCACATCGCGCCCGTTTTGTGCTATAAATCCCGGTCAAATCACCCCAAACCAGCGGGACCTCATGCGGGCGCGCACCTACGCGTGATAACACATGAACCGCTTTCATGTAACCCCTCCCCCCGATGCAATCCCAGGAATTGCTCGGTAAATTCAATCCGCATGACCGCTGCACAAGCCGATCTACCGACCGACCTGCAAGCGAAATTCCTGAAAATGCCAGAGGGGCTGCGACTCGACAGTCCCGTGGTCGCCGACGGCGCCGCCATCTGGCGGATCGCCCGCGACTCCAAAGTGCTCGACCTGAACTCGTCCTACAGCTATCTGCTGTGGTGCCGTGACTTCGCGGCCACGTCCGTCGTGGCGCGGGACGCCGCCGGGGAACCGGTCGGCTTCATCACCGGCTACATCAGGCCCGAGCGCCCGGACACCCTGCTCGTCTGGCAGGTGGCCGTCGACCACGGGCAGCGCGGCCGCGGACTCGCCGGCGCGCTGCTCGAAGGGCTGACCGCGAAGGTCGGCGCCGGGCGCGAGCTGAGCACAGTCGAGACGACCATCTCGCCGGGGAACACCGCTTCCGAGCGGCTGTTCCTCTCCTACGCACGGCGCCACGGCGCGTCGGTCGAGCGGAAGACCCTCTTCGACGCGGGGCTCTTCCCGGATGACGGGCACGAGCCCGAGGTGCTCTACCGCATCGGTCCGATCCACCCCTGAACTTCGCTCCCCCCGCACGCCCGAACCCCCCACTCCCACGCCTTTCCATCTCCCAGGAGATCTGCTGTGACCATCACCCAGCCCGACCTGAGCGTCTTCGAGACCCTGGAGTCGGAGGTGCGCAGCTACTGCCGCGGTTGGCCTACGGTCTTCGACCGCGCGCAGGGCAGCCGCATGTACGACGAGGACGGCCATGAGTACCTCGACTTCTTCGCCGGAGCCGGTTCACTCAACTACGGCCACAACAACCCGGTCCTGAAACGCGCCCTCATCGACTACCTGGAGCGCGACGGGGTCGTCCACGGCCTCGACATGTCGACCAGCGCCAAGCGCGCCTTCCTGGAGTCGTTCCAGAACATCATTCTGCGCCCGCGCGACCTGCCGTACAAGGTCATGTTCCCGGGCCCGACGGGCACCAACGCCGTCGAGTCGGCGCTGAAGCTGGCCCGCAAGGTCAAGGGCCGCGAGTCGATCGTGTCGTTCACGAACGCCTTCCACGGCATGTCGCTCGGCTCGCTCGCGGTGACCGGCAACGCCTTCAAGCGGGCGGGCGCCGGCATCCCGCTGGTGCACGGCACCCCGATGCCGTTCGACAACTACCTGGACGGCCGGACCCCCGACTTCATCTGGTTCGAGCGGCTCCTGGAGGACCAGGGGTCCGGCCTGAACCAGCCCGCCGCCGTGATCGTCGAGACGGTGCAGGGCGAGGGCGGCATCAACGTCGCCCGCACCGAGTGGCTGCGCAAGCTCGCCGACGTGTGCGAGCGCTGGGACATGCTCCTGATCGTCGACGACATCCAGATGGGCTGCGGCCGCACCGGTGCCTTCTTCTCCTTCGAGGAGGCGGGCATCACGCCGGACATCGTGACGGTGTCCAAGTCCATCAGCGGCTACGGCATGCCGATGTCGCTCTGCCTGTTCAAGCCGGAGCTCGACGTGTGGGAGCCGGGCGAGCACAACGGCACGTTCCGCGGCAACAACCCCGCGTTCGTGACGGCCGCCGCCGCCCTTGAGGCCTACTGGGCCGACGGTTCAGCGATGGAGAAGCAGACCCGCGCCCGCGGCGAGCAGGTCGAGCAGGTGCTCGCCGCGATCGTCGAGGAGAACCGCACGGAGATCAAGGAGTTCCGCGGCCGCGGTCTCGTCTGGGGCATCGAGTTCCTGGACAAGGACCGCGCGAGCGCCGTGGCGAAGCGGGCCTTCGAACTGGGCCTGCTCATCGAGACCTCCGGCCCCGAGGGTGAGGTCGTCAAGCTCCTTCCGGCGCTGACGATCACCCCCGACGAGCTGGACGAGGGGCTGCGCACGCTGGCCCGCGCGGTCCGCGAGACCGCCTGACCGAGCGACCCGGCCGGCCCCCGGCACCGTAAGAGAAAAGGAATCAACTCACCGTGATCGTCCGTTCGTTCAAGGACATTGAAGGCACCGACCGGCATGTGAAGGCCGCTTCGGGTACCTGGGAGAGCAAGCGCATCGTCCTCGCCAAGGAGCGCGTCGGCTTCTCGGTCCACGAGACCATCCTGTACGCGGGTACGGAGACGTCGATGTGGTACGCGAACCACATCGAGGCCGTCGTCTGCACCAAGGGTGAGGCGGAGCTGACCGACGACACGACCGGCGAGAAGTACACGATCACGCCGGGCACCATGTACCTGCTCGACGGGCACGAGAAGCACACGATGCGGATCAAGGAGGACTTCCACTGCATCTGTGTCTTCAACCCGCCCGTCACGGGTCGTGAGGACCACGACGAGAACGGCGTGTACCCGCTGCTCACGGAGCCGGACGCGGACTGATCGAGTCCTACATCCCGAACAGGGCCGTACGAGAGGAGAGGCAGGCAACACCATGACCACCGCACCCGAACGCACCAGTGACCTGTACCCGACGCGAGGCACCGAAGAGGTGCTCATCGAGCGCAAGGACCCCGTCGTGTGGTCCGAGCCGGGCGCTGAAGGGCCGATCTCGGCCGGGGATCTGGCCGGGTTCGAGCGGGACGGTTTCCTGGCGATCGACCAGTTGATCACCCCGGACGAAGTGAGCGTCTACCACGCCGAGCTGGAGCGGCTCATCAACGATCCGGCGATGCGCGCGAACGAGCGCTCCATCGTCGAGCCGCGCTCCCAGGAGATCCGGTCGATCTTCGAGGTGCACAAGATCAGCGAGCTCTTCGGCAGGCTCGCGGCGGACCCGCGCGTCGTCGGCAGGGCACGGCAGATCCTGGGCTCGGACGTCTACGTCCACCAGTCACGGATCAACGTGAAGCCGGGCTTCGGCGCCTCCGGGTTCTACTGGCACTCGGACTTCGAGACCTGGCACGCGGAGGACGGCCTGCCCAACATGCGGACCGTCTCGGTGTCCATCGCGCTGACGAAGAACTACGACACCAACGGCGGCCTCATGATCATGCCGGGGTCGCACAAGACGTTCCTCGGCTGCGCGGGCGCCACGCCGAAGGACAACTACAAGCGGTCGCTGCAGATGCAGGACGCGGGCATCCCGTCGGACGCGACGCTCACACACCTCGCCTCCGACTACGGCATCCGCCTGTTCACGGGCGAGGCGGGATCGGCGACGTGGTTCGACTGCAACGCCATGCACGGCTCGGGGGACAACATCACCCCGTACCCGCGCAGCAACGTCTTCATCGTGTTCAACAGCGTGGAGAACACGGCGGTGGAGCCGTTCGCGGCGCCGGTGCGCCGTCCCGAGTACATCGGGGCGCGGGACTTCACCCCGGTGAAGTGACCTGCCGGTGAAGTGACCTGTCAGGTGGGCGTGTTCGGCCCGGTTCCCTTTCCTGGGAGCCGGGCCGTTCGCCGTTCTACGGCTACTGCGCCAGGAAGGCGTAGTCCGTGTAGCCCTTCTCGGCGCCGCCGTAGTAGGTCGCGGGGTCCGGGGTGTTGTACGGGCCGCCCGCCTTCAGGCGGGCCGGCAGGTCGGGGTTGGCGAGGAACAGGGCGCCGAACGTGACGATGTCCGCGGTGCCGTCCTCGACCAGGGCGAGGGCGTCGGGGCCGGTGGGGCCTTCGCTGTGCGGATTCAGGACGAGCGTGCCGCCGAAGTCCTGCCGCAGCCGTACGGTGAGCTCGCGGACGCCGCCGATCTCCATGATGTGCAGGTACGCGATGTCGAGCGCGGCCAGCTCCTTGGCGAGCGCGGTGTACACGGGCTCGGGGTCGGGCTCGGAGATGCCGTTGGCGGGGTTGCCGGGCGAGATGCGCAGGGCGGTGCGGGAGGCGCCGATCTCCTCGGCGACGGCGGCGGCGACCTCGACGGCGAACCGGACGCGGTTCTCGGGCGAGCCGCCCCACGCGTCGGTGCGGCGGTTGGAGCCGGGGGCGAGGAACTGGTGGATCAGGTAGCCGTTGGCGCCGTGCAGTTCCACGCCGTCGAAGCCCGCGTCGATCGCGTTGCGCGCGGCGGTGGCGAAGTCGGCGATGGTGGCGCGGATCTCGGCGTCGGTCAGCTCGCGCGGGGTGACGAAGTCCTTGGGGCCCTCGGCGGTGTACACCTGTCCGTCGGCCGCGACCGGCGAGGGGGCGACGTTGATCAGTCCGTCGGGCAGGAGGACGGGGTGGCCGACGCGGCCCGCGTGCATGAGCTGGGCGAAGATCGTGCCTCCGGCGGCGTGCACGGCGTCGGTGACCTTGCGCCAGGCGGCGGTCTGCTCGGCGCTGTGCAGGCCCGGCGTGTCCGGGTATCCCTGGCCGACCACGGAAGGCTGGATGCCCTCGGTGACGATGAGTCCCGCGGAAGCGCGCTGCGCGTAGTACTCCGCGGTCAGATCGGTGGCGACACCGCCCTGACCAGCGCGGCTCCGGGTCATGGGGGCCATGGCGATGCGGTTGCGGAGCTGGGTTCCGGACAGGTCGATCGGGTCGAACGCGGTGGTCATCAGAACTCCCTGACTGAGATACGACGGAAATATGTGGTCGGCCAATCATTCGCGCTGAGAGCACTGTAACCCATTCCTTGGCCGACCAAGGTAATCTTTTGGCAGACGTCTCACGATCGACAAACAGGAGCACGTGATGAAGGCCGACACCGTCCAGGCACCTCCGGGCGACCCCGTCTGTACCCCCGGGGCCTCCGGTGTCGCCGACGCGGGACCTGTCAGTCTCGCCGTCAGCCGGGTCGCCCGGCTGCACCGCATCGCCGCGGGCAAGGTGCTGAAGGGTCTCGGTCTCTACCCCGGCCAGGAGTTCGTGATGATGCACCTGTGGGAGGCGGGCGCGGTCCGGCAGTCCGAGCTGATCAAGGCGGTCGACCTCGACCCCTCGACGGTCACGAAGATGCTGCAGCGCCTGGAGCAGGCCGGCCACGTACGCCGCCGCCCCGACCCGAGCGACCGCCGCGCGGTCCTGGTCGAGGCGAGCGCGGCGAGCTGCGGCCTGCTCACTCAGGTGGAACGCGCGTGGGGCGAGCTGGAGGGCCACACGCTGGCGGGCCTGGACGACACGGAACGCGCGGACCTGGCGCGGCTCCTCGCGAAGGTGGAGACGAACCTGTGCAAGGAGACGGAGGACTGCCCGGAGCGGAAGGGGCGCGCCTGAGGGCGCGATCTCGGTCTCTGCTCCGGCCTGATCCGATCAGATCGGATCAGATCAGAGCCAGGACAGCGACGCCGCCCGGGTCAGGACCCGCTGAGCCGCCGACTCGTCGCCCGATGTGCCGCGCGGCACCCGGTCCGGCGCGCGCCGGCCGCCCACCAGCAGGCAGAAGTCGACCGGGCCGAGGACGAGTTGCGCGCGTACCGGATCGTCCGCGCTGCCGAGGACCCACTCGGTCTCGCCGCCCTCCCCGGCGACGGTGAGCGCGACGGGCGGAGCCTTCGGGCCGAGGGCCGGGCCGAGCAGGCGGACGGCGAGGCGCACGAACCGCCACAGGTGCGGGGGCGGCGGCGGGGGCACGACGCGGTCGAGGGCGCATCCGATGGCGTCGGCGTGCACCCAGGTGTCGAAGGCGCGCGCCAGGAAGTGGTCGGTGACGGGCAGCAGGACGCCCGCCAGCTCCGTTGCGCGGGCGGCACGTTCGGCGTCGTGGGCGGCACGTGACGAGAGCAGTCCGGCGGCCTGGACGCGCCAGGCGGAGACGGTCTGCGCGGGGGTGCGGGCCCGCTCGCGGCGGATCACCTCGCGGGTACGCGCCTTCCTCGCCGTACGCCAGGACGCGCCGTCCGACGAGCCGGGGGCGGGCTGCTGCGCGCGGGGGCCGGGGCCGAGCCGCCGGGCGAGCGGCTCGTCGGCGGCGATCAGATGGGCGACGGTGTCGCGGACGTCCCGGTCGTGCGCGACCGGCGTGCTCCAGGGCCCGCGCTCGTCCAGTTCGCCGAGGAGTGCCTGGAGCGCGGCGACCGCGGCGGCGTAAGGAGCGGCGTGCGGGGCGGTGCGCAGGGCGGGGGCGCGGGTCCGCAGGGCCAGCGAGAGTCCGTGCGCCGTGGACGGCGCGTCCGGTGCCGGGTCCGGCACGGCGGGGCCGTCGAGGTACCGCACGGTGGCCCGCAGCCGCGCGGCATCGGCGGCGCAGGGCGCGCACTCCCCCAGGTGCCGGCCGACCTCGGCCTCCTCGCCCGCGAGGAGGGCGTCCACGGCCCGGGCGCCGAGCAGTTCGCGTACCGCCGCGTGGGGGTCCGTCACGGGCGCTCACCTCGCGGGGGCGGGTCCGCGAGGGTCTCGGTCAGTGTGCCAAGGGCCGCTCGCAGACCGCTCTTGACGGCGCCTTCGGGGATGCCGAGTTCGACGGCGGCCTGCCGGTAGGTGCGGCCCGCGAAGTGGGCCAGGTGCATCACCTGCTGCTGGGACGGCGGGAGCCGGGTGAGGGCGGAGTGCAGGAGCAGGGAGCGCTCCTGCTCGACGACCGCCCCGTCCGGCGAGCGCCCGTCCGGGGAGTGCCCCGGCGCCGGGACCGCTCGCGGGGCCGCCCCGTCGGCGGGCACGGCCTTGCGGTGCCGCTCCTCGCCGCGCACCCAGTCCACGGCGCGCCGGTGGGCGAGCATCGAGAGCCGGACGCGCAGGCCGCCGTGGCGGGCGTCGTACGCGTAGGGCCGGCTCCACAGATGGGCGAAGACTTCCTGCGCCACGTCCTCGGCGGCGGCGTGGTCGCGGGTGACGCGCGCCGCGACGCGGCGGACGAGCGGGCCGTACGCGGCGTAGGCCTCGGCGAGGGCCGCCTCCTCGCCGTGCACCAGGCGCCGGTGCAGGGCGGCGTCGGCGGCGGGCCCACCGGGGCGGGCCCGCGGCTCCGGCGTGCCCGGCTCCTCGGACGACGGCTTCACCGGCACCACCACCTCGCGCGGCCGTTTCGTCCTGTCAACCCTGGCGTTCCGCGGCCCGCCGCGCCAGGCCTCAGCAGGAGAGGACGTCGAGGAGGCGGTCCACATCCGCCTCGGTGTTGTACAGGTGGAACGTCGCCCGCAGGTGTCCCGCCCGTGCCGAGGTGAGGATGCCGGCCCGGGTCAGCTCGGCGGCGCGGTCTGCGAGGCCGGGCACCGAGACGATGGGGGCGCGGCCCGGCACGGGGACGTGGCCGAGCTCCGCGAGTCCGGCGCGGTAGCGGGCGGCGAGCGCCGTGTCGTGGGCGTGGATCGCGTCGATCCCCGTCTCCTCGACGAGGGTGAGGGCCGCCGCCGCGCCGTGGTAGGCGAGGAAGGCGGTGGGTTCGTCGAACCGGCGGGCGTCCGGGGCGAGTTCGGTGAGCGGGCCGTACGTGGAGTGCCAGGTGTCGGCCGCGGCGAGCCAGCCGCCGTGCAGCGGGACGAGGGAGTCCTGGACCTCCTCGCGCACGGTCAGGAAGGACACGCCGCGCGGGCACAGGAGCCATTTGAAGGCGCCGGTGAGGGTGTAGTCGTAAGCGTCGGCGTCCAGCGGCAGCCAGCCCACCGCCTGGGTCGCGTCGAGCAGGGTGCGCGCGCCGTGGGCGGCGGCCGCCGCGCGGACGGCGGGCAGGTCGGCGGTGCGGCCGTCGGCGGACTGGACGGCCGAGAAGGAGACGAGCGCCGTCGTGGGCGTGACGGCCTCGGCGAGCCCGTCCAGCGGCGCGTACCGCATCTTGAGGTCGCCGCGCAGCACGAAGGGGTTCACGATGGAGGCGAACTCGCCCTCGGGCACGAGGACTTCGGCGCCCGGGGGCAGGGAGGCGGCGATCAGCCCGGCGTGCACGGCGACGGACCCGCCGACCGCCACCCGGCCCTTGGCCACGCCGACGATCCGGGCGAACGCGGCCCGCGCCGCGTCCACCACCTCGAAGTCACCGGCGCCGCCCGGCCTCCCCGCACCATTCTCGACGGCGAGCGTCCGGATCGCGTCGATGGCGCGGCGCGGCAGAAGACCGCAGCTCGCGGTGTTCAGATACGTCGACGTGGGAGCGAATTCCGTACCGGTGTTGATCCCCATGGACTCCATGGGGATCAACCTATGCGGCGTGTCAGGCCTGCGGAACCGCGCATCCGTCGGGCCCGCACGCATCGCCGCCGTCGGCCGTCGCGAGGGTGGTGAGCGGCGCGCGCTCGCCCCACGCCTGCTCCAGGGCCTGCGAGAAGACCTCGGCGGGCTGGGCGCCGGAGATGCCGTACTTGCGGTCGAGGACGAAGAACGGCACGCCGTTCGCGCCCAGCTCGGCTGCCTCGCGCTCGTCGGCGCGGACGTCGTCTGCGTACCGCTCGGGGTCGGCGAGGACGGCCCGCACCTCGCCCTCGTCAAGGCCCGCCTCGACGGCGAGCTCCACGACGCGCGCGTCGTCCGCGAAGACGGACCGCTCCTCGGCGAAGTTCGCGCGGTAGAGCAGGCCGATCAGCTCGTCCTGCCTGCCCTGCTCCTTGGCGAAGTGCAGCAGGCGGTGCATGTCGAAGGTGTTGCCGTGGTCGCGGCCCTCCGTGCGGTAGTCGAGTCCTTCGGCCGCGGCGTTCTCCCCGAGCCGCCGCTCGCCCTCGCGGGCCTGCTCCTCGCTCATGCCGTACTTCTGCATGAGCATCGGCAGGACGAGCCCGGTGTCGCCCTTGGCGCGCCCCGGGTCCAGCTCGAAGGAGCGGTGCACGACCTCGACGCCGTCACGGTGCGGGAAGGCGGCGAGCGCCTTCTCGAAGCGGGCCTTGCCCACGTAGCACCAGGGGCAGGCGATGTCGCTCCAGATCTCGACGCGCATGTGTGTGGCTCTCTTCAGGTCGTACATCGGGTGGGCACGGAGGCAGCCTCCGCTCCCCGCGTCAACGTACGGGCAAAGCGTCGCATTCCCGGTACCGCTCCCGGGTCTACGAGCCGTCCCGCAGCCCCTTCGGCCAGTTCGGGCGGAACTCGATGTGGTCGTACGTCACCACGCAGCCCTCGCCGACGGGCGACTGCGCCATGAAGCCGACGAGCGCGGCGCCCGCCGACTCCTCGTCGCCGAGGGAGAAGATCCGCACGAAGGTCCACCGCTCGCCGTCCGTCGACGCGTGGAAGGCGAACGCCGAGCCCGTACGGCTGATCCGCAGCCAGGCGCTGGTGCCGTCCACCACGAACGCGTTGGCGTCGTCGGAGTGGCCGCGGGTGACGACCGTGCAGATCGTCGGCTCGTCCGGGGAGCGCTCCAGGCAGAGCTTGGCCCACTCGCGCTCGCCCACGTGCAGGTACAGCACGCCCGCGTCGAAGGCGGCGGCGAAGCCGACCGTGACGCGGGCGATCAGCTGGAAGTCGCCCTCCGGGGCACCGAGCAGGCGCGGCGCGTCGGAGGCGGGCTCCAGCGCCTCGCCCGTCGGCGCGACGAAGCGGTCCTGGCGGGCGCCCGCCCAGCCGGTGAGCACGCCGTCCTCGTGGGACCAGTGGCCCTCGGGGCCGTAGGTGCGCAGCGGGAAGGGCAGTTCGGGGATCGTGACGTCCATGGCCTCAGTGTTGCAGGCGGCCGTCGTAGCGCCGCGGCAGTCCCAGCGGGTTGTCGTCGCGCAGCTCCGGCGGCAGCAGCGCCTCCGGCGTGTTCTGGTACGCGACCGGCCGCAGCCAGCGCTCGACGGCCGTGCCGCCCACGGACGTCGAGGTCGACGTGGTCGCGGGGTAGGGGCCGCCGTGGTGCTGGGCGGGGGCGACGGCGACGCCCGTGGGCCAGCCGTCGACGAGGACGCGCCCGGCGAGCGGGGTGAGCTCGGCGAGCAGTTCGGCGCCCCGGCCGCTCTCCCCCGCGGCCTCGTCCGAGGACAGCTGCACGGTGGCGGTGAGGTTGCCCGGCAGGCGGGAGAGGACGGCGGTGATCTCCGCGGCGTCGGCGTACCGCGCGACGACGGTCACCGGGCCGAAGCACTCCTCCAGGAGCAGGTCGTGCGCGCCTTCGGCGGCGAGGCGCGCGGCGGGGACGGTGAGGAAGCCCGCGCTGACGGTGTGCTCGCCGCCCGCGCCGGGTGTCACCGGGGCGTGGACGTCCGGGAGTTCGGCGCGCTCGCGCACCCCGGCGACGAAGTTGTCCCGCATGCGGTGATCGAGGAGCACGCCGGACCCGGTGTTGCTGACCGCGTCGGTCAGGGACTTCACGAGCCGGTCGCCGCCCGCGCCCTCGGGGGCCAGGACCAGGCCGGGCTTGACGCAGAACTGGCCGACGCCGAGCGTCATCGACCCGGCGAGGCCGGTGCCGATCTCCTCACCGCGCTCGGCGGCCGCGGCCTCGGTGACGACGACGGGGTTGAGGGAGCCGAGCTCGCCGTGGAAGGGGATCGGCACGGGCCGGGCGGCGGCCGCGTCGAAGAGGGCGCGCCCGCCCCGGATGGAGCCGGTGAATCCCGCGCCCGCGACGAGGGGGTGCTTGACGAGTTCGACGCCCGCCTCGAAGCCGTGCACGAGGCCGAGGACGCCTTCGGGGATGTCGTGCCGGGCGGCGGCCCTGCGCAGCACGGAGGCGACGAGCTCGGAGGTGCCGGGGTGGTCGGGGTGGGCCTTGACGACGACGGGGCAGCCCGCGGCGAGCGCGCTGGCGGTGTCGCCGCCGGGCACCGAGAAGGCGAAGGGGAAGTTGGAGGCGGAGTAGACCGCGACGACACCGAGCGGGATCTTGTAACGGCGCAGGTCCGGGACGGGCGGGGTCGCCGTGGCGTCGGGGTGGTCGATGACGACGCCGAGGAAGGCGCCCTCGTCGACGATGCCGGCGAAGGCGCGCAACTGGTAGCAGGTGCGGGCGAGTTCACCGGCGAGCCGGACGGGCCCGAGCGCGGTCTCGGCGTCCGCGGCCTCCACGAGGTGGCCCTTCGCCTCTTCGAGGAGGTCCGCCGCCGTGCGCAGGAAGGCGGCGCGGACCGTGCGGTCGGCCAGGGCGGGCGCGGCGTCCCTGGCCGCGCGGACCGCCAGGTCGACCTCCTCGGCTGTGGCTTCCACCGCGACCTGCTCGCGCTGCTTCCCGGTTCGGGGGTCGACACTCCAGACTGGTGCTGCTGCCACCGCGGATTCCCTTTCCAGAGGTACTGCCAGGGTCTTGTGAGGGGTCTTGCCGGAGGGGCGCCACTCACCAGGGCTGTTCGATATGCTGAACGCCGTCCCCATCGGTGAATGGTCGGGGACTCGGAGACTATTTCTCGGCGTTCGAAGGGGTCAAGGGCGATGTCGGCTGGCGAGACCGGAGGCGGTGCGCAGGTCAAGTCCGCGGTGCGGACGGTGGAATTGCTCGAGTACTTCGCGGGCCGTCCGGGAATGCACTCCCTGGCCGCGGTCCAGGAGGCCGTCGGGTACCCCAAGTCGAGCCTCTACATGCTGCTGCGCACGCTGGTCGAGCTCGGCTGGGTCGAGACGGACGCGACCGGCACGCGGTACGGCATCGGCGTACGCGCCCTGCTCGTCGGCACCTCGTACATCGACGGCGACGAGGTCGTGGCCGCCGCCCGGCCGACCCTGGACCGGCTCTCCGACGACACCACGGAGACCATCCACCTCGCCCGCCTCGACGGCACGAACGTCGTCTACCTCGCCACCCGCCAGTCCCAGCACTACCTGCGGCCCTTCACCCGGGTCGGCCGCCGCCTGCCCGCGCACTCCACGTCGCTCGGCAAGGCGCTGCTCGCCACCCACACCGACGAGCAGGTCCGCAAGATGCTCCCGGAGACGCTCCCCGCGCTCACCGAGCACACCATCACCGACCGCGAGCAGCTCATCGAGGAGCTGCGCGCGGTGCGCGAGCAGGGCTTCGCGGTGGACCGCGAGGAGAACACGCTCGGGCTGCGCTGCTTCGGCGTCGCCATCCCCTACCGCACCCCCGCGCGCGACGCCATCAGCTGCTCGGTGCCGGTCGCGCGGCTCACGCCCGCGCACGAACAGATGGTGAAGGACGCCCTGTTCGACGCACGCGACCGGCTGACACTGGCAACTCGTAGGCTCTGAGCCATGGATGTCAGCCTGCGCCCGGTCCACGACAGTGATCTGCCCGTCTTCTTCCGGCAGATGAACGACCCCGAGTCCTGCCACATGGCCGCCTTCACCCCCGAGGACCCGGCCGACCGGGACAGGTTCGACGCGCACTGGGCCACGATGCGGGCCTCCGCCGAGGTCGACGTCCGCACGGTCCTCGTGGACGGGGACGTGGTGGGCAGCGCCGGGGTGTACGGGACGCCCGGCGAGCGGGAGGTCACGTACTGGATCGATCGCGCGTACTGGGGGCGGGGCCTGGCCACCGCCGCCCTGTGCGCGCTGCTCGCCCAGTTCCTCGAGCGGCCGCTGTACGCCCGCGCGGCGGCGGACAACGCGGGCTCGCTGCGGGTCCTTGAGAAGTGCGGGTTCCGGGTGTCCGCGCGGGAGCGGGGGTACGCGGCGGCGCGGCAGGCGGAGATCGACGAGGTGGTTCTCGTCCTGCGCGGTGGCTGAGCCCTCCCCCGCGCGGCGGAGGCGGATCAGCACGGCGCGGGAGGCGCCGCGCCCGCGCCGCGGGGAACGTCGGGGCATGACGAAGATCCTGTACCTGCCCCCGACCCGCTCACGACGTCCGGGGGACACCGCCCACCGGCCCACCGGCTCCCCGCGTCCGGCCCGCACGGAGCGGGCGGGGTCGGCGGCGTGAAGGCCCTGGCCACGGCCCTGTTCGGGCGCCGGGTGCGCCGCCGGTGGGTCCATCTCATCCTCGGCGGCGCCCTCGCCATGCCGTACGTCTTCGTCGGCTCCGTCGTCGTCGGGCCGCTCTTCGGCGACAGCGGCCTCTTCGGCTCGTTCGGCGCCCAGCTCACGTCGTTCGCGGTCGGGCTGCCGCTCGCCGCGGTCACCGCGCTCTTCCCGCTCACCCGGCCGATGTCGGTGGCCGCCGTACGGGCGCTGTGCGCGGTGCCGGACGAGTCGCTCGCCGACGGGCCCGCGCGGTCCCGGGCGGCGCGCGGGCGCACCGCCGCGTGGTTCACCCTGCACCTCGGGCTCGGCGGCGTCATCAGCGGCATGTCGCTCGCGCTGCCGCCCTTCGCGGGCGTCCTCATCGCGCTGCCGTTCTTCGCCCTGCTCGGGGGCGGTCTCATCGGGCTGCCCGCGGTCTTCGGCGAGGGCTGGCTGCTGGCACTCTCGCCGGTCATCGGCGTCGCCTCGCTCGCGGCGCTCGCGGCGTGCGCCGCCGCGGCCGGGGGGCTGCTCGCGCGCTGGGCGCCCGGCCTCCTCGGGCCGACGCCCGCCGACCGGCTCGCGGCAGCCGAGCGGCGCGCCGCCGAGCTCGCGGTGCGCAACCGCATCGCCCGCGAGCTGCACGACTCGGTCGGGCACGCCCTGAGCGCCGTCACGCTCCAGGCGAGCGCGGCCCGCCGGGTCCTCGACCACGACGTGGAGTTCGTACGCGAGGCGCTGGCCGCCATCGAGGACACCGCGCGCCGCACGGTCGGCGAACTCGACGCCGTGCTCGGCGTGCTGCGCGAGGCCGACGGAGCCCGTCCGACGGCGCCGGCGCCCACGCTCGCCGCCGACCTGGACGGCCTGCTGCGGCGCACCGTCGCGGGCGGCCTCCGGGTGGCCGCCACCGTCGACGTGGAGCCCTCCGCCGTGCCCCCGCTGGTCTCCCGCGAGGCCTACCGCATCGTGCAGGAGGCCCTGAGCAACGCGCTGCGGCACGGCGGCGATGACACCGCCGTCACCCTGCGCATCGCCGTGGAAGGACCCGACCTGACCGTCACCGCCGAGAACCCGCTGCCGCCCCGCTCCACCGGCTCCCGGCCCGGCGGCGGCCACGGCCTGCGCGGCATCGCCGACCGGGCCAGGCTGCTCGGCGGCACATCCGACGCGGGCCCCGTGCGCGGGACGACGTGGCGACTGGACGTACGACTTCCGCTGAAGGGACAGCCATGACGGCGAACAGCAACATCAGGGTCGTCCTCGCGGACGACGAACGCATGGTGCGCACCGCCCTGCGCGCGATCCTCTCCGCCGAGCCGGGCATCGAGGTGGCGGGCGAGGCGGCGACGGGGGCCGAGGCCGTCTCCGTCGTACGGGAGCTGCGGCCCGACGTGGTCCTGATGGACGTCCGGATGCCGGAGACCGACGGCATCCGCGCCACCGAGCAGATCCTGCGGACGATGTCCTGCCCGCCGCGCGTCGTCGTGGTGACGACCTTCGAGAACGACGCGTACGTGTACGAGGCGCTGCGCGCGGGAGCCGCGGGGTTCCTGCTCAAGCGGGCGGACGCCGACGAGCTCGTCCAGGCGGTCCGGCTCGTCGCGCGCAGCGACTCCCTCCTCTTCCCCGCGGCCGTCCGCGCCCTGGCCGCCGAGTACGGCCGCGCCGAGGCCGCCCCGCCCGCCTGGGTGGCGCGGCTCACCGGCCGGGAGAGCGAGGTGCTGCGGCTGATGGCGAAGGGGCTGACGAACGCGGAGATCGCCGGACGGATGGGGGTCGGCCCGGCGACGGTGAAGACGCACGTGGCGTCCGTCCTCGCCAAGACGGGCGCGCGGGACCGCACCCAGGCGGTGATCGCGGCGTACGAGGCCGGTTTCATGCGGACCGGCTGAGCGCGGGGCCGGCTGAGGACTCCCTGCTGTCTGAGGACTCGCTGCTGTCTGAGGACTCTCTGAGAAAACGGACAGAAGCGCATCAGAAGGGAACGAACCCCTCGCCGCCGTTCGTCCTTCCACGGGATGAACAAGACGATCAGGCAAGCCTCGGTCTTCGCACTGCTGCTCGTGCTCGCCCTGCTGGTGCGGGCGACATGGGTGCAGTTCCACGACTCGAAGGCGCTCGCGGACGACAAGCACAACCGGCGCAACGCGATGGAGCAGTACGCGAACCCGCTGGGCGACATCATCGTGGGCGGTGAGGCCATCACCGGCTCCGAGCGGACGAAAGGCGGAGACCTCGCGTACAAGCGCACCTACAAGGACGGCGACCTCTACGCACCCGTGACGGGCTACAGCTCCCAGGTCTACGGCGCCACCCAGCTCGAAGGCATCTACAAGGACCTGCTCGACGGCACCGACACCCGGCTGAAGACCCCGCTCGACACGCTCACCGGCAAGCGCGCCGCTCCCGGTGACGTCGTGACGACGATCGATCCCGCGGTGCAGAAGGCCGGGTACAAGGCGCTGGGCGACATCAAGGGCGCCGCGGTCGCCGTCGACCCGGAGACCGGCAAGATCCTCGGCATGGTCTCGACACCGTCGTACGACCCGTCGAGGATCAGCGGCTCCACGGACTCCGAGGCGTGGCGGGAGCTGACCACCGACAAGGAGAAGCCGATGGTCAACCGCGCGCTGCGGCAGCCGCTGCCGCCCGGCTCGACCTTCAAGCTGGTCGTCGCGGCGGCGGCCCTGGAGGACGGCCTCTACGGCTCGGTGGACACGAGGACGAGCAGCCCGAACCCGTACACGCTGCCGGGTACCCGGACGGTCCTGGAGAACGAGAACCGGTCGGCGCCCTGCGAGAACGCCGACATCCGCACGGCGCTGCAGTACTCCTGCAACAACGTCTTCGCGAAGATGGCCGTCGACCTGGGCCAGGACAAGGTCAAGGAGATGGCGGAGAAGCTGGGCTTCAACGCCGACAGGCTGGACGTCCCGGTGCGCGCGGGCAAGAGCGTCTACCCGTCGGGCATGGACAAGGCGCAGACGGCGCTCAGCGGCATCGGCCAGTTCGACGTGACGGCGACGCCGCTGCAGATGTCGATGGTGTCGGCGGCCATCGCCAACGGCGGCGAGCTCGTCAAGCCGCACATGGTCTCGCAGATCAGCGACTCCGGCGGCGACGTCCTGGAGAGGTACGACGACGGGGAGTCCCAGCGCGTGATGGACGAGTCCACCGCGAAGGGCCTGCAGTCCGCGATGCGGACGGTCGTCGAGAAGGGCACCGGTTCGAACGCGCAGATCGCCGGCGCGACGGTCGGCGGCAAGACGGGCACGGCCCAGCACGGCGAGAACAACAGCCAGACGCCGTACGCCTGGTTCACGTCGTACGCCAAGGGCGCCGACGGCAAGCAGGTGGCGGTCGCGGTGATGATCGAGTCGTCGAGCGCGGCCCGCGACGAGGTCAGCGGCAACGGCCTCGCGGCGCCCATCGCCAAGGCGATGATGCAGGCGGCGCTGAAGCGCTGAGCCGAATCGGCGAGGGGGCGGGGTGGTGGGCGCCGGATGACCGGCGTCCACCACCCCGCCCCCTGACAGGTCTCAGGAGCGGTGGCGTTCCTGCCACGTCCGCAGGGCCCAGACCACCGCCGCGACCGCCCCGGCGCCGGCGAGCAGTCCTCCCACGAAGCCGATCCCCGAGCCGACGTCGCCGTCGCGGGTGGTCATCGAGATTCCGCCGGCCAGCACCGCGACGGCGAGCACGGTCAGCAGCGCGTAGAACTGTCCGCTGAAGAAGCTGGACCGCTCCGGCACCGGCGGCGGGGACTCCACCCGGGCCGCGGGCCCGAGGCTCGCCGCCCTCGGCCGCTTGAACCAGGCGTAGATCAGCCAGGTCCCGCACGCCTCCCAGCCGTCCGGGGCGAGCCGCTCGTCCAGGCCCTCGCGACCGCGGGTGATCAGTTCGCGCCGGTACTCCCAGCGCTGCGGCTGCGCCATGTCGCGGCGGCTGACGAAGCGGCCGACGGCGTCGACCCGCTCGACCTCCCAGCCCTCGTCGCCGAAGCGGTTCAGGAGCTCCTCGTCGACGTAGGTGTCGGCGGTCCAGCGCCAGGTCTCCACCCGCTCCTCCGGCGCCTGCGGTGCCCGCTCCCCCGTGGCGGGCACCAGCTGTGCGGCGAACTCCTCGGCGGGCCCGAACTCGGCCTCTGCGTCCTTCGCGCCGGACTCCTCCAGGTGCGCGGCCAGGTCCGCGACGGTCGCCTCGACGCGGTCGGCGGGCAGGCCGTGCGCCCGCAGCCGCTCGGCGAGGCCGATGAGGTAACCGTCCTGCCGGTGGCGCGTGTTCATGTCTTCCGTGGTGTTCATCGAGGGGTCACTCCTGCCTTCGCGAGGACTTCGCGTACGGATCCGTCGAAGGCGAGCCAGAGGCCGCCCTGTTCGCCGAGGGTGTCGCGGCCGGCGTCGGTGAGCCGGTAGTAGCGGCGGCCGGGCCCCTTCTCGGTCGCGCGGAACTCCGCGGAGACCAGGCCCGCCTCCTCAAGGCGGTTCAGCACCGGGTAGAGGGTGCCGCCCTTGATCTGCCCGAAGCCCGCGGCACCGAGCAGTTTGGCGATCTCGTAGCCGTAGCTCTCACCGTCGGTGAGGGCGGCGAGCACGAGGAGGTCGAGTACGCCCTTGAACCAGCTGGCGCGGCGGTCGGTCACTTCACTCTGCCTTTCGGGCGGTGGGCCGGGCGGTGTGGGCGGCGCGCGGCTTGTCCGGCGCCGGGAGCGTCAGGTCGCGTACCGAGAGGACGATGTGCACGGCGACGGGGAGCAGCAGGCTGCCCGTGGCCAGGTAGAGGCCGGTGAACACGGCGCCGAAGAGGGCGAAGACGAGGATCCCCTGGCGGCCCTGGTAGAGGCCGGCGACCGCGTAGACGAGGACCGAGAGGGCCGCCGCCGCATAGAGGTTGAGGCCGAGCGCGCCGACGCCGAAGGCGATGAGGAGGCCGCGGTAGACCAGTTCGGCGCAGAGGCCGTCGCTCACGGCGACGGCGACGGCGAGCCTGCGCTCCTCGGTGGTGCGCGGGAGCATCGCCTCGATGGCGGTGAGTCCCGGCACGTTCCTGCCGCGCTCGGCGAGGTCGTGGAAGTTCCGTCCGGAGGTCACGGCGATCGCCGTGCAGAGGAGGATCCCGGCGACGGCGTAGATGGGCCGCTCCGGGAGGGCCAGGCCGAGGTCGGCGGCTTCCATGCCGGGCGAGAGCAGCAGCGCCGCCACGGCGAGGGCGGCGAGGGCCCACGAGAGGGCGAGCAGCAGGCCGAAGTAGCGGACGAGGGCGCCGGGTTCGGTGTCCCTGCGGCGGGCCAGCGAGCGGTACATCCGGCGGCCGGTGAAGGGTTCGGCGAACAGCAGGTAGACGGCGAGCGTGGCGGTGACGGCCGTCGATGCGACGGAGAAGTCGGGCGAGATGGTCATGGAGCCCTCCTTGTGCGTTTGAGCTATCTAGACCGTATAGCGACCTAGTCAGGAATACAACCTATAGACGCCGGGCCCCGGGGACGCG
>NZ_JBHVYE010000031.1:0-93079 GCF_042881135.1 Streptomyces sp. NPDC058284
CAGACGACAACACCAAGCCCGCATCAGTCACTACAAACGACGCGGGCACAGCCCATGACAACTGCCCAGCAATCAGAACAAGCACCGTTGCAGTATTACGAGTTGGTGCGTGATAGCGGGTGAGGTGTCGTGCCAGGTGGATGGCATGATCCCGCTGTGGCGATCATGGTCAATCGGGCGGTACTGGCGCATCGGCTGTTCACGGGGATCTCTCGGTCTCATCTTGCCTGTCTGGTCGAAGAGTTGGCCGAGCCGTGGCAGGCCGGGGTCGAAGGTCGTCGGCATGCGACGCGGGGCGGGGCCAGGAAGCGGGCCGCGGGTGCCGGCGCCCGCCATCAGCTGGTGTTCGTCGACAGGCTGGTGGCCATACTGATCCATCTGTGGCACGACCTGCCGCACTCGGTGCTGGGCCTGCTGTTCGGTGTCGACCGTTCCACGGTCATCCGGGCGATCGGAGAGGTGCGCACGCTCCTGGCGGAGCGGGGGTGCGCGGTTCCCGACCGTCCCGGCCTGCGGCTTCGGACGCTGACGGATGTATTTGCCTATGCCCAGGCCGAAGGCATCGAGCTGCGGCTGGACGCCACCGAGATCCGGGTCCGCCGGCCACCGGCCGGCCGCGGCGGACGTCGTGCCTTCGTCTCGGGCAAGAAGAAGCAGAACACGATGAAGGCCACCGTGATTGCCGACTGGCGAGGCCGCACGTTATGGGCCGATGCCCTGCGACCTGGGCGTATGCACGACGCCACGGCCGCCCGCGACGAAGGCATCTGCGTCTGCTTCCGGCACTTCCCCGACGTCGAAGTCCTCCTGGACGACGGCTACCTCGGCCTGAGCCGCGACCACCGTGGCCAGGCGATCGCACCGCCCAGAAAACCGTGGCCGGGAGCATTGCCCGGCAGAGTCGAGCAGTGGGAACGGGACCGCCACGGGCACTCGTCCGACCGCATCACCGTCGAACACGCCCTTGCCGATCACAAACGCTGGAAGCAACTGACCCGCTGGACACACCAGCGAGATGTCCTGCCCGACACCTACCGCGCCATCACCGGCCTCGTCTCCGACCGCACCGCCAACATCTGAAAACCGGCCACGGCACAGCCGAACACACCTCACCCGCTATCACGCACCAACTCGTTAGCCTCAGCTCTGTCCAACGGGGACGGACGCCGTAAGAGCCACCGTTCTCACGGCGTACAGGGCGGGTCCGGCGGGCAGTCGAAGGATGCCTGAGCCGGTGGGACGGTCGCACACGGCATCCGTGAGGCCGGGGTCCTGGAGGTCGCCGTGGCGGTCAAGGATCTGTTGGGTGAGGGTGAGGACGCCGAGGGTGAGCCGGACTCCGTTCAGTGCGAGGACAACGGCCCGTCGCGCGCCGCAGTACACGGTGGCGGCCTCGCAGAGCCAACGCGCCTTGGAGCCGGCCAGGACAGCGTCGGGCAGGCTGACACCCCACCCGATCAGAGACTGCTGCACAGTCAGACGGACCTGTAGCGGGAGTTCGGCGTCTGCAGCGGGCAGCGTCCAGATTGTCTGCATGGGTTTCCGGACGGGGCGCAGGCGGCCGTGTGGCGGCAGCCTTACCAGGTCGGGCGGCCAGGGGCGCTCTAAGCTGGGGGACAACTCCGCGTGGAGCGCGCGGCCTTCAGGGGTGCTGTCGGGGGTCATCGGCGATGTCCTCACAGGGCGGGGAGGCTGGCAGCTCCCGGTGCTCGGCAGGGTGGCAAGGCTTCGAGGTGGTGTCGTCGTCGGCCGGACGGCGGCAACAACAGGCCGGCAAGGGGCGACGAGTTGCATGCCTCGTCCACGCTGTCGTCCCGTCCGGCCTTGTGTGTCTGCGAGGGGGGATGGGAGCCGCAGTGCGCCCTCGGAGTGCGTCACGGTGAGGACGATCTCGACTTACCGGGTCTTGCCTAGAGCGTGGAGCACGGAGTTGGCCGCGAGTTTGCTGACGATGAGCTGCCTGTCGGTGCGTGCAGCATCGGGGATGCCCCAGTCGGTGATGTCGCTGGCGACGTGGGTGCGCACTTCGCTCACCGTGCGCGAGCTGGGCCGGGACGAACGCAGGCAGGCAATCGCGGAACAGGATGGAGCGGCGCTGCGGGGTTGCGGTGGGTGTGGCGGGGCGAGAAGACATGGCCCCCGTTTTCCGGGAAGGCGTCACGGTTCACTCACCAGGTCGACTTCAGCCCATATGGTCTCGGTGCCGTCTTTGTGGATGCTGTGGCCAAACTGTTCACCGGTTTCGACGAGTAATCGAAGAAGCCTGAGACGGTCGGGGTCCGCGAGGGAGGCGGGCAGCTCGGCCTCGATGCGGATCCGCCCACCGGTCCGGTTCTGGCTTGGCGGCGTGTTGAGGGTGGCCATGAGCATGGCGACGATGTCGGTGGCCTTCGAGTTCACGGTTCTCCCACCCACGTCGCATCACTCAACGTATTTCTAATGCATTAGGTTGGGGCTGATGCATTAGGTTGTCAACCGATATGCGTGAAAGGGAACTTGAATCACCCGTACAGGGAGTCCGCATGGGCCTCGTCGAGCCGCCGCAGCACCAGCAAGTCGCTGACGACCTGCGCCGTCGACTCGCCGCCGCAGAATGGCGGCCCGGCGACCGCCTGCCGTCCCGGGCTCATCTCGCCCAGCAGTACGGTGTCGGTACCAACGTGTTGCAGAAGGCCGTGGAACGCCTGATCACCGAAGGGGTCCTGGAAGGGCGGGCCGGATCGGGCACCTACGCCGCTCCGCTGCGCGAGCGGCGCCGCATGGTCCGCTCCCGGCCTCGCGAGCACCGCGGCGGAAGCCCCTTCCTCGCCGAGATGGACAAAGGCAGCCGCAGTGGTGCGTGGGAAGCCCATACCAAGGTACGTACGCCGGCCCCCAACGACATTGCCCGCCGTCTGGGGATCGCGACAGGTGATCTGTGCGTACGCACCGATTACGAGTTCCTCGCCGACGGGCGCCCCGCCCAGCTCTCGGTCAGCTGGGAACCCATGGCCATCACCGGCCAATCCCCCATTATTCTCCCTGAGATGGGGCCGCTGGCCGGCAAAGGCATCGTGGAGCGAATGCAGTCGATCGGCGTCACCATCGTGCGAGCTGTCGAAGTGCCCCGTCCGTGCCGAGCCAGCCAGGAGCAGGCAAATCTATTGGGTATCAACCTCGGTGACCTGGTCCTGAGCATCGAGCGCACGTACTACGACGACACCGGACGCGCGGTCGAAACGGCGGACATCACTGTCGCAGACGTCCGCTGGGAAGTCGCGTACGAGATCAGTATCGACCCGCTGGACTCCAAGCTCTTCGCGCCATAGACCAAACACCATTCAATGAGGCGCAGCCACCCCCGACGTCGATGGGGGACGGCGGACCAGTTGCGCCAGGTGTCGTTTGGGCCCGGTACACAGTGCGGGCAGTAGGTGATCGCATCGCCCCAGAACGCGGCACCCCCAGTCGGAACGTGGGTGAGGCATACGTCGCCGAAACTCAGCAACAGGGGCGAACAGGAGCTTCTCGTTCCCTCAAGTACGTAATAGATACCTTCGGTGCCCGTGTGCAGAGGTTCCCCGCTCGCTGCTTTCGGTGGCCGCTGTTCCTTGGTCGACCGCGCCCCGACACCCGCACCGACGGACGCAAAAGCTTCACCTGGACCGACTACAGAGACCTGCTCCAGGCCGCCCACCAGCAGCTCGGCGGCCCGATCGTGCTCATCTGGGACAACCTCAACACTCACCTGCCAGCCGACCTGCGCCGCTACACCGCCGACCGCGACTGGCTCACCGTCTACCCGCTGCCCTCCGTTGCTGCCGCCCTGGCCCGAGCGGTCACCCGGGCCGAAGTCTGTGGCCGACCGGCTGTGCCTGCAGGGCATCCTGTACGTCCGGCACCAGGACATCGCCTGGCAACTGTTGCCCTTGAAGCCCGGCTTCGGCTCCGCACAGACATGCTGGCGACATCTGGAACGCCAGCAACAGGCAGGCGTGTTCGACCAGTCGCACCGCGTCCTGCTCGCGAACCTGAGAGCGGCCAGCGACCTCGACTGGACTCGCACGTGCAAGACGGCTGTACGCCTTGTCGCCCAGGAGGGACTCGGAGCGACGGTGGGGTGGACCGGACGTCCGGCGAGCGTGATGCCGCGTCCATCGTAGATCGGGTGGCGACTCCCGGGCTGCCCCCACCGCGAACTGCGCAAGCGTCGGATCGTCCGGTCGGTGCAGCGGTGGCGACGGGCGTGGGACAAGGACGGTCCACGGGCCCTGCAGTCGACCGGCTCGGTCTCAACGCCGCGGCTGGCTGCGGTGCAGTTCACCCAATTGGAGCGGGAACTGGCCAAGGGGCCCGTCGCGCACGGCTGGCCTGCCCAGCGCTGGACACTCTCGCGGGTCAAGACCGTGATCGGGCGGCGCTGCCATAAGAGTTACACCCTGCAGGGTGTGCCCAAGCTGTTGATCAGGAACGGTACTTCCTGCCAGGTGCCGGCCAGACGGGCCGTCGAACGTGACGAGGCGGCCATCACCGGCTGGGGGGGGAAGGAGACCTGACCGCAGGTGGAAGCACCGCGGCGGCGCTCGACGCCCGGATCGTCTTCGAGGACGAGGCCGGAATCGCGATGGGCTCTGCCAAGATTTCCGTGAGAGGTGACATTGGGTCACTTGCTCAAGCGAGCAGTACCCGCTTTCGGAGCAGCGCGAAGCTGGCTCGTCCGTACATCTGACGCTTGAGCATCTTGATCCGATTTACGTGTCCTTCGACGGGCCCAGAACTCCAGGAGAGAGTCAGTCCAGCAACGACAGCTTTCTCGTCACGCCGTAATCCGTCAGCCAGGGCGACCATTGTGGGAAGCCCGCTGGAACTGACGGCACTGAGCCATTCTTTAAGGTTCTCGCCGGACAGATTGCAAAGCATGCGGGCGAAGGTATGGACGTGGTCGCGGACAGTTGCCAACTCCGGGCAGCGGTGCAGGGCTTCATCGAGTTGTTGTTTCTCTGTCGGGTTCAAACGATCTGGATGCCACATGATCCAGTTGGTCACCTGTTGCGGCTTGAGGACGGGTATTGGTGAACGGATCGATCCCAGAGATGTCCGAAGGGGATGCAGGTAGTGCCGAACTGCTTGTGCAGTACGCCCTGGGTAGCCTAGCTCGCATATTTCGCGATACAGGAGTGAGGCGTTGGTGCAGCCTTCGTTCCAACGGCGAATTAGATAAGGCTTGTAGTCGTCCAGTGGTGTTGTGCGCATCGCCCCGTCGATGAGTCCATCCGGTACCTCTGCGCGGGCATAGCGCCGTGCTGTTGACCGGCCCATTCCAAGTTCCCGGCTGATATCGCTGATTGAACGGCCCCGTGCGAACAGTCGCTGAACCTCTCGGTGGCGTTGACGGGTTCGAGTCGCGAGCCACTTCTCACGGCCGGTGTCAGGGTCGACCGTGGATGGAGGAGCGGTGGCCAAGCGTCTGGTAGAGGGGGCGGTCAGCGCCGGTGGGACGAGGCAGGCGCGGTGGGCGATGACGGTTCTCTCGACAGCGTGCGCGAGGTTGTCCCATAAATGCCAGCGATCAGCTACTTGTAGTGCTTGAGGCGCACCCGCTTTCGCCGCTTCAGCGTAGCCGCCTGCCCGGTCCCTGCAGAGTATTTCGACACCCGGATGCTCGGACAGCCAACTGGCTACCAGTTCTTTCTCTCGCCCTGGCAGCAGATCCACGACCTCGTGACTTTCGGCGTTGACCAGGACGGTCCCGTACTTCCTGCCGCGTTTGGTCGCGAAATCGTCTACCCCGAGAACTCTTGGCTCCAGCAAGGGAGGTCAGGCAATGCAATCACCATGTTGAGCAAGGTGGTTCGGCTGACGGTGACGTGGAGTGCCGCTGCCAGTCTGGCGCCAGCCCGGCCGGCGAGGGCCAAAGCTATTTCGTGAAGCATGGCAGCCAGTGTGGTAGTGCGCCGTCCGTAAGGAACAGTCAGGCCGTCAATCTGTTCAGTAAAGGACCGGCGTCTGCACTCAAGTGCATCGCAGTAAAGTCGGCGCACGGATAGTTGAACAACCACGGAGCGTCCGCCTACGGGAGCGTCATCCAGACTTCGTTGATACCAGCTGTGCACACGAACGGAATTCGCACCGCAGTCTGGACATGGACGCGCAACTTCACGGGCACGCGCATCGACCCGTACTACGCACCCGACTAACGACACCCTCCCCACCAGCACCGCAGCCAGATGCGGGAACAACACACGAAGCAAGTTGTCGCACACACTCGACGATGCCAGCGAAGTGACCCAATGTCATCTCTCACGGAAATCTTGGCAGAGCCGCTCGATGACGCCGCCCGCCTCCCGCACCTGGGCCCGGCGCGGGCACACCTTCGTGATCGGGGCCCGCGGACGCTCCCGATGCAACATCTCCATAACGGCGCTGACCTGCTACAACCCCGGCGAATGCTCCAGGCTGATCTACCGGCCCCGCCGTGACGAGGGTCGGCACGACGGACACAAGAGCTTCGCCTTGACCGACTACCGCGACCTGCTGATCGCCGCCCACCACCAACTCGGCGGCCGGATCGTGCTCGTCTGCGAGTTCAATCTCAGTAGTAGTTCACCGCCATTCCCTGCCCGTCGCATCGAAAGGCAGCATCACGACGACAGCCCACAACTCCAACACCCCGCGGAGGTTGGCGCCTCCAGGCGAGACCTCTATGCCGCGGCGTAGCTGAGGAGGAGATCCTGAGTGCGCTCCAGGTCCCGCTCCGTGCGCAGCTGCAGTTCCAGGTCTCCCGGGCCGTGGTGGCCGAGCCACGTCACGTCCCGGGTGAAGCCAAGGATGAGGTCGACTTCGTTTGGGGTCGGCCTTGAGGTAGACGAGGATCTTGGTCTGCTGCGGCGGACAGACGCTGGCGAAGTTCCGCAGCCGTCGGTAGGCACCGTACTGCTTGTGCTGGACCCGGGCGAGGCCGTCCCCGAGCCCGACCAGGACCTCGTCGACCGCCTGGGCCAGCTTGGCCATCGCACCGTCCTGCTTCCGCACCGGCACCCCGGCCGCACGGAGGCGTACCGGCTTTTGCCGGGGTGGGTGCTCCGACACGGAACCCACGGTCTCAAGGCCGAAGTGGTCGCTGCCGAAGTGCCGGTAGCGGACCAGGTCGATCGAGCGCCGGTGCTCGCGCACGGCATGCGCGTCGTAGCGGGTGAAGTCGTCGGCCACGCAGATCAGCCGGGGTGCGCTCCACAGGGTCTGGGACTTCGCCCGGATCGCCGTCATCGCCTCGTCCAAGGAAGCGGCGAGGGCGGCCGGGGCCTCGACGGGTGCACGTATGTAGCGGTACACGGTCGCGATCCCGATGCCGAACCCGGCGGCGAGCTGGGCGTAGGTGTCACCGCACCCTAGGCGGGCCAGGGCGAGCAAGACCTGACGTGCGGCGGGAAGATGCCACCACCGCGTCCCGATCTCTTGCCGCCGGGCTGTCAGTTGCCTGAGTCAGGAATCGCCAGATGTGGCTGGGCAGATCAATCGAGGACGGGTAGGCACGCATGCGAAGCTCTTGGCGGACACGGGTGATCTTGGTCTAGAACCCGACTACCAGGAGCTTCGTCGTTACGCAGGATAATCCAACTCGCGATCAGCGCAGCCAACTTGGCAAGTGCTCACCGTTGCCTTCCCTGTCGCTGCTGCTCGCTCAGGTCGCTGCCGCCTCAGGCGCCGCCGAGCAGGCGCGAGAGTCCCTGGTCGAGGGCGAGGCTCTCCTCCTGGCCACCTGCGGGCATCACGGCGTACGACTGCGCCAGAAACCGGCACAGCACCATCTTGTCGAACTGCACCAGGGCCAGCCCCTGGTGCGAGCGGAACTCAATGACCGTCCGCGCCCGCCCGCACGGCCAGATGTGCACGTCACCGCCGCCCGCCGGCGCACTCATCCCCTCCTCCAGGAGCTGCCGGGCGAACATCCAGGTGACCTCCGCACCGTCGAGCGACGCCTGCGAGGGGAAGACCATCTGGATGGCCACTGGGTCCTCCGCTGAGTAGCGCAGGGTGACGGGCAGGGCACGTTCGCGACCCGCGGGGGTGATGAGACGGGCACGTGCGGGCTGTTCGAGGGTGACGACCATGAGCGGGGCTCCACTTCTGGTTCTTCTACACTCGGTATGCGGATGCAGTGACTCCTGTGCCTCATGACCCCCGATAAAGGGGGCATTGCACCGACTTCCCGAGATACGTATGCGACTTCCGCCAGTCATCGATCTTCACTTGGACATTCGCTTCTTAGAGTTGGGGACTCTCGAAGTGGAATCAAGAAGGCGCTGCACCATACTGCCTCGTCAATAATTCCTTGCCTCCACTGATACGGACCGAGCGAATCGATAAGCAGCCGAGACCCCAAAGGAATCCACAAATAGGCGAGCGGAGGACATGGACGCCGATCTCGATTCAAGAGCAGGGCCTACGCCAGCTTCCACACGTCAACTTAGTTAATTCTGAGCAAGCCAACGAAGGCCCGGCCGCAGATGAGGGGGCCATGGCGGCCAGCCAGGCCTTTCGAAACCTGATCCTAAGCGGCCTTTCGATCAGGGGCTACCGCGAACATCAAATATCGCGATAGGTAATACCTTTCACGGCGCGGGGCCAGGTCTTCGGGGACGAGGCGCTGGCTACCGCGATCCTTGACCGTCTCCTGCACCACTGCGAGGTCGTTCCGATCAACGGCAACAGCTATCGGCTCAAGAACCGCCTCCAGGCCATCGAGCGGGAAACCGAAGTGGCCTAGTGGTTGTCTGAGAAGCCCCGTTCAGGGCAAGCGGGTTGGTAGTCCCTGCGCTGATGGAGACCGAGATGGCCGGGGAACGGCGCGCGTATCCGACCGACCTGTCCGACGTGGAGTGGGCAGTGCTGGCACCGCTTGTGCCGCCGCCCAAACCAGGCGGGAGACCGTCGAAGCACCCCCGCCGCGAGATCATCGACGCCCTGGCCTACTGGATGCGGGCCGGCTGTGCATGGCGACTGCTGCCGCACGACTTTCCGCCGTACCAGACCGTCTACCACTACTGGCGGCAGTGGCGGATCGAGGGCCGCTGGGAAGAAATCCTCGCCGCACTGCGAGCCAGGGAACGTACTGGCCAGGGCCGTGAACCCACCCCGAGCGCCGGAGTGGTGGACAGCCAGAGCGTCAAGGCCACTGAACGCGGCGGCTGGCACGGATACGACGGCGGCAAGAAGGTGCTGGGCATCAAGCGCCACCTCCTCGTCGACACGTTCGGCCTGGTTCTGGCGGTCTGTGTCAGCCCCGCGAACGTCAGCGACCGCGACGGTGCCGCCGTGCTGCTGGCCCGGTGCGCAGGCAAGTTCCCGCAGCTCCGGCATGTGTGGGCAGATCAGGGGTATCGCGGCCGGGACTTCCTGGACTGGGTCCGTGAGGAAACCGGGATCACCATCCAGATCGTGCAACGGAAGGACGGTGGGTTCCGGCACACCTGGGCCAAGGCGGACGCGCCGCCGCGCGTGGTGCCGATGTTCACAGTGGTCCCGCGCCGGTGGGTCATCGAGCGGAGTTTCGCCTGGCTGGGCCGATACCGACGGCTCTCCAAGGACTACGAGTACCTGGCGAGCAGCCAGGAGAACGCGATCTACCTGGCAACAGTCATGCTGCTACTACACCGCACAGCGGCAAGAACCCAGCCCTGAACGGGGCTTCTCAGACACCCACTAGGCGGAACTCCCTGCCGGTCAGCACTCTTGCGGAAGCCGATGTACTGCGGCGGGCATTGGACGCTCTGTGCCGCTAGGTGGACGGCAAGGCCGCTGCGGCCAAGACAGCGCGGCGCAAGCGGGCTGCGTTCAACGAAGTTCTCAACACCGCTGTAGAGAATGGTTACTTCACGGAGAACCCCCTCAACGGGCTCAGGTGGAACGCTCCGGCCGTCAACGAGGAAGTGGACCCGGCTGCCGTCCCCTATCCGGCTCAGGGCGCCCGCCTGCTCACGGCGGTCGCCGAGTTGCGTGGGCGCGGTCCTCACCTGGAGGCGTTCTTCGGCTGCATGTACTACGCGGCCATGCGACCGGCGGAGGTCATTCACCTTCAGCTCGAGCAGTGGCATCTGCCCGAGACCGGGTGGGGGATGCTTAACCTTTCGGGCGGCGTCGTCACCGCAGGAAAGGAGTGGACGGACGACGGCGCGGTGCACGAGGTGCACTCGCTCAAGCGCCGTGCGGCTACTGCAACCCGGCCGGTGGCCATCCCTCCGCAGTTCGTGCGCATGCTCCTCGCACACATCGAACGTTTCGGTGTGGCGCCGGACGGTCGGCTGTTCCGGAACCAGGTCGGCAACTACGTGGACGCAGCCGCGTACGGCACGACGTGGGCACGGGCACGGAAGTACGTCCTGACGCGCACGGAACTCGCCTTCGGCCTGGCCAAGCGGCCCTACGACCTCCGGCGCGCCGGGATCTCGTTCTGGCTGTACTCCGGTGTGGACCCGGCCGAATGCGCTCGCCGCGCGGGTCAGGGCATCGAGGTCCTCTTCCGCCACTACGCCAAGTTCCTGGACGGAGTCCGGGAGCAGGCCAACCGCCTCATCGAGCAGTCCATGGCGGAGTGGGACCGCGTCAGCCAGGGCGGAGCGTCTGCCGGGTGAGCCGGGATCTGGACCGGAAATTGACCGGAAGAGCTGGTCAGGAACGCGATAGCGGAGGGAGAAACTGAGGGTCACAACGCAAACTGGGCTCTGCGCTGAACGGACCGAGTGGAAGGCGCCTGACGGGCAAACGCCCGGGTCAGGCGCCTTCTTTAGTGCTCCTAGAAGAAGCCGAGCTTCTTCGGCGAGTACGACACCAGAAGGTTCTTCGTCTGCTGGTGGTACGCGTGTGGCGACTGCGTTGATCTGCGAAGACGAGGGCGCTGTCGGTGATGGCCGCCAACTTGGTCCGAGAGTGGTCCGGATCTTGCGCGACGGAACACCTCCGCTCGCGCGGGGGGAACAAGTCCCGGTGTTCCCCGGCCACTTGTGCCTCCAGCCGACTCCCGCCAGGAGAGAGCCATGCCCGAAGTGCCCGGCATCCATCCCCGACGCACCAGGCCGCTCCCGGCCGGATCCTGCCCCGGACGTCGATTCCTTGCCGAGCGCGGTGTTCTCTGTGCCTTGCGCAAGGGCCGGTATCGCCCGGACGCGCACGACAGGTTCGCGGCAAGGAACAGGGGGCGTGAGCGGATCTGGGCCGTAGAACACGCCGCAATGCTGAACGTGTTGGAAGCCTGGCCCCGGCCGGGCCGTGCCTCTGCCTGTCAGGCAGCGTTTCCCGCCGAGGTCCGTGCGGCATCAGGGACCGGGACGGCGCCCGTGTCCTCGGCGACCGAGGCCTTGGCCGGTACCTCGATTCCGAGCTTCTCGAGGATCTTCTTCTCGATCTCGTTGGCGAGGTCGGGGTTGTCCTTGAGGAAGTTGCGGGCGTTCTCCTTGCCCTGGCCGAGCTGGTCGCCCTCGTACGTGTACCAGGCGCCGGCCTTGCGGACGAAGCCGTGCTCGACACCCATGTCGATCAGGCCGCCCTCGCGGCTGATGCCCTGGCCGTAGAGGATGTCGAACTCCGCCTGCTTGAAGGGGGGCGCGACCTTGTTCTTGACGACCTTGACGCGGGTGCGGTTGCCGACCGCGTCCGTGCCGTCCTTGAGGGTCTCGATGCGGCGGATGTCGAGCCGCACGGAGGCGTAGAACCGCAGTGCGCGACCACCGGTCGTGGTCTCGGGCGAGCCGAACATCACGCCGATCTTCTCGCGGAGCTGGTTGATGAAGATCACCGTCGTTCTCGTCTGGCTGAGTGCACTGGTGATCTTGCGGAGGGCTTGGCTCATCAGGCGGGCCTGCAAACCCATGTGGGAGTCGCCCATCTCGCCCTCGATCTCCGCGCGCGGCACCAGGGCCGCGACGGAGTCGATCACGATCAAGTCGATCGCGCCGGAGCGGATCAGGATGTCGACAATCTCCAGGGCCTGTTCGCCGTTGTCCGGCTGGGACAGGATGAGGTTGTCGGTGTCGACGCCGAGCTTCTTGGCGTACTCCGGGTCCAGAGCGTGCTCGGCGTCGATGAACGCCACCGAACCGCCGGCGTTCTGCGCGTTCGCTACTGCGTGCAACGTCAGCGTCGTCTTGCCGGAGGACTCCGGCCCGTAGACCTCCACCACGCGGCCGCGCGGGATGCCGCCGACGCCGAGCGCGACGTCGAGCGCGGTCGATCCGGTGGGGATCACCTCGATGGGCCCATCGGGCCGCTCGCCGAGGCGCATGACCGCACCCCTGCCGAATTTCCGCTCGATCTGTGCGAGCGCGGTGTTCAGCGCCTTTTCGTGATCGGTTCCTGCCATGAGCTTTCACCCGGTCCGATTGAGTGGCACGCCGCACGTCGGAGAACGTGAGCGTCTACGGCCGACAACGGACGCCTCGGAGGCCCCAGTAAACGAACATCCGATCGATTTGCTTGTCCGGTGAAAGGTACCAAACTGCGGGGGAGGGAGGGGGCGCGCACCGGACCGTTCCGGACGCAGGCCGCCCAGCTGTTCGCTTGCCCTCGCTGAACCACGGGTCGTTGAATGTCGTCACCGCTCCCGAGAATGCCCTCCACCGGCTTCGCGGATGTATGAGACCTCGCTCCGGCTGGCCTCCTCGCTGGCAGGAGGCGTACTCATCCCGTCCCGGCACACCCCATGATCATGCCGTCGAAGTACCGCGCGAGCGCCTGCTCGTGTCTCTTCCACGCTGTCGTGCCTACCCCGGAGGCCGGGTGGTGGAGGAGCCAGACCGTGGTGATACAGGCGATGCGGCGGTGTGGACGGTGTCAATGCCACCGACGCCAAGAGTGGTGATGCCGCCTTCGCCCCAGACGGGCGTGGAGTCGGAGTCGGCCTTCCCGAAGGGGAGCGGTGCGGCGGCGAAGACGGCATCGGGTCGACCGCAGACTTCACGGCCGGCGGGCGCTGGGCGTTCGGCCCGTAGGAGTTCGCGACCTGGTCGGGAGTTTCCGGCCCCAGGAAACTCACGTAGCTGGAGACGCCCGGGACGGTTCGCGTGCGGACCACGTCCATCCGCCCGGGTGGGAACGGGCGTCCGTCGCGGCCGGCGTCACGGAACGGGCGACAGGCCCAACCTCGGCGAGCACGGGCGTACCGAGCCCGGCCAGCGCACGCACCGGCCCGTTCTCGGCGTTCCCCACCTCGAGCTCCCCGACCAGGTCGGCGCGACGTACACCGTCGACTCGCCGTCCGGACCGGGAAGGAACCCCACGTCTACCGTCAGCTCGTCCGGACACCGGAACCAGCCCAACGTCAGGCAGCACCCGCCAAGATGGTGCGGATGACGACCACGGCAGACCTCTGGCACCACTACGGCCGCACCCGCGCCGAGCGCGACCGCGCCGTCCCCGATGCCTTCCACTGGATCTGGAGCCAGGATGACGGCCCCGGCTGCGAAGTGCTCGGCGATCTCACGGGACACGTGGTCGGCGACCTCGGCGCCGGAGCCGCCCGGCACGCCGCACACCTGGCCGTCCACCACGAGCCCGCCGCGATCGACGCCATCGACGCCTCCTCCGCGCAGCACAAGATGGCCACCGACCTGTTCGCCCGCCTCGCCCCACGCCTGCGTATCGCCTCGTGCGACGCCGTGCCCCACCTCCAGGCGACGAAGAGCGCCTACGACGTCCTGTACAGCGTGTTCGGGGCCGTCGATTTCACCGATCCGCGCGAGCTACTGCCGGCGACAGCCGCTGCGCTGAAGCCGGGTGGGCGGCTGGTCTTCTCCACCTTGGCCCACTACCTGAACGGCGCTCCGGCCCAACCGGACCTGGTGGCAGCCGACATCCCCACGAAGACTCCAGAGGGCGAGACGGCCTCGCTGCGTCGCTGGGTCCTCCAGGAGCAGGTATGGGTGCAGGCCCTCGATGAGGCCGGATTCACCAGCATCGCCGTGGACATGCTTCCGGCGAAGTCTGACGGACCCCCAGTCGCGGACACGTTGCTGGTGATTGCTGACCGACAGCGCTGACCTCCCCTCTCGCTCCTCTCAAGGATGGACGCCCTTCGCGCTGCCCGAACCGAGCCGTCGCACCGTAGTGCATCGCGCCGTTCCCCTGACCAAAGACCGGAAACGAATCAGAGGATCGGCCGTGACATTCCGCGTGACAGAGACGGAGTTCGCGCGGGGAGCCGCTGCCCGCCCCGGAACTGCCGTCAGTACCGCTGAAACCGCGGGGTCGGGTGCACTGAGCTGTGCGGATGCCTGTTGGGGGCAGCGTATGGCGGCGGAGAACTCGGTGGCTAAGCCGGTCGATTGCCGCGTTTCGAGCCGAGCGCGTCTCGGCCACCGGAAGAAGACGCACGCGGTGAACCTTCGGGGTCTCCCGGCGCCGGTCCGCGCCCGGGAGACCCCTCGCCCGTACAGGGCTCAGGCGCGGAGGGTCACCAGAACGATGCCGGCCATCGCGGCGCCGAATGCCACGGCGGCGACACCGTGGGAAAGCCGGTGTGCGCGCAGTACGGGCAGGAGCCGGTCGGCCGCGAACCTACCGGGTCCGGTCAGTGCCAGGCTCGCGGCGGTGACGAGGAGCAGCAGTTCGAACTCGATGCCGGTGGGGTTGAAGAACCCGCCGCCCCACTTGACGGCGATGACGTTGAGCATGACGCCCACGACGCCCGCCGCGGCGAGCGGGGTGAGCAGGCCGACGACGAGGCCGAGGCCGCACAAGGTCTCGGTGAGCCCGGCAATCACGGCCATGGTGTGCGCGGCCTCGTAACCGTTGCCCGCGAAGAACTGCGCGGCACCGTCCAGGCCGCCGCCGTCGAACCAGCCGAAGAGCTTCTGGGTTCCGTGGGCGGCCATGGTCAGGCCGACCGCCCAGCGCAGCAGCAGGAGCCCGAGGTCATTGCCGGACCGGGAGGGCGCGGTAAGGGGGCCGGTGTCGTTCGGGGACGTGGTGCGCATGCTGGTACCGGCGAAAACGGACATGGGTGTCTCTCCTGTAGGTGAAGGCCGTACGTGGCTGCTGCTCACGAAGGTGCAGCGAAGTGACGCCGACCGGCGCTGTCGGGCCCTGTCGGCTTGCGGGTGGAGAGACCCGTCTACGTTCTGATGATCTGGATTCCGTACAGGTCGACCGACGCGACGTCCTGGTACGGCGTTCCGGCGAGGGCCGGGACGACGTGCGGCGGACTGGGCGGCATGGACGTCGACTTGGGAATGTACGGCGCCCAGTGGTCGGGACACGGCACCACCGCGCCCCGCGGATCCGCCGGCTGCCCCTTGTGGCAGTCGTGGTCCTCGGCCGGGGAGTCGGCCCGGGGCGCAACGGAGACGGTGGTCGCGCTGCGCGCGCTCGCGGGGCCGACAGAAGAGGCATCCGTCGCGCCGTTGATGCCGAACAGGGGAGCCGCGAAGACGAAGACCAGGGCGAGCAGTGCCGTGCGGACGGTGTGGCCCCGGGGCCACACCGTCCGCCTCGTCGTGCCCCGGTCGATACGGGGCCGGCGCCGGCTGCTCGGACTCATGGCGGACACCCTACTTGCCTTGAACTTTCAAGTACAGCCGTCCCCCCGAAGCGGCAGCCCGTCGTCCAGCAGGTGCGGGCCTGCTGGACGACGGGCTGCGAGCGACCCACGAAGGTCCACGCCCCACCGCACCGGTCATCTCACCGATGCGGACGCGCTTGCTCGCCGCGGCGGGGCGACCCGAAGCCGCCCGCGCCGCTCTGCGCTGTCCCCGGTCTCTCTCAGGTGCGGTACGCGAAGTAGCGCGCGTCGGGGTAGGACGCGACCACGCTCGCGAGCGACCTGCGGTAGGTGTCGGTGGAGTGGTAGGTCAGGTACGGCATGCCCTGCCTGTCGCGGTACGTCACCAGCATGGTGTGGTCCTTGGACCCGTTCTTGTCGAAGTCCACCTGCAGGACGTCGCCGACGTCCAGCTGGTAGGCGCTCGCCAGGTTCGGGGCCCGCCGGTTGGACAGCGTGAACCATGCCCATTCGTTCACCCCGACCCAGGACGTGCTCTGGCCCGCGCTCTCGTACCACCAGTTCCGGTAGTCGTAGGCGGAGCCGGGGACGGGCTTCCAGCCGCCCGCCTTCAGCGCCTGGCTCACGAAGTTGGTGCAGTCGCCGCCGGCCCCGTTGAACTTCCGGTAGGCCGGGTTGTAGCTGCGCCAGTACTTCTCCGCGTACTGCGCCATGGCGGAGTAGCCGTAGGCGTCGGCCGTCTTGCCCGAGGGCATCGGCGTGGTGGGGCGCTTGGTCGAGGCCGGTGTGCCGTCCGGGTACTGGTTGCCGTCGTCCTTGACGGTGTTCGTCCGGGCCACCGAGGGCTCGTCGACCGCGACAGGGCCCTGGTTGCGCGAGGTGATCGCGGTCAGCTGCCAGCCGCCGTCCTTCGTGCCGGCGAGCTTCAGCTCCTGCCGGGTCGAGAACGCGGTGGTCTGCGGCCCGCCTTCGCGCACCTTCTTGTACGTGAGCGTCGACGACGCGGTGACCTGGACGGTCGCCGTGCTGCCGGTGAGCGTCGCGCGGTCCACGACGACGCGGGTGTCCGCCTTCGTGTAGGCCTCGCCGAGCTGGGCAAGGCGCTTCTTGCGGGCGCGCAGCGACCGCAGCGCGGCGTCCTCGTCCGTCCGCAGCCGGCCGGACATGCGCGTCGTCACCGCGCCGGCGCCCGGGCCGCCGCGCCCCGCGCGGTCCTCCACCAGTGCCTGGGTGCGCCGGGAGAGGACATCATCGGCGATGCGGGCGAAGGCGGCGAGTGTCCGGTGGTCGGCCTTGCGGGGCACGCCACCGGCGTCCGCGTGCGCGGAGGGCGCGAGCAGGCAGCCGGACGCCACGGCCGCGGCCACACCGGCGAAGGCGGCGGGTCTGTATCTCTTGGGTATCGCTATGGATATCACTGCGTTTCCTCTTTCCTTGCCCGATCACCCCGACCGGAGCACGGAATCTTGGCACAACTGCGGGCCCTTCCCGAACGGTTGTCTCTCTTTTGCGGAACCCGAAGGCACCCGGACCAGGCAGCCAGGGCCCCGCAGGCCGGGCCGCACGCCTCCAACTGCCTCTAATGTGAGCGCCAGAGCGCAGCAGAGGAGGCAGACGGGGTGGGTGGGCGCAAGATGACCGCAGGTCACGGCAGCGGGAGACGGCGGGCGGCACCGGGGGAGCGCCGCGCGGCGACCGGCCGGCGCAGGAAGTCCGGGCAGCGGACCACGGGCGGCATACCCGGCGCCCTCGCCGGGGCGCGCGGACAACTGCGCCGGCTGCGTCCGGCCTATCCCCGGCCGGGCCGCAGCGGTTGGCGCCGGTGGCTGCCTTCGTGGCGCCAGTGGCTGGGCGCTTTCCTGTACCTGGCCCTCGGCTTGACCGGCTTCGTCACGATCGCGTACGCCACCACGGACATACCGGACGACCTCAACTCGTTCGCCACGCAACAGGACAACGTGTACTACTGGTCCGACGGCAGCGTCATGGCCCGCACCGGCTGGGTCATCAGGCAGGAGATGCCGCTGAAGAGGGTGCCGCCGAAAGTCCGGGGCGCCGTCCTCGCGGCCGAGAACGCGAGCTTCTACTCGGATGCCGGCGTCTCACCGACCGGTGTCCTGCGCGCGACGACCGCCGCGCTCACCGGAGGAGAGACCCAGGGCGGGTCGACCATCACCCAGCAGTACGTGAAGAACGTCTACCTCAGCCAGGACCGCACCCTGTCCCGGAAGTTCACCGAAGCCCTGCTCGCCGTGAAGCTGGACAACCACACGAGCAAGGACAAGATCTTCCAGGACTACCTGAACACGAGCTGGTTCGGGCGGGGCACCTACGGCATCCAGCGCGCCTCGCACGCCTACTACGGCAAGGACGTCGCGCGCCTCAACCCCAGCGAAGGCGCCTTCCTGGCCTCTCTCCTCAAAGGCGCCGGACTCTACGACCCGGCCCTCGGCAAGGAGAACCACGCGCGGGCCGTCGAACGCTGGAACTGGATCCTGGACCGCATGGTGGCAACCGGCCACCTCACCCAGGCCGAGCGGGCCACCTACAAGAAGTTCCCCGAACCCACGAAGTCGGGCTCCGGCGACATCCCCGGCGCGCGGACCGGGTACCTGGTGGAGCTGGCCAAGCGGAACGCGATCAAAGCCGGGCACATCAACGCCGCCGAGTTCGACCTGGGCGGCTACCAGATCCGCACGACCTTCGACCGCAACCGCACCAAGGCCTTGACCGCCGCCGTCCACCGGGCCGAGAAGGACTTCGACGCCGAGCGGCGGCCCGACACCGACCAGCACGCCAGGATCGGGGCGGCGAGCGTGGCCCCGGACGGCCGGCTGCTGGCCGTCTACGGCGGCCGCGACTTCCTGAAACAGGGCTTCAACCAGTCCAACGCGACGACCATTCCAGCCGGTTCGGCGTTCACCCCCTTCGTCTATGCCGCCGCGCTCGAGGACGGCGTCAAGCGCACCCGGGAGGGGAGCCGCACCCCCGTCTCCCCGGCCAGCGTCTACGACGGCGACGACAAGATCGCCGTACGGACGCCGGAGGGGCCCTACTGGGACCGCAGCGGCAAGGTGGTCAAGGGCCGCAACGAAGGCGGCCGCGACTGGGGCCAGGTGACCTTGCGCCAGGCTGTCGCCGACTCCGTGAACACACCCCTGCTCCAACTCGGCCTCGACGTCGGCCTGGACCGGGTGGAGAAGTACGCCCTGCGGGCGGGACTGCTCGCCTCCAGCCTGGGAGAACGAGTCCCCGTGTACGCACTCGGGGAGAACTCGACGCCCAGCGCCATCCGGATGGCCGGCGCCTACCAGACCTTCGCCGCCCACGGCATGCACACCGACCCCTACTCGGTGTCCTCGGTGACCCGGGCCGGGGACGCCGTGCCGCTCGCCGTACCACGACCCGCCCGGGCGATGTCGAAGAAGACCGCCCAGGCGGTCACGGACGCCCTGCGGGCCACCATGACCGACGGATCGGCCAAGGCGGCGGGCGCGGCACACCCCGCCGCCGTGGGCAAGACCGGGACGACCACCGCGAACACGGCGGGCTGGTTCGTGGGAGGCACCCACGACGAGACCACGGCTGTGGTCGTCTACCGCATGTCGCTCAAGGACCTGGTGCCCCTGCCGCTCAAGGGGCTGGGCGGCGACACTCCCACCACACCCGCCAGCCGACGGGCGGTGGATCTGTGGAACCACTACATCGAGGCGCTCACCTAGCCGCCGATCAGCCGCCGACCAGTCGTCGGCACTGTGCCGCAGGCCGCCCCGCTACCTGATGAGCGACTTCCACTTCGGTGCCTGCGCCGGGTCGAGCAGGCGCAACCGGTCCAGGACCTTCGGGTCCTGGACATCAAGCCAGTCCGCCAACTCGCGGAACGACACGCAGCGCACCCCCTTGCGCGGACACACCTTACGCACCACATCCTCGACGGCGCTCATGTAGATGCCGCCGTTCCAGTCCTCGAAGTGGTTGCCGATGAACATCGGCGCCCGGCTGCCGTTGTAGACGCGGTTGAACCCGTTCATGTACGACGCGGCAACCTGCGCCCGCCACGCCGGGAACCTCGCCGGGTCGCCCTGGGTGCTGTCACCGGACTGGTGGTAGAGGAAGTTGAAGTCCATGGAGAGGACCTGCACTTCTTTGCCCTCCAGGGGCAGGAGCTGCAGAGGAAAGTTCCACAGGCCCCCGGCCTTGGACGGCCATATCTGGAAGTCGCCCGACGAACTCGCGTCGTAGCGCCAGCCGAACGGCCTGGCCGCGGCCAGGAGGTTCTTCTGCCCCTCCAGACAGGGCGCACGGCCGCCGACCACTTCCCGGTCCGGATCGAAGGGCAGGGGCCCCTCCTTGGTGAACCCGGTGTTGGTCTTCCACTCCTTCATGAACGAGTACGTCTGCTCGATCTCGCTCTTCCACTCCCCGACACTCCAGTCACCACCGCCCTTGGCACCGCAGAAGTGCCCGTTGAAGTGCGAACCGATCTCGTGCCCGTCCTTCCAGGCACCGCGCAGCTGCTCCAACGTGGTCTGAATGTGCGGAACGGTCGGATACGAGATGGCGGCCGCCCCCGGGTTGTGCTGCGGCGGACGGTAGAGCGACTTCCTGCTCTCCGGCAGGAGGTAGATCCCGGTGAGGAAGAACGTCATGTGAGCCTTGCTCTCCCGCGCCACTTGGCGGAAGTGGGAGAAGCGGCGGTCGTCGCCCTCCAGCGCGCCGTCCCAGGAGAAGACCACGAACTGCGGCGGCTTCTCACCGGGCTTCAGCTTCTTGGGCTTGAGCTGCCCGTGCTGCGGTCCGGTGTACGAGGTGGAGCCGTCCCCCAGCACCCGCACCTTGCCGTCCCACTTCTTCTCCCGCTTCTTCGCCCGCTTGGCCGCACGCGCCTTCTGCGCCGCACTGCCCGAAGCAGCGGACACGGTGCGCCCGGAGCCGCCCCCGTCCCCGGAGGAGTCCGCCAGAGCGATGACCCCCGTGGTGGCCGCCCCGCCCAGCGCGATCACGGCCGCGATCACGGCCATCTGCTTGCGCCGCCGCGCCTTCGTACGCGCCTGGCGGGCAACACGGGCCCCGGCCCGGGCGGGTTCAGTGCCGTCGGGTTCGATCACTGTGGTCCCACCCCGTGGTCCAGCGCGGCAGGACCACGCGTGAATTGTTTGTATGAATATAGGACTGACGGCATGGCTGTCCGCACCCCGGGTCGCCTGTAAGGCCTCGCTGGCGCCGACAGGGGGGCTGCGGAGCCGGTCCGTCACTCGAATGGGCGTACGTAACGGGCTGCGGCCCCGGCAGAACAGGTGGGAAGAGGCGGGCGGGCAGACGATGGCGAGGGGGACCGGCAAGCCTGCGAGGTGGTCGCTGTGCAGATCAGAGCGGTGGTATCGGAGTTCCTCGGGACGTTGCTCCTAGTCTTCTTCGCCGTGGGGTCGGCGGTGCTCTGCGCGGAGTTCATCGGCACGCTCGGCATCGCGCTGGCGTTCGGCTTCACGCTGCTGGCCCTCGCATACACCCTCGGCCCGATCTCCGGCTGCCACGTCAATCCGGCGGTGACGCTCGGCATGCTCGTCGCGCGTCGCATCGACGGCCGCACCGCCGTCACCTACTGGATCGCGCAGTTCCTCGGCGGTGTCGCAGGCGCGGCCCTGCTCTTCCTGCTCGCCAAGCAGGTGCCGGGCCTGAAGACGAGCGAGGCATTCGGCAGCAACGGCTACGACGACCGCTCCGAGGTCGGCATCAACCTGGGCGGGGCCTTCCTCGCGGAAGTGGTCCTGACCTTCCTCCTTGTCTTCGTCGTCCTCGGAGTGACGCACCGGGTGGCGGTGACCGGCTTCGACGGGCTGCCGATCGGCATCGCGCTGGCCGTCATCCACCTCGTCGGCATCCCACTGACCGGCACCTCGGTCAACCCCGCCCGGAGCCTGGGCCCCGCCCTGTTCGCCGGGGGAGCCGCGCTGTCCCAACTGTGGCTGTTCATCGTGGCCCCCCTGGTGGGCGGCGCCATCGCGGCTCTCGTGCACCACGTGACCCACCCCGCGGGCGAGGAGCGGGTCATCGCCGACAAGGCGTCCGCCACATGACCCAGGTCGTCGGCTGATCCATCGCCGAGCACATGCGCACCAGGGTGGCCGCTTGGGCAGCGCCGTGTTCCGCTTCGACCACGGAGCCCAGTACGGATCCCGCACCTTCGCCAACTTCTGCGGCCAACTCGGGGTCACACGGTCGAGGGGTGCGGCCCGCTCATGCCGGGTGCCCGCCCGACCTCTCCGTACTCAAGGCGTTCAGGAGGCCGGCGCCGCGTTCGGCGTCGTCGACGCTGACGGCGAAGTCCTTGCCCTTGGCCCGCACGACCAGGCACTCCCCGCCGCGCAGCATCACGGTGGTGCCCAGGCCGCTCAGCCGGTAGCCCCATCCCCCTACCTGTGCGGGAGTGCGGTGCTCGGCATGGGCGGACTCTATGTCCTGGATGGCCCAGTGCCGGGCCGGCCAGCCGAGCGGGCCGAACGACACCTTCATTCCTCGCTTGCTGACGCGTACCTGTACGGAAGAGCAGCCGAGCACGGCGAGCGAGACGACCGCGAACGGGGTGATCAGCCCTGCGTGCAGAGGGATGAGACCGCCGACACCGGCCGCGGCGATGGCCACCGCGGCGAATCCGGTGACGGCTGCGGTCGCGCGGAGCCACTGGTTGGACGTGCGGGAGAACCACGCGAGCTGCTGGTCCGGTGGAATGCTCATGCCGGGTCCGGGAGTCTGCTGCCGGCCAGCGGTGGGGCGGTGGGTGGCCAGGAAGGCCAAGGCGCCTGCTGTGATGGCAACCGCGATGGCGGCCATCACCCAAGGTGTCACCGAGTCGGCCTCGTGCCAGTCGGACCGGTCCAGACTGGCACGCACGACAGAGGCCTGTCCGCCGACCAGGAACACCCCTCCTGACGCCAGGGAGACCCCGGCCCAGCCACGGGCCGCGCCGTTCGAACGCCTCGCCCAGAACACTACGGCCAGCACCAGAACCAGCCAGATCAGTGCGGGGAAGAGCGCGGCCGCCCACAGCGGCATGGACCCGTCGGGCTCCCCGCCCACACTCCAATGCGTCGCCAGTCTGTCCGGCAGTCGGCCGCTTGCCGCCAGCGGCATGCCCAGCAGCAGTGCCAGGACACCGGCACACCAGCCGGCGCCCGCCCAGGCTGTGCCACTTGCGCGCCTCACGCGCTCGTTCACACGTCCCCCTTGATCATTTCAATGATGTCGGCCTTGCTGTAACCCTCGCGAGCCGCGGCTGCGACCAGAGCACGTACCTGCTCCAACATGACGGAGCGTCGATCGGCGCCGTCGGCCACGGTCACACCGCGGCCTCGCCTGAACTCCAGGACTCCTTCGTCCCGCAGGGTCCTGAGTCCGCGCAACACGGTGTTGGCGTTGACGCCCAGCGCCTGGGACAGGTCACGAGCCGGGGGCAGTCGGTCGCCCGGGCTGCACTCTCCCTCTGCGATGGCACGACGGATCGCACCCGCCACCTGCTCGTGCAGAGGGCGGGGATCCGAGGTGTTGAGTCTCAGCAACATGATGCTAATGACACTAGCACCATTATGTCCGACCCGGTAGGCGCTCAGCGCGGAACGCGCTACAGCGCCCGGTCACTGACGAGTCGGCCAGGGGCCCGGAGGAGGCCGGCCCGCACCGGGCCCTCGGGCAAGCGGCACGGGTTCAACTCCCTTGCTGTGCAAGGCGAGGCATCATGGGTCCATGTGGCGTCGCGGGCGCGCCGGGCGGGTCTCGGCGATGGTGTTCAGTGTTGTGGTGTGCGTGGGCGGGTTGTGGTGGGCCTGGCGTGCACAGGCTCAGTCGGATGACCCTGCCGACGTCGCCGGGGTGTGGTCCTTCGGTCTCACGATCGTCGGCGCGACCACGGCGGTATGGGGCTTGTGGGCCGCGGTGCGGGGGCTACGGGCCCAGCGCACGGCACCGGTGATCGCGGAGGAACTCACACGGTTGGTGGTCCGGGGGGAGGGAGCGCAGTACCGGCAGATGCTGGGCAGCGGACTCGCGGCCCCCGACGGGCGGATCGACCTCGCATTCACGGTGACGGCTACCGGCGTGAGCGGCACGCGACCGGACGGGACGCTGGAAGGGATCAGCGACTACTACCGTGCCCTGCGACCGGGGCGAATGGTCATCACCGGCACACCCGCGGTGCGGGGGGACGGGCAGCCCGGCGACGACGCGGGCACGGGCAAGACCGTCCTTGTCATGGCTCTGATCCTGGGGCTGACCAAGACCCGCGCATCCCTCGATCCGGTGCCGGTCCGCCTGATCGCGGCATCGTGGCCCGGCACGACAATCCGTGACTGGCTTCGGACCCATCTCACCGACACCTACCGCTTCGCACCCCGCGACGCCCGTCTGCTCATCGACGCCAATCTCGTCCTGCCGGTCATCGATGGTCTGGACGAAATGGACAGCGACGCGGCACCCGGCTACACCTCTCAAGCGGCCCGGCTTCTCCGCGCCATCGAGAGCTTCGAGGACGGCGGTACGCACTGTCCCGTCGTACTCACCTGCCGCCATGCCCACTACCAGGCATTGGTCGACGCTGAGAGCGAACCCCGCGTCGTGGCACGTCTTGCCCTCGCACGGGTCGACGCGGCACGCGCGGCCGGATACCTCCGACAGCGCGTCGCCGTCACCGATCGAGCCCGCGCCCGCTGGCAACCGGTCCTCCAAGCGCTCGACTCCGTGGCAGCCGCCGGAGCCGTCGACCTGCGGCCGGCCCACGCGGCGCTGGCCCGCACCTTGGACACGCCCTGGCGTCTCACCCTGGCCGCCACCGTCTTCGAGGAGCGCGCTCCTGACGGGCGGTACCTGCGAGACCCCGCGGACATGCTCTCTCTTGCCACAGATGGGCACTTCTACGAGTACCTCCTGGACTGCTACGTAGGAGCCGCGGTGGCCGCCCGGCACCCCGCGGCCGATTCCCCGCGAGCGCCGGGAATGTCCGGCACCGGGAACCGGCACCGACTGGAGGCCGACACCGCGTGGCGCCACCTCTCGGTCCTTGCCCGCTACCTCAACACGAACGCGGGCACCGAGGGCGGCACGTCGCGCGTGGTCGCAGGCCGCACGCTCAGCAGCACCGATCTGGTTCTCCATGAACTGTGGCCCCTGGCAGGCCCCCACCGGGCACGCTGGATCGAACGGGCTCTGGTCACGCCGCTCGCCCAGGCCCTTCCCCTCACGCTGGAGCTCCTGTTTGATTTTCACTCCAACGTGCTGACAGGCATGTGCGTGCTCCTCTCCCTCGCCCTCGTGGTGATCTACCGTCCGGTATGGCCCGGGCCGTACCGCGTCGACATCGGCCGTCTTCGGACCCGGGCGGGGCAACGCACCCTCGCACTTGGTCTCGCGGTCGGTTTCCTGATCGGCCTCCTGGTCAGCATCGTGATCGTTCTCCTACTGCTGAACTTGCGTTCCTTCTCGGAGCACGCCCAGAACACCCTTGTCTTCACGGGTGTCTTCGGGGTGGGCGTCGGCCTCACGGTCGGGTTGATGATCAGGACAGAAGACACCGCGATCGAGCCGCGCAACCTCGTTCGCGGCGACCTGGTAGCCGGATTCGTGTCCGTACTGGTGTCGGTAGTCATCTGTGGGTTCATATCCATGCCTGTGTACGGGCTCGGGTTCAGGCTGGGTTACGACTTCCTGAAAGAACACGGGCTCGGGGATGACGCACCCGGATTCCAGCTCACGTTCACACTCGCATGGATGCTCATGATCGGGCTCATGTTCGGCCTCCCGGTCGGGCTCCTCGCGTTCGGACTACCAGCCATGGGTGGCTCGGCGGCGCTCCGGCACTTGGCGTTCTTGCTGAGCACGAGGGGGCGTCTGCCCTGGCGACTGGGCCGCTTCCTCGACGCCTGTTACGAGGCCGGAATCCTGCGAGTTGCGGGCACCGCGTGGCAGTTCCGGCACCGCGAACTCCAGGACCACCTCGGGGCCCGGCCCGTACCCCCACACCGCCCCTGAAACGGCCAACTGCGGTACGTCGGCCGCACCACAGTGCCGGATGTGACTGCGTGTCAGACCTTGGGTGGGACGCTCTGCCGGGGCGGGGCGGATGGTGCCGGTGAAACTCTGGGTCGACAGCGGTTTGGGCCGCTGGCCGAAGTGACGCCAGTCCGGCGATCGCTTGGACGGTGTCGTCGAGGAGTGGTCCTGGGGTGACGAAGGATGAGGACGGGAGCGAGTTTTCCAAGCACCGACTGCCACAGTGATCACGGCCCAGGTAGCGTCGTCGGGGAAGTGACGCGAGTGGGAGGGAGAGGCCACGTGGCGTTGGTCCATCGCGAGGAGTTCGCGGTCCTGGTTGAGCGGTTCTTGCTCTGGCTGCAGGATGCCGACGAGGACATCATCGACGACTGGTCTGAGGTTGGGCAAGCGCCGAACAGGGCGTGCCGGATGGGGTGGAGCGGTTCCTGCTGCAGTTCTGGCCGGTGTGAGGCTCATGTGGGCGGACGCGGTCCCCGCACGAGCCTGAGAGCCTGATCATGAATCCGTCGTCGGGTCCGTCGGATGGGAACAGACCACACGGGCCCAGGCGCGCTTCGCAACTCGCCCCGCTTGTAGGGCCCTTCGCCGTCACTGGGCGAGTACCTCCGTGTTCTGGCAGGCGACAAGGCGCCATTGCCCGTCCTCTTTGGCCATCACGTAGAGCGGGGTGCCCGCGTTCCCGATCGGCTCCCCTTCCAGGGTCCAGTACTGCGCGTGTGCCTTGACCGCGGCGACGTCGGGGCGGATGAACAGCACGTCCACCACCTCGTACGTGGCTGTCGAGTCCTTCATGGCCCCCGGCAGCACCTGGTGAGTGAAAGACGAGATCTCATCACGACCGGTGAGGCGCTTGCCATGGCGCGTCGTCCAGATCGCATCGGCTCTGAACAGGCCGACGAACTCCTCGGGCAATTCGTTCTGCTGGGAATGCTCAAGCCTGGCGATCACGTGCTTGATCGCTGCAATCTCGGCTTCCTGCGTCTGCTGGTCAATGAGTGTCGTCTCCATGCCGGTCATCATGGAACCTCAACCGCACTTGAGAGCAAGCCCCGACCAAATGTCAGCCGACCCCCAGCTCGTTGGCGCCGACGGCTGGACTGGTCCAAGCGTGGATAGAGGGTGCAGGCGTTGGTCTGTGGTCGGGAGTCAGCCGGCAGCCTGCTGCGCTACGGCCTGTTGTTCGGCGTCGGCGCGGGTGGCCGCCAGCCGGTAGGAGTCGGTGACGGGCTCGGTGGCGATGCCGTGCTGCTCGTCGTCCGAGCGACCCTTCTTGGGCAGCAGGAAGGTGATCGCGAAGAAGACCACCAGCAGGCACGCCTGGACGATCAGCGCGCGGTGGAAGCCGCCGGTGAAGTCCCCGGTCTTGGCCCGGGCGAAGAAGACCGAGCCGAAGACCGCGACGCCGACGGAGCCGCCCACCGCCTGGACCGCCGACAGGACGCCGGAGGCGGATCCGATCTCGTCGTCGTCGACCGCGGCCAGGATGAAGCTGAACAGGGCGGCGATCACCATGCCGGCGCCGACGCCCGCCACCGCCACACCCGGAGCGATGTCCCAGATCGAGAACGAGGCGGCGTCGAGGCCGTCGAGCTCGAACCACAGCACGGCAGCGCCGGCCAGCTGGACCAGCGGTCCGATCTGGAGCACCTTGCGGCCGATCTTGTCCGCGAGGAACGCGCCGCTGACGGCGCCGCCGATCGCGGTGCCCACCGCGAGGGGCAGGTTGCCCAATCCCGCGCCACCGGCGGTGAAGTGCCGGCCGATCTGGAGGAACAGGGTCAGCACGAGCTGGGTGCCGATGAGCCCGCCGAAGAACAGGGCGATGCCGCCGAGGCCGACGGTGAAGGCCGGCTTGCGCAGCAGGCCCGGGGTCACCAGCGGCTCGCGGCCCGCGGCAGCGGTGCGGCGCTGCTGGAGGGCGAAGAGGGTGAACCCGATCACTGAGGCGGCCATGGACAGCCACGTCCACAACGGCCAGCCATTCTCCTGCCCCTGGTTGAGCGGCAGCACCAGCAGGGCGCAGGACGCCACGATCAGGGCGGCGCCGGTCATGTCGACCCGTACCGTGCGGTCGCCCGCCTTCTTGGGCACGAACTTCGCGGCGACGATCAGCGCAGCGATGCCGATGGGCAGGTTGACCAGGAACACCGACCGCCAGCCCAGTCCCGAGAAGTCGCCCTCGATGAGGAAGCCGCCGAGGACCGGGCCGATGATGCCGCCCAGGCCCAGGACGGGTCCGAAGAACGCGAAGACCTTGGTGAGTTCGGGGCCGGAGAAGTTCTCCCGCAGCAGACCCAGCCCCTGGGGCAGCAGCATCGCTCCGGCGGTGCCCTGCAGCAGGCGGAAGGCGATCAGCAACTCGATGTTCGGCGCGCTCGCGCACAGCAGGGAACTCGCGGTGAAGGACGCCAGGCCGATCAGGAACATCCGGCGTCGGCCGTAGCGGTCGCCGAGTCGGCCGCCGAGCACGAGGCCGGCGCCCAGGGTGAGGGCGTAGCCGCCGATCACCCATTGCAGTCCGGCGGATCCGGCACCGAGGGAAGTCTCCAGGTCCGGTCCGGCGACGTTGACGATCGAGGCGTCCAGGAGATCCATGATCTCCGCGACGATCATCACCGCCAGAATCAACCATCGCCATCGGTAGGGCTCGGTCGTCTCGGGGGTGGGGGACGGGGTACGCACGCTGGATGCCTCCATGGTGAAGTAATTCCACCATGAAGGTAAAGTGGCGAAGGTAGGTTGTCAAAGCGGGCGGCCCAGCTGGGCGCCCGGGAGGAGAGAAGAGGTGGCAGGCCCGGTGGAGGAAGCGATGGGCGACGACGGTGTCGCGGTGCGGCGCGAGCGTCTGATGGAAGGGCTGCGGATCTACGGTGGCCATTACGCCGAGCTCAGTCGGCGCTTCGCCGCCTGGCTGGGCCTGCACTCCACCGACGCGACCGCGGTCCTGGAAATCGCGGCCGCCGAAGAACGCGGGACCCCGCTGTCACCGGCCCGGCTGAGCGAGCGGATCTCCCTGTCCACCGGCGCCACCACCGCACTCCTGAACCGCCTCGAAACGGCCGGGCACATCACCCGCACCCGCGAGCACTCCGACCGACGCATCGTCACCCTGCGCAGCGGCGCACACATCCAGGAGCGGGCGGACGAGTTCTTCGGCCCGCTCGCCCACCGCCTCGACGCCGCGATGTCCCCCTACCCGCCGCGGCTTCTGGAGCAGTTCGAGCAGTTCATGACCGATCTGAACGCCACCATGGACGCCCACCTCGCAGAGCGGAGCCGGTGACACCGTGTCCCTCCGGCGTCCTCGAGGGCTCGCCGACGCTGGACGGATTTCCCTGGGGTTTCCGGCGGGGCATACGGTCTGGCCGCCGCCGCCTACGACGAGGGCGGCGCCGGTGGTGAAGGCGGCGTCGTCGGAGTGCAGCCAGAGCGCGGTGGAGGCGATCTCCCCGGGCTTGCCCAGGCGATCAGGGTGCTGCGGCGTCGGAGACCGTACCCGCCGAGGCAGTGGATCGCGCCCGACGGCGAGACAGCCGAGAACAACGGCTTCAGCGCCTCGAACGTGAACGCGCGTGGCTGTACCAACGCAGGGGCGATCCAGAGCGGCAGTTTCCAGTCGCGCAGCCAGGCCTTCGACATCAGCGAAGCGCGGCGGCACCCTCATCCACACCGACGGAGAGGGCGAGGCATTCCGGTGGAAGATGCCCGCCAAGGACACCGGGTCTGAGCCGGAGAAGCTCAAAGCGGGGCTCGAGTAGACAGCCGGGCCGCCGGCCGTCAGTTGACGCCGTTGGCGAACTTGTACAGGCCGGGCTCGCCCTGGAGTGGCCATCGCGGTGGGGGAGTGGTGGTCCTGCAACGGCCCCGAGCTACTCCTTCCCCGGCTCGAAGTCTTCCAGGAAGTAGCTGTCGTGTCGGACGCGAAACTGCTTGAGCTCTTCGCGACCGCGCTGCGCCACCTCCGCGACCCGCTCGAAGTACTCCTCGCGTGGGGCGCCTGGGGAGAAGAGCATGAGCATGGACATAGGCTCGTCCGTCACGTTTTTGAAGGCGTGCAGGCCGCCGACCGGAACGTACAGGAAGTCGCCCGTGCGGCCCGTGACCCACTTCTCGCCGTTGTACAGCTCCAGTTCGCCGGAGAGGATGTAGAAGGACTCCGACATCGCCTTGTGGAAGTGGGTCTTGGCCCCAGCGGACCGTGCACCCAGCTTCACCTTGTACAGACCGAATTCGCCGCCGGTCGACTCGTTGGTGGCGAGGTAGTGGGTAGAGGCGAGCCTGGGCATCCCACCGAAGGATCGCTGTTCTGGTGGGTGGCTGTGGCGCTCCGGAGGGCGGCCGGGGGGTGGTGGCGCGACAGGCGCTCGGAATTCAGACTCCACTATGTGCTCGCCATGGCCTCTGACCTGTGACTATGGTGAAAATGACCGCAGCTCCGGAGTGCGGGACCGATACCGGGGGCAGGCCCGGGATGATTCCTCCCGCGCGGGCGACGCATATGCCCACGAGGAGAGGATAGTTGGGGGCCAGAAGCACACTCCTCGGGTAGCGGGCCGTCGCTTGATGGCTTCGCGGTCGCCGACTTGTGGCCTGGGCGCAGCACGGCTCATGTTCCAGGCCCCCGGGTGGGCTGCGTGCGGAAGGGGCGCAAGCGTGCCGTACAGGAAGACCGCTGTGCTGGTGGGGTTGTTGTTCCTCTCCTCGACGCTCACCTTTGCCGTCGGCAGCTCGCTCCTTGAGGACTACTTCTCCGGCACGGACTCCGGAGAGGGCAGGCTCCTCGCGGGCGTGCTGCTGGAGAGTTGCACGGGTCTTGCGGTCGCCGGGATCGGCGTCGTGCTGTTGCCCGTGCTGCAGCCGCACGGACGGCGCCTCGCGGCCGGGTATCTGGCTCTCAGGTGCGCGGAATGCGCTGCCATCATTGCGTTCGGCTGCTATTTCCTCGTGAGTGAGAAGGAGTTGTCGGATTACGAGCTGCTGGTCTACGTGGTCTCCGGGGCCGGCGGTCTGGTTCTGTCCTGCCTCCTGCTGCGTTCCGGGCTGGTCGCCCGGTGGCTTGCGGTACTCGGACTCGTGGGTTATGCCGTGCTGCTGGCGGGAGCGGTGAGCGACCTGCTGGGGCTCGTGGACATCAACTCCGGTGCCGCGTTGGCCTTCCTCGTTCCTGGTGGCTTGTTCGAAGCGGTGCTCCCGCTGCTGCTGATCTTCAAGGGGTTCCGCCTCGTCGTGCCGAGACCCGGCACGGCCGGTCGTGAGGAGCGGCCGACGCCCGAGGGAGCCCGCGGATGACCCCGCCCAGCGGGACCTCGGGGGCGGTCCGCGACGCCGCTCTGGTCGCGGGAACGGGCATCCTGGCCATGGCCCCGTTGGCGGTATTCGCCAATTTCGGCGTGCTGGAGAACCTTGTCACCGAGGGCGACGCGGCACGAACCGCCCAGGACATCCGCGCCTCCGAGGTACTGTTCCGCCTCGGCGCCGTCGCCCTGCTCCTGGTCGCTGTCCTGGACGTGGTGGTGGCCTGGGCACTGCGGGTCTTCTTCCAACCGGCGCACAAAGACATCGCGACGCTCGCGGCCTGGTTCAGGCTCGCCTACGCCGCCGTGCTCCTCGTCGCCGTCACCCAACTCATCGGGGCGCTGCCCCCGGCCAAGGACGCCGGGCCCCTGGGGGCGTACCGTGCGGACCAACTGAACACCGAAGCACTCATGCGCATCGATGCCTTCCACGACATCTGGGACGCCGGGCTCATCTTCTTCGGCGTCCACCTGCTGCTGCTGGGATTTCTCGCCTTCAGGTCGGGCTACGTCCCCCGGGTGCTGGGCCTTCTGGTGGCCCTCGCGGGGCTCGGCTATCTCGTGGACAGCCTCGGCGCCTTCCTCTCCTCCGGATACTCGGCCGAGGCGGCCGTGTTCACGGGCGTAGGCGAACTCATCCTGATGATCTGGCTCCTGACCAAAGGCAGGAACATCGGCTCACAGCTCCCCATCCAGGCCGAGGCGGCGCCCTGAGGGGACATTCTGCCGCGGGACCCGTCACACCGGCTCACCGCCGCCCGGCGGTGGCCGAAGCGATGCGAGCGGTGTCACTCGAATGGCTCTTGAGTCGTGGCAGCCGAGCCGAAGGTCAGCGGCTGCTGGGCCGTTCGGTATCGCGGGGTGGACCGTTCAGGTGGGTGGGCTGTTTCGGTCCTGAGGCCGGCCGGAGGCATCGGTTACGCGCTGGGGAAGTACCGGTTGAAAGATGAGGAGTCGACTGCCATGGGGCCGGTGAACGGCTGGTCCAGCTGGTAGATGAGCAGCACAGTCAGGGTGATCAGGCCGGTGAGACCCATCACCATGACGACATGGGTGACGCTGCGCTGAATGCCGAACATGAACATGAAGGCGATGGTGAGCAACCCGCCGCCCAGCAGGCCGAACCACAGGACCGGTGACAGGCCGTTACGTGCGTCCGCCTCCCGGCCCCGGCGCGCGTCCCCCATCACCCAGAGCTGGGTGACCACTTCTCGCATGGTGACCTGCTCCATTGCTTGCGCGTCACCGGGCACCCGGTTCGCAGCGCGCACGTCCTGAAGCAGGCGCCAGCCTTCCTGCCCCGGAGGTTCTCCTGTCGCCATGGCCGGGAGCTCGGTGCGCACCGCGTGGTGTACATACTGCGTCACGCTCTCGCGCAGGTGCACCGCATCGGCCCCGGGCAGGCCGTCGGCGAGCTGGTAGATCTCGTGGGCCGCGTTCGCCTCGTTCTGGACGTGCTCCTCCGCGCTGGACCTGCCCTCCCAGACAGACACCAGCGACAGCCCCAGCAGCAACGCGTACAGGACGCCGACCATCATCGCGATGTACTCGGCCACGTCCTCCCGCGGTTCGGCGTCGGTGTTCGGCCAGTAGCGGTGGCGCAGGAGCACGCCCGCGGCCGCGAGCATGGACACACCCAGGACCAGCGCGATCGTTTCGGTCATGAGTGCTCCTTCTGCGTACGGTGCGGCTACCGGGGTGTCCGTACGTCACTTCGGACGCGAGCGGAGCAGGACGGCTGCCAGGACCGCCGGAAACACCACGAGAAACAGGATGGCCACCAGGCCGGTCCCGGTGGGCCCGTGTCCTGGACGATAGAGGCGGTCCAGGAGCTCCACATCTTGGACGGCTTGTGGGGGACGCACCGGTGTCACGATGGAGGTATCCGGGTCCAGGAGCGGCGGCGGGACCACCGCTTCCAGGAGGGGCGGCCGGACTGCCGTGGCTGGAGGTCGCGGGAGAGCCGGTGGGGCGAGGGGGGCTTCCGGGGCCGCCGGGGCCTCCGGGGCCGCCGGGAAGAGGCCCGGTGGCGCGAGCGGGGCCGCCCCTGGGGGTGCGGGGAAGGGATCTCGTGGCGCAGGCGGGGTCCCTGGTGGGGCGAGGAAGAGGCCTGGCGGGGTGAGCGGGATCCCCGGGGGCGCGATGAGGAGACGCGGCGGCGCGAGCCGGGCCTCCGGGCGAATGGGGAGCGGGCCGGGCGCGGGCGCCACGGGGGCAGGCCGCGCGCCAGGGGGAGGAGGAGCGGTCCGCTGTCCGACCCGGGCTCCGCGCGCAGGGGGAGGGGGTGGCGGAGGCCGAACAGGTGCGGCCTGCAGGGTGAACCGCACCGAGGAGTGCGCCGTGAGGCGCGGGGGAGGGACCAACGCGCCGGTACGTCCTAGCGTTCGGGTGAGGTCGTTGCCTTCGGCGAAGCCCCTGCTCTCATAGGTGCCCGGTGCCGCATGAGCGATGGACCGGCATGACGCGGAGCGCCCGGGAGCGATCTGCGGCACCACCGGGTGGCCGGCCCCGCAGTCGATGACCTTCGCCTCCGGCAGCGCGTCGCTTACGCGGACCTGGTGAACGGTCAGGTCCCCCCGGTTCGTGACGGTGTAGTGGAGGACGCCCTGTTGCGGAGCCACCTCGACCGTCTGGACGAGGGCCAGGGCTCCTCCGACCCCCCGGTACCCCGCCCGTGCGCGGGCCCGGGACTCCGTGTTCGAGGCGCGGACATCGCCGACGGCGGTGACGTCCGCAGCCTGGACGCCCGGCCTGGCCGGTGTCTCGGCCGCGCACGTGGCCGAGCTGAGACCACGCAGCATCGCCACCGTGCCGCGTCCTCCGCAGTTGACGGCCACGCCCCGGGGGAGGGCGGGGTCGGTCACCCGCACGTTCAACAGGTCGGCTCCCGTGCGGTTGAGCAGGCGGTAGACCTTGTGCACGGGGTCACCGACCCGGATGCCGGGATTGAGTGCCCCGGCGCCGGGCCGGGAGTTGACGGTCACTTGCAGTGCCAGGCCACCGTTGCCCGCACCGTCGGCCTTTGCGTGCCCTCCACCGGGCACCATGACAGCGCAGGCCAGAATCAGCAGTGCGGCTACGTGGAAAAGCCACATGAACCCCTTCTTCCAGCGGATACGCATGCCGCCATGCTCGACGAGGACCACATTTCACATGGAACGGAACGCGCCTTCCGTGTCCGTTGCGGTGTGATAATCACCCTCATGGTCTCGTGCGGGTCTTACCTGATCGGCGCGGCGGACCCCACCGCGAGCCCCGCGAGCAGCGCCCTGACGCCTGCCGCCCGGCGCGCCCTTCCGCCACTGCCACTCCCACAGGGCGCCACGCGCTCGGCCTCTCGGTGGTCGGCGTGGGGCGGATGGATGAACGAAGTGGTCTGACCGGGCGATCGTGCCCACGCCGAATGATCAACCCTCGGAGTGGGGAGCAAGCTGGACTGAGCTCGGGTGGCGGAAGGGACGCGGGCCGGGGCCGAGGTCAGGGGGGCGATGTTGCTTCAGCGGTTGCGGTACAGGTTCGACAATGTCATGGCGCGCGGGACGCCGGCACTCATCGGCGTACTGGCTGTTGCCTGCTGTGTACTCGTGTTGCTCAACGGGGCGCTGTTGCTGTTGCTCGCTCCCGCGGAGGCGCCTTCGGAGGATGGCAAGTCGTGGCTATGGTCCGGTTTCCTGCGGGTCATCAGCCCAGCGGTGGTCGCCAGGGACAGGGGGTCGACTCCGTTCCTGGCCGCTGCGGTGCTGATGGCTTTCGGCGGCATCTTCCTGATGAGCACGCTGATTCCGGTGATCAGCGCGGGGCTCCAGAACCAGCTGGCCCGCTTGCGCCGCGGCCGTTCGGTCGTGGTCGAGAGCGGGCACACGGTCGTGCTGGGCTGGTCTCCGCACGTCTATACCGTGCTCTCCGAGCTGGTGGAGGCCAATCGCAACCAGCGCCGTGCGTGCGTGACCATCCTCGCGGAGAAGGACCGTCCGGAGATGGAAGCCGCGATCCGGGAACGGGTGGGGAATACCGCCACCACCAGGGTTGTGTGCCGCAGCGGTGACCCCACCGACCCGGTCGACATCGCGATCGTCAATCCGTCGAGCGCACGCTCGATCATCGTGATCCCGCCGGAAGGCGACGATCCTGACATCGCGGTCGTCAAGTCACTGCTGGCCGTGGGGAGCAGCCGGACTCCGCGGGGCCGGGGGCGGAATGGGCAGAGCGCTCCGGTGATCGTGGCCAGCGTCCAGGACGCGCAGAACCTGTCCGTGGCGCGACTGGCCGGCGGCGCCACCTGTCATGTCATCAGCGCTCAGGGGTTCATCTCCCGGTTGATGGTGCAGATGGGCCTTCAATGCGGGCTGTCCGCGGTCTATACCGACCTGTTGGACTTCGAAGGCGATGAGATCTACATGCAGCCGCAGCCCGAGCTGGTCGGACGGACCTTCGGTGAGGCACTGATGGCCTACGGAACCTCGTGCGTGATCGGGTTGATGGACGCGTCCGGCCGCGTACGGCTCAACCCTCCCCACGACACGGTGCTCCGCGCACAGGACCAGATCGTCGCCATCAGCGAGGACGACGGCACAGTGCTCCTGTCCGAAACGGTGCCGGTCGTCGACGAGACGGCGATCTCACCACCCGGTGTTCCCGCGCGGCCGGGCCGCCCGGTTCTGATGATCGGCTGGAGTCGACACGCGCCTCACATCGTCCGCCAGCTCCAGGCGCAACTTCCTGCCGGGTCCCGGGTGGACGTGATCGCCGACACAGACCTCACCGGCGCCGAGAGAGTGCTCACAGGCGCTGGCGAGGGTGTCCCGGAGGTGTCCTTCCGCCAAGCCGACACCACCCGTCGTGAGGTGCTGGAGTCCGTCGACCTGGGTGCCTACGACCACGTCATGGTCATCTGCCCGAATGAACGGGACCCGCGCGACTCGGATGCCCGCACTCTCACCACCTTGCTGAAGCTACGCGATCTGGCAGCTCGGCACTCCCACGATTTCTCCCTCGTCACGGAGATCGCCGACGACCGCAACCGCGCCCTGGCCCGGGCGGCGAAGGCGGACGATTTCATCGTGAGCAGCGAGCTGGTGAGCCTGTGCCTTGCACAGCTCTCCGAGAATCCCCATCTGGGCCAGATCTTCGACGAGCTGTTCGGACCGCAGGGCGTCCAGATCAGCCTGCGCCCCATGGCCGGCTATGTACGGACCGGGGTGGACACCGACTTCTACACGGTGACCACTGCGGCCTCCCGGTGCGGTGAGATCGCCATCGGCCACCGGATCCACGGCCGTGCCCAACTCCCGCCCGACTACGGGGTACTGATCAACCCCGACAAGGCGGAACGCGTCAGCTACACCAAGGACGATCAGATCATCGTCCTGTCGGCAGGAACACGCGACGAACCCTGAGCGCGGCGGGCAGCAAGTTGCCCAGACCCAGAGGCGGAGCCGGAGTTGGAGCCGGAGCCGGGGCCTGAGGAGAAGGGCGTATGGCCGACCGGGTGACCCGCGCTCTTTGGTGTGGTGTCCCGGCCAGGACAACACGGTCGCCGCGCGAGGCTGTGACCATGAACGCACAGCCTTCCAGACGCTCCCTCATGGCCGCGGCCGGCAGCACCACCCTGACCGCCGGCCTCGTAGCCTCCGCCCCCCAGGCGGCCGCTGCGTCCGCTCTCGCGCCGACGGCGCCCAACGCATCGGACAGGGGCGCCGACTGGCAGACCTGCCTGGCAGTCGCCCGGGCCATCCTCGTCCTCGACGAGAACAACCGGCCCCTCACTCCCGCGTACACCGACATCCTGCTCGGCGAGGGCCTGCCCCGCGGGCGCGAGAGCAAGAAGGTCCTGGTCATCGGGGCCGGTCCGGCCGGCATGGTGGCCGCCCACCTGCTGCGCGAGGCCGGGCACGACGTCACCGTGCTCGAAGCCAACGCCAACCGGGTGGGCGGGCGCATCAAGACCTTCCGCACCGGCGGCCATGAGAACGCCGAGCAGCCGTTCGCCGACCCCGCTCAGTACGCGGAGGCCGGAGCGATGCGAATCCCCGACAGCCATCCCCTGGTCACCGGGCTGATGGAAGCACTCGGCCTCGAGCGTCGCCGTTTCCACCTCATCGACGTCGACGCCTCGGGAAGACCCGCGAACCGCACATGGATCCACGTCAACGGCATCCGGGCCCGCCGCGCCGACTACCAGGCCAGACCCCGGCGGATCAACCGCTCCTTCGGGGTCCCCGCGCGGCACGAGAACACCCCGGCTGCCGACCTGCTGCGCGCGGCACTGGCACCGGCACGGGCACTGGTCGACGGCAAGAGAGGCCGCGCCCTCGTCGAGGGCTGGGCGAGCGTGCTCCACACGTACGGGCACTGGTCGATGTACCGCTACCTCAAGGAACGAGCTGGACTCGACGAGAACACCATCGACCTGATCGGTACCGTCCAGAACCTCACCTCACGCCTGCATCTCTCCTTCCTCCACAGCTTCCTCTCCGCGGCCCTGATCAGCCCGAGCACCGCCTTCTACGAGCTGCCCGGAGGCACCGCCACTCTCGCCGACGCCCTCTACGAACGGGTGGGCGATCTCGTGCACCTGGACCGGCGCGCCGTGCGCATCGAACACCGGCCCGGCAATGGCGTCACCGTGCACACCGTCTCCGAAAGCCGCGCGAGCCAGCCCGTGACCGAAGAGTTCACCGGCGACGAGGCGATCATCACCGTGCCCTTCGCCGGACTGCGCCACGTCACCTTCACGCCCGCCATCTCCTACCGGAAACGGCGTGCCATCATCGAAATCCACTACGACGCGGCCACGAAGGTGCTCCTGGAGTTCTCACGCCGCTGGTGGGAGTTCACCGAACAGGACTGGAAACGCGAACTCGACGCCGTACACCCCGGTCTGTACGAGGCATACCGTGCCGGGAAAGCGCCTACGGACGGCTCGTTGCTCGGCGCCCACCCCTCCGTCCCCGACGGCCAGGTCCCCGAGCGCCAGCGCATCCACTACGCAGCACACCGTGCCTCCCAGCCGGACCAGCCCGAGGCGGCGCGGGTCATCGGCGGCGGCTCGATCACCGACAATCCCAACCGCTTCATCTATGAACCCTCCCACCCCGTTCCCGGCAGCCCCGGGGGAGTTCTGCTCGCCTCCTACAGTTGGTCCGACGACGCCCTGAAGTGGGACGCCTACGACGACGAGGAGCGATACCCCCTGGCACTCACCGGTGTTCAGGAGGTGTACGGCCAGCGCACCGAAATCTTCTACACGGGCAAGGGCCGCACCCAGTCATGGATGCGCGACCCCTACGCCTACGGAGAAGCATCCGTCCTGCTTCCCGGTCAGCACACCGAACTCTTCCCCGACATCCCTGCCTCCGAAGGCCCATTGCACTTCGCGGGCTGTCACACCTCCCTCAAGCCCGCATGGATTGAAGGGGCCCTCGAATCCGCGGTCCGCACGGCACTGGAAGTCCACACCGGATGACAGCGGACGCCGTGACTCGGACGTACGAACCATGGGTGACGGTTACCTGTTCCGCTCGGCCAGGCCCTTTCGCGCTGCCAGACTCCCGGAAGGGAACGCGCCGGTGGGGCGTGCGCGGAGGCGGGGCGGGGGAGTCGGGGTGGGCGTGGTCGAGGGCGGTGCGGCCGGTCGTGTCACTCTGGACGGTTCGGAGCCAGGAGCGACGAGCCACGGCGTCTCGCACGCACACGCGGCAGCGGAAGACCGGCCGGCCGAACGGCACCACGGCGACGGACCCGGCGAGCAGCGGCGGGGCGAGGGGCCGCCACGTGCGATGCCGCGACACGTGGCTTGTGTGATGGACGGTAACGGCCGTTGGGCGCAACGGCGTGCACTTCCCCGCATCGCGGGGCACCGGGCCGCAGAGACCACGGTCATCGACATCATCGAGGCGGCGCGGGCTGCGGGCGTCGGGTGGCTGAGCCTGTACGCCTTCTCCACCGAGAACTGGAGTCGCCCCGGCGCTGAGGTCGACTTCCTGATGCGTTTGGTGCGGCGGGTGGTGCGCAAGCACGCACCGCTGTTGCTCGCACGCGGCATCCGCTGCCGCTTCCTCGGAGTCTCGGACCCACGCATCCCCCGTGAACTGACCCAGGACTTCGAGGACCTGGCGGCGCTGACCACCGACAACCAGGGGATGACACTGACGGTCGCTTTCGACCACGGTGGGCGCCAGGACATCGTCGAGGCCGCACGGTCGCTGATCCGCAGCAAGACGTCTGCCGACGAGGTGACCGAGCGGCTCTTCGCAGCCCACCTGCCGTTCCCCGACACCCCCGATGTGGATCTGGTCATCCGCACCTCCGGCGAGCAGCGCATCTCCAACTTCATGCTCTGGCAGGTCGCCTACGCCGAGTGGATCTTCCCCGAAGCGCTCTGGCCGGACTTCAGGGCCTCAGATTTCCTCACCTGCCTGCATGCCTACCGGCACCGCGACCGCCGCTTCGGCGGTGTGCCGCCCCGGACGAACGGAGACCCATGATGACCGTCGAAAGTACGGGAATGGTCGACGAAGAGCCCCTGTTCGGCCCGCAATCACGGTTCGGCTCCTTCTTCGACGACCCGCGCTGGGCGCTGGCCATCATCCGCGCCACCGTGCTGGAAGCCGCCCATCCACAGATTGGCGCCGCCCTCGTCGACAATTCCACCTTCGTCGCCCACCCTTGGCGCCGACTGCGCAACACCTCCGTCAGCATGCGGCGCATGTTCGGCGGCGACCCAGCGGCACGCGAACGGGAAACTGCCCGGCTCAACCGGCTGCACGCCCGCATGAGCGGTACGGATTCCCGCGGCCGTGCCTACGACGCGATGGACCGCCCGACTCGGGCCTGGGTGGTCGCCACCCTCTTCGAGAGCACCGTCACCATGTATCGACTCAGCGGCCAGCCGCTCGACCAGGACACCATGGAGCGCATGTACGCCGAGTACCGCATGTTTCTTGCAGCGCTCGATGGTGATGCCGCAGAACTCCCCGAAGCACTCACCGACTTCTGGCGGTACTTCGACCGGGTCGTCACAAACGAACTGGAGAACACCGAAGCCGCCCGCATCATCCTCTACCACCTCTTCGACCATCTGCCCGCCCCGGCACTGCTGGATGGCGCCCCGACACTGTGGGCGGCCGGCCGCGCCGTCGTCGGCCCGCTGCTCGGCGCGATCACCGTCGCCTCGCTGCCCGAGCCCTACCGGCGCCGGGCAGGCCTGCCCGAGATGCCCGGCGCCCACACCCTCATGCAAGGCGCCTACTGCGCCGCCGGGCTCACCCGCTTCCTGCCCCAGGGCTGGATCAACGCCGAGAGCATCACCGAAGTCCTCTCCCTCACGCCCGACAGCGACGACCCCCGCGCCCGGACTGTGGCCGCGCTGCACGCCCGCATGAAACGGGCGTCAGCCCTGCTCCGACTTCTCACACCATTGGGCGGCGACACCGACAGCAATCCCGCCCCGGAGGCTTCGACGGGCGCCGGTGCAGTACGACGCTCGGCGGAAGAGTTCTTCCGCAGGGTGCTCGACCAGACCGGCGACGGTCACATCGACTGGCCCGACCTGGCCGCCATGGCCCGCGAACTCTCCACTCGCCTCGACCTGGACGAGCCGGAGGAGACCCGCCTCTACGACGCCTTCGCCGCCTGGTGGCGCGAGCTCCAAGCCGACCTCGACACCGACGGTGACGGCCGTGTCAGCGCCGACGAGTACGCCGCCGCCATCCCCTCCCTCGCCGGACCTGCGCTCATCCGCGTCGCCGAGGTGCTCTTCGACGCAACCGACAAGGACAGCAGCGGAACCATCGACGCCGACGAGTATCGGACCCTCTTCCGCACCGCCTTCCACCGCGACCTCACCATCACCGACGGCGCCTGCGGTCGGAGCGCCTTCGTAGGCGACTTCCTCTCCTTCATGTCGGGTCGCCGCACGGGCAGTCCGTACGACCCCGTCCTCACCGACGCATGAGGTCCGACCGACGAGTCACGTGAGTTGCCAGCAGTGCTCCGCCCCGTCGCGGACTGCGCGGGTGCCGCCGTCGACCGCGATGGCGGACGCCCGCAGGTTTTCAAGCGTTCCGTCGAGCAGGGCGCCAGATCACGGGCGTCGCCGCCGCCGTCTGCTGCTACAAACGACTCGTCCGCGTCACCTCCGTGCCAGGTCTTGAGCCGGGATCAGGCAGTGGGCGCGGTGTTGATCACCCAGTGAGTGAAGGCGGCGTAGCGCTCGGCGGACTCAGCGGCTCCGTCGGCGTCCTCCATGCCCAGGGTGCCGCCCACCGCGATGTGCGGGGACAGGCCATGTGCGGCATCCCCGATCAGGGCGACCCGGTCCGTGGTCCAGCGCCGCAGCTCGGGGACGAGCATGATCTGGTTCTCCAGGATGGATTCCTCCGGCGTCGCGGCGATCATCTCCAGTAGCTCGTCGTGCCAGCCGGACTCGGCCACGTTTCGGGCCCGGAGAAGTGCTCGGTCCCTCTTGCTGCCGACCAGTTCACCGGCGTCGAACTGGGGCACGGGTCGCCGAGATTGCTGCGATCGCCACCCGGTTCGGCTGCGACGCGGCGGCCGACCGTGCCGACTCCCTCGCAGCGATCGAGGCGGTGATGCTCGGCGACCACGCACGCGCCGCCACCCTGTCCCAAGCGGTCTTGGACCGGCACCGGTGCAGCCCGATGGCTCAACCCATGCAGTCGGCCGGGTTTGTCCGCAGCCTGGTGTATATCGGCGAGGGTCGCATCGACGAGGCCGTCACCGTACTGGACCACGTCATGGCCGACTGTGATCGGCACGGCGAGCAGTGGTCGCGCGCCTTCGCCGACTACATGTGTGCGCGCGCCGAGTTGGCCCGCGGCCGGGTGGAGGCCGCGTTCGAACACGGCCGGGCCTCGTGGCTCACCAAGCGTCGCCTCGACGACTCGCTCGGGATGGCCGTCGCCCTGGACGTCCTCGCCGCCGCCTCGGCAGCGGCCGCGGACGCCCGGCGGACCGCCCATCTGCTCGGCCTCGCCCAGCAGATGCGGGACACCCTCGGCGCACCACAGATCGGCGTCTCGGAGTGGATCGCCACCCGACGAAGCTGCGAGGAGCAGGCCCGTCGGGCTCTGGGCGACGACGTCTACACCATCGTCTTCCACAACGGCTACCGCACACGTCAGGACGACCCCGACGCACTGACCCCCGAAGGGGCGGCGTCCGGGCCTCAACCGGGTCAGTGAAGGTTGGGCAGGACTGCCGTACGCAGCCGCTCGTACGTCCGGGCGAGCCGCCGGAGGGGAGGTGTCAACTCACCTCCGCCGTCGACTCGGCGCTCGCGCGGACCTTCGGTTTGCCGGCGGGACCGGCTTCGCCGGCAACTCGGCCCCCTTTGCGCGGCCACTGTTAGCCCGTCAGGTGACCGCGAGCCGTCCCACGGTCGTTCCACGAACCTGATCAACGTCATACCTTCGGGGCGAGACAGGGACCGCGGTGTTCGTTCCGAAGACGTCCGGAAGATCACCTGCTTGCCCTCAACCGCACTTGAGGTCATACGGTCCCCTCACGACCTGCACGGCATGCAGGCTCCGCATCGAAGTACCAGGAGGGAACACCTCATGACGACCCAGCAGATCCCCGACGCCGAACTCGCCGGACAGCCCGCTGCCTACTGGACCGGTGTCGCCTACGAGGCGCTTATCGCGTACACCCGGGCCCAGCAGGCCGAAAAGGGCTACACCCAGCCTCAGTTCTGGCTCCTGCGCAACCTGTCGGAGAACGACATCTCACCCGACGGCAAGGGAATGACCCTGCCTGAACTGCAGGCAGCCATGGCCTCCTACATACGACCCGAGGACGATCTGGCTGCGGAGAGCGAGGTGCTCCTGGAACGCGGCTGGCTGACCCGGGACACCGAGGACCGGCTATGGCTCACCCAAGAGGGGGAACAGGCCCGAGTCGACCTCGCGCGCAACGCCCCCGCAATCCGCGCCGCCCTCCACGAGGGCATCGACGACGCGGACTACGTCACCACGTTGAAGGTGCTTCAGCAGTTGATCCGCAACGCGGGCGGTACGGCCGCCTGACGGGCCCAGGGGCCGGGCAGCGGCCTGGCCCCTGGCGACCAAGGCACTGGTCTCCTCATCGCGCGCCGCAGACACACTGTGAGTGGCGCTTGGGACAGCGCCGTGTCCTCTTCGGAGGCTTGTTGGCCCGCTCCGCCCCGCGTCTGCGCCTCGGCTCGACGAACCTGTCATCGACGGCCAGCCGGCATCGGCAGCGTGGCATCAAGGGGACGTAACGACTCTGCCGCATGGCGTCAAGGAGGCGGAAAGACGGATCGGAGACGGCCGGTTCGGACCGCAGGCTGAGCGGACCAGTCTTGAAAGGGATCAATCCGATGGCCGTCCTGACCACCTCCAATGCTGCCGCTCCGAGCGCCGAGGAACCTCCTGATCCGGGCGCCCGGCACCGGCTGACCACCGTCACCGGCCTCGCCGCGCTCTCCCTGGACGCGATGGCCTCCGTGGCGTACGGGCCTGAGGCCATCGTCCTGGTCCTGGCTGCCGCGGGCGCCCATGGTCTTGGCTTCACCCTGCCCGTCACGCTCGCGATAGCCGGCCTGCTGGCTGTCCTGGTCGCCTCCTACCGGCAGGTGATCGTGGCGTTCCCCGACGGGGGAGGCTCTTACGCTGTCGCCAAGGCGCACCTCGGCCGCCGTACGAGCCTGGTCGCCGCCGGTTCGCTGGTCCTGGACTACGTGTTGAACGTGGCCGTGGCAGTGACGGCCGGTGTGGCCGCCCTGACCTCGGCCTTCCCCGGGTTGTACGGCGACCGGCTGTGGATCTGCCTCGCAGTCCTGGCTCTGATCACGGCTGTGAACCTGAGAGGGATCGTCGACTCCGCTCGCGTGTTCATCGTTCCCACAGCGATCTTCATCGGCGCGATCCTCGTACTGGTCGTTGTCGGCTTGTTCCGGGATGCCCCCGTGTCCACCGCGGCCTCCTCCGGCCATGCCTCCGTGCTCGCGGACAACGCCACCACCGTTGGCGCTCTCCTGCTGCTCAAGGCGTTCGCCTCCGGCTGTTCGGCGCTCACGGGAGTGGAGGCGATAGCGAACGCGGTGCCCTCGTTCCGTGCCCCGGCAGCCAGGCGGGCGATGCGTGCGGAGGTGGCGCTGGGTGGTCTCCTCGGCGTGATGCTGATCGGCCTGTCGGTGCTGATCTCCCGCTTCGGTCTCCAGCCTGTCGAGGGCGTCACCGTCCTCGCTCAGCTCGCCGACGCCTCCTTCGGCCACGCCTGGGGCTTCTACGTGGTGCAGTTCGCGACGGTGGTGCTGTTGGCGCTCTCGGCGAACACGTCGTTCGGCGGTCTGCCGGTCCTGCTGAAGCTGCTGGCCCGCGACAACTACCTGCCGCACGTCTTCGGGCTGAAGGCGGACCGCCAGGTGCACCGGCACGGTGTGGTGTGGCTGGCCGTGGTCTCGGCGGTTCTTCTGGTGTTCTCCGGCGGTGACACCAATACGCTCGTGCCGCTCTTCGCGATCGGTGTCTTCGTCGGGTTCACGATCGCCCAGACCGGCATGGTGCTGCACTGGCGCGGGGAGCGTGGACCCCGCTGGGTGGGCAAGGCTCTGCTCAACGGCCTGGGCGCGCTGCTGACCGGGGTATCCGCGATCGTCGTCACGGCCACCAAGTTCCATGACGGGGCATGGCTGATCGTCATCGCCCTGCCGCTGCTCGTCGCCCTCTTCGAGCAAGTCCACCGGACGTACGGACGCATCGGTGAGCGTCTCGGCATCGGCCGCATTCCGGAGCCCCCGCGCCAGCAGCGCTCCCTCATTCTGGTTCCGGTCTCTTCCCTGACCCGTCTGACCAGCGAGGCACTGACCGCCGCCGTCTCCCTGGGCGACGAAGTACGGGCAGTGACGGTGTGTCACGCCGACGCGGAGGACCGGGCGGCGACCGAGGCGCTGGAGCGCGACTGGGCGTTGTGGGACCCGGGAGTGGAACTCGTCCGCCTGCCGTCCGAGCGCCGTACGCTGGGCCGCCCCATCACCGCGTACGTCCGGGCCCTGGCCGAGACCGAGCCCGGCACCCGCGTCACCGTCCTCATCGCCGAGACGGAACCGGAGCGGCTGTGGCAGCGCCTGCTGCAGAACCAGCGCGGCGCGGTTGTCGCCCACGCCGTACGGCGCGACACCGACGCGGTCATCTGCCGGCTGAGGTTCCGCATCGCCCCGTAGCCGCCCGGTACTCGCCCGTCAGCCGACGTGGACGCGGGGGCGGCGCTCGGGGTCGGTCTCGTGTTCGCGGAGGATCTCGCGTGTGACCGGGGCCGTGTCGCCGCGACCGAGGAGGAAGTAGCGGAACATGTGCTTCAGGGGGCTGCCTTCGGCCCAGGCGAAGTAGCAGTGCGGTTGAACGCCCGTGGCGTCGCGCAGGGCCAGGAGGATCGCGGCGATGGCGTTGGGGGCGGCAGGGGCCTCGGCGCGCAGGACCCGGTAACCGTCGACCTCCACTCCATGGACGGAGAGGGCCTCGCTGAAGTCGGAGGGATCCACCACGTCGATCTCCAGGAACAGCACGTCGGCCCGGCCGGGGACCGGGTTGTTCCCGCGCTGCTCGCGCTCCTTGTCGCTGTACTCGGCACTGTCGCCGGCCTGGCGGCGATTGGCGATGATGTTGATCGCGTTGTCGTAGGCGAGAGTTTCGGTGATGAAACGGCGGGCGGCTTCGTCGAAGATGATGCGGTCTGCGCGCAGCTCCGTGGTGCGGGACACACGGGAGACCAGCGAGACGAAGATGATGCCGACGATGAAGAAGCCGGAGATGGTGATGCCGTGCGGCTTGTCGACGATGTTGTAGACCAGGGCGTAGAGAAGGACGAGGGTGAGCAGCGCGAAGCCGACGGCCATCGGTCGGCGGCCGCCGCGGGCAACGGAGATGGTCACCGCGAAGGCGCCGGAGACCATCATGGCCAGGATGCCGGTGGCGTACGCGCCGGCCTGGGCGTCCACGTCCGCGTCGAAGGCGATGGTGATGAGGACGCACAGGGCGGTGTAGACGATCACTACGGGCCGTACCGCGCGGCCCCACTCGGGGGCCATCCCGTAATCGGGCAGATAGCGGGGGACGATGTTGATCAGTCCCGCCATGGCGGAGGCTCCGGCGAACCAGAGGATCAGGATCGTGCTGATGTCGTAGACAGTGCCGAACGCCTCTCCGACGTGCTCGTGGGCCAGCCAGGCCAGGGCGCGGCCGTTGGCGGCGCCGCCGGGCCGGAACTCCTTCTCGGGAATGAGGACGGTGGTGACGAAGCTGGCGGCCAGCAGGTAGACACTCATGATCAGGGCGGCGGTGGTCAGCAGCTTGCGGGCGTTGCGGATCCGGGACCGCAGCCGCTCCTCGTCGTCCGCGCCGTCCGCGGACACCAGCGGCATCATGCTCACCCCGGTCTCGAAACCGGACAACCCCAGTACGAGCAGGGGGAACGCGAGGAGCGCCGGCGTCACCATGTCGCCGAAGCCGGCGCCGCCCCCGGCGAGGGCATCCGTCCAGGCCGAGAACGCCCCGGCAGTGGTGAAGACGTGGACCAGGCCGACGGCGATGACGACCGCGTTGAGCGCCAGGAAGATCGCGACCAGCGGAATGGCCACGCGTACGGCCTCGTTGAAGCCGAGCAGGAACACCCCGCCGAGGACCAGCAGCAGTACCACCGTAAGGGCCACCTCGTGACCGTGCAGGGCCTCGGGGAAGAAGGGGTTCTCGACCACGTGCACCGAGGCGTCCGCGGTCGACAGGGTGATGGTGATGATCCACGACGTGGCCACGAAGCCGAGCAGGACCAGCACGAACAACTTGCCCCACCAGAACGGCAGCAGATCCTCCAGCATCGCCACGGAACCGGCTCCGTTCGGGCTCTCCTTCGCCACGCGCCGGTACATGGGCAGCATGCCCAGCAAGGTCAGGGCCACGATCAGCAGCGTCGCCAAGGGGGAACTGGCACCGGCGGCGAGCGCGGCGATGGCCGGGACGTAGGCGAGGCTGGAGAAGTAGTCGACACCGGTCAGGCACATCACCTTCCACCAGGCGTGCGGCTCGGAGTGTCCCTCGCCGGCCGCCGGCCCGACGGGCTGCACCTGGTGGCGCAGCATCCAGCGGGCCAGGCGGCCGGTCGGCTGTGCCCGAAGGGCGGGGTTTTCCACTACTTCGGACATGGCTGGGCCGTTCACGTTCTTCATGTCCCCCATCAATGTCTCCTCGCTCCGCGCGCACCGGTAGGCAATACCGCAGTGACACCCTGATGACGATCACCGAGTATGCGGCCTGCCTGTAGTACCCCAGTGGCCGCGCTGTACGTGTCGGCACACCGACAGAGGTTGGCCGTCCACGGCGGGGCTGCCGCGCCGGGCTACGGCCGAAGGATGATTTCGATGGCGAAAGCAGCCTTGAGCAAGCACACGCCGATACCGAGCAGCCACATGACGGCAAGGACCGCGCCGAGCGTGATCAGCCGAGCGCGATCAGGGGAATGGCTGCGGCAGCAAGTCCGTACATGGTCGGGCACATGCCGCGGTCCGTCGTAGCCGTCGGCGTCGAAATTGTGGATCATGTCCCGCACCAGGTCCGCGACGGTGGGGTGGCGGGGTCTTCTCCTCACGTAGCGGATCGCCGCGGTGGCAATGCAGATGTTCACCGAGCGCGGTTTCGACGCAGTGACGGTCAACGAAATCGCCGAGGCCGCCGAGGTGGCAGCGTGAGGCATTGGCGCAAGTCCTGGCCGACGAGTACGGCCCCACGACAGCCGCGCTCATGGCCGCTCAGATCGCCGCATCCTTGCTCACCCGTCAGGAGACTTACTTCCAGCTGCTGCTGGGCGGTGCCTCTGCCCAGGACGCCGGCCGCGCGCTGTCACGGGACGTCGAGCTGGCCTTCGACCTGCTGGAACACGGACCCAACTATGCGGAAGGGCGCTGATGTGCGCGCGCGAGGCATCAACTACGACACTGGAACCTTCCCGGCCAACGTCGCACCAGAAGGACCTTCGACCCGGCCGGAGTCCGGCACGACATGACCGTGATCGCCGAGACCCTGCACTGCGATGTCGTACGCATCTCCGGCGGCGACGCCGAGCGACTGAGCACCGCAGTCCGGCACGCCGAAGCCCTGGGGCAAGGCGGCGCGCAGGTGGTGCTCGTCACCGGCTGCGAACTCAGCGCCTTCGCTCACGGTTTCCTCCCCGGGGACACCTACCTCGACCGTCTCAAAGCCATGGCCACCGCCGACATCCACTGGTGGACCTCCCTCGGACCGGTCCCTGAACGCCTCAACGCGATTCTCGCCCAGGCCACGACGACCGTCCGCGCCCACTTCGGCGGGAAGGTCACCTACGCCTCCGGTCCCTGGGAGCCTGTCGACTGGGCCCGGTTCGACGTGGTGGGCGTCGATGCCTACCGAACTGCGCAGAACGCCGACACCTTCCGCACCCACCTGCGCGAGTTCTTCTCCCACGGCAAGCCCCTGGTCATGACCGAGTACGGAACCTGTGCCTACCGCGGTGCGGGCGACCTGGGCAGTATGGCCTGGCAACCACCGCACAGAACGACGCCGGACGAGGACGAGCAAGTGCGCTACCTCAACGAGCTGCTCGACATCTTCGAGGAGGAAGGCGTCGACACCGCGCTGTGGTTCTCCTTCGCCAACTACGACAAGCTCCGCGACCGCGACATCGCCTCCTACGGCGTCGTGCGTCTGCTCGACGAGCCCGCTGGGAGCCGAAAAGGGTCTTCCACGCCATGAGCACCAGACATCTACGGCCGAACCTCCGATCCGACTGACGTCATGTTCCGGAACGTCGCAGGCTCTCTCCCGCCAGATGAGGCACTCAGCCACAGCGACAGGGAGGCAAAAGCTCCCCGATGCGGCACTGGCTCAAGCCCGAACCGTTGAAGACGGAACGGCTGGTCGTGCTCCAGCCCGTCGTCCGGAGCAGTGTCAGACCGCGCGCGCCCGCGTCGACGAGCAGCGACACCGCGCGCCCCGACAAGGCGCTGCCTCTGATCCGCCGAGCTGGGCGGCGCTGGGCAGCCAACCTCAGTTGAGCGAGTGCACCAGTAGCCAGCTACAGATCCGCAATCCAGGGATGCCCCGGGTGTACGCAGTCGAGTAGCTCGGCCAGGGTCTCGCGCTGAGCTGGGGACAGGTGGGGGAGGGTCGCATCGAAGTCTGATTGATCTTTTCGCCGGGCGTGCTTGGCCTTGAAGAGCAGGACCAGTTCGGGCGCCAGATACGGGATGCCGTCTTGAGTGTGCTGGATGATGTCGCTGTAGGGAAGCCGGATCCTCTCATCGCGTCGGCAAATCCAGGTGTCGCCGTCGTGCGGTTCGCGGAACACGTCGAGCAAGTAGTTGCCGGTGGCCGGATCGCGGAGCCAAGTCTGATGTACGGCGGCCAGCACCTCCGTTGTGGCGTCCTCCCAGATCCGGCCACTGCCTGCCGCGTCGAAGACGTATCCGGGGAAGCGGTAGCGGACCTCGGGAAAGCTCGCGGCCGGAATCGCGATCTCGAGGTCCCCATGAGCGCGCGTCTGCCGCCCGCGGAACAGGTCCAGCGCCCAGCCCGCAGCCACGTACCAGGGCGTGCCGATCCCGGCCAACTGGTGCGCGACCTCACTCGGGGTCCAGCAGGAAGACCACCTGGCGTGGAGGGCTTCGATCTCGCCGGGTGACAGTCCGATGCCGCCGCTGGGCAGTTGCTCGCTCACCGCAGGAATCTATCAGCGGTCTTGAAGAGGGCCCCAGGCCACGATCGATGAACCAGGCCAGCGGAATCTGGGGCCCAGACGGTGCATGCCCCCAACCCGTGCGCGCTGCCACCGAGAACGCCGGCCAACGAGCGAGTTTCCCTTCCCGCGGAACCGAGATTCTGTGTACCTGCGCGCTTCAGCCCACGAAGTGCAGCGGGCATGCAGCTTCTCAAGTCAACATGCTCGGGCACGTACAACAAAGACACCAGGGCCTTCAGCACTCGGAATGGGATCGCACCCTGAGCTACCTGAAGGCCCTGCTTTCACGCTCCGAAACCACCGCAGCCACCCGACCGAGACTCCCGTTCGATCGACAGCCCTCGAGATAGGTACGGGCAACAACTGCTTAAGTGGCGGGATGCTCGGGCAGGGCGAGCCAGTCCGACCAGGAAATCTCGCGGCCGAGGAAGCGTGGCTGCTCGAACGGCCAGTCAGCGGCGATCCACTGCGGTACCAGCGCGTCGAGGGCCTGCTCGACCTTGCTGCCCACCAGCTCGTTCACCACCCACCAGGAGATTTCGCCGTCCGCGCCAGCCCTCTCCGGCGGGTCGATGTAGACACAGCCGAGCAGGGCTGTCTCCGCCGCATCGAACAGCGCGTAGTTGAAGGACTGGTGCGCGGCGATCTCCTTCTCGTGCCGCAACAGGTCGGCCTGGTCGGCCTCGTAGGTCATGGTGGCCGAGGGCCAGCCCCAGGCCGGGCCGAAGATGGTCCACAGCCTCTCGCGCGAACCCATCACAGCCGGATAGTCGAGCGGAGTGTCCGCCTCCCGGATCGGTCGCAGGTGGTGGTTGCCACTCGGCAGCGGTACCAGGACGGGGTGAACGAAGTCATCGGGAAGCCAGCTCATAGCGCCCGACCGTAGCAGCGCGCGGCCGCCCGCTCCGGCATAGCTGCCACCGTCACCGACCTCGGCTTCTTCCACGATGGCTGGTCGTCGACGCACTTCCGCACGATGAAGTTGAGTGGTCACCGAAGAACCGGCAGTTGTGCGACCCCCAGCGGCCGACCATGGCCGACCACGCTCGTGTCCGGTGGGCCGGGTCGGCGGCGCTGGGAGCTAAGCTCGACTGGGAGGATTAACGAGGTGTACGCGCTGCCTTCAGGGAACGATCCCTCACTCCAAGACCCCACCGCTCCGGTGCTCATGTTCACGAGCTTCCCGTAGACACCGTCGCGATCCGAGACGATCGGCACCCACTCCCTGCGCCAGGACCGGTAGTCAGTGTCTCTGGACGGTGTCATTTCCTCCATGGCCGTCTTGTGGCGGTAGACGCGTTCGACGTCCACGAGGCCCAGAAGGAGTCCGCCACTCGGGATGACTCCGGGGCGCCCCAGCGCCACAAGACCCGCTCCGGCATGATGCTGCCGACCTGCATCGATGTCGTGAGTCAGAAGCCACTGCCGCAGCTGCTCTGGCAGCCTTAGGCCCATGCGCAGTTCGGCCTTGCAGGTGGCCGCCTGACTCCCCCTGCCGCCGAGAGCCACGAACACATTCGGGGCATGATGTTCAAGCCACCCGGTCACCCGGGCCCAGGTCTGCCGTGCGTCTCCTGCCCTCTGATGGCGCACGGGCAGACCGTGACGACCCCCACGTGCACGCCGAGCATCCTTGCCAACGCCCGCGAGCCGACCGCACCTACACCATGCCCGTGAGGGGGAGGTTGCGCCTTTGCGTGTTCATAGGTGGCCTCGAAGCCGTACGCTTCACAATTCCACGTGGGTTACTGATGTCGCGGGTGCGGGAAGCCAGCCATCGTGATGCGCGCAGGACATCCCAGATTGAGGGCTTAGCCCCAACGCCAAGCTGTTGCAATTTACCTGATGGAAGGTCAATGAACATGTCGAACGCCCAGCCGGTAGTCACCGGAGTCCAGGCCGAATATGCCGCCCGCGTCGCCGCGCACCTGGACGCCAACCAGAAGGAGCAGCAACGCCTTAAGACTGAGTTGGCTGCACTGCAGGAGCAGTTGCAGGCACTTGAAAGCGACCACACGGTCCTGCTCAACGTACAGAAGGCCCTCGGTACTTCCGAGGCGTCTGCGGGCGCCGGTGAGAACGACCCGGTCCGCAAGAAGAAGGTGCCGGCCCCCAGGGGCGGCGCGCGGAAGTCTGGTGTCGTCCAGGCGACGAGTGCCGCAGCCATCGGTAACAAGGACCAGGCGGCTAAGGACGCCAAGAACGTACCCAAGGCTCGGAAGAAGTCCGCTCAGCCGGCATCGGGACCGACGCTGGTCGAATTGATCAGCAACCACCTTGGCCAGCAGAGCGAGCCTCGCTCCGCCGCCGAGATCACCGCCGCCCTGGCCCAGGCCAATCCCGGTCGGAACATCAAGGCCGCCGTCGTGCGCACCACGGCGGAGAACCTGGTCGCCAAGGGCCGGGCCGAGCGCACCAAGCAGGGTTCGGCGGTCTTCTACACCACAGCTTCCCCGGCCGAGTCGGCCGCCGTACAGCACTCAGAGGCGCCCAGCAGCTGAGCCTGCAGACCTGAGTCCCGGCCCCCGGGCCAACCCGTCGGGGGCATCAGGCCGAGTCGAGCACTGTTCCAGGCATTCCCCTGTGTTCGTAGCAGATCCAGGGTAGGTGCGCGCCTAGAGAACGTCAGCGAGTGTCAGGGTAAGGGCCAGCAGCCCGAAGGCTGCCGGTGTCACCGCGAAGACGGCCATCAGCGGCAGGAAGCCGAGGAGCCCCGGGCGAATTTTGCGGCCGACCCGGATACGGCCATGGGGGCGGGTCAGTTCCGTTTGCAGGTCGAGGCGTTCAGCGGCGCGGCCCGATACGACCACTCCGGCTCGGGGCGCTCGCGACATCAGCGCCCGACGAACGAGTGCGTCGACGGTGTCGTCGCCGCCCTTCAGCCTGTTCAGGATGAGCCGCACGCCGTGAGTAGCCGTCAGGAGCAGCCGATCGTCCCCGGCCGCGCCGCCCTGGTGCCTTCACTGGCGACGCGGCAGAGGGTACCCGGAGCTCCCCTTTCCCTTGCGAGTTCGTCGACGGCGACCCTTCCGTCAAGGCCGTGCGCCTGGAAGAGGAAGCTTCACGATCCGGAGCGGGACACGGGTCGCTCAATCGGGCGGCCCATAGCGGGCAGCGACCGCGGCGGCGCGGTTGCGTAGGGAGGTGCGCAGCCATTGCGGGGCCAGGACCTCCGCGTCGGTGGCGTACTGCCACAGGGCCCACTCGGCATGTCGCGCATCTTGGAAGATCACGTCCAGCCGCAGCCAGCCGTCCGCGTCGGCTTCCTCCGCGCAGACGGCCAAGGCGGTGCCGACCAAGTGCTCCCGTCGCTTCGGGTCCACCCGTACCAGCACGGCGACCTTGTCGCCGCCAGTCCGGAACTGCGCGTTGCGTTCCTGCCAGGCCCGGTCCAGGTCAACGGAGTACGGCCGCTGCGCGGGTTCGTCAAGTTCCTCGGCGGCCAGCACTCGGGACAGGCGATAGGTGCGATCCTCGCCATCTCTCTTGGCCAGCAGATACCCCTGTTCGCGTACGGTGACCAGGCCGATCGGGTCCACCGTGCGCCACTTCGGGGCCTGTCCCACCGCCGCATACTGAACGCGCAACTTGTGTCCGGAGAGCACCGCACACCGGACCTCGGCCACGATGGCGTCAGGCACTTCCTCGGCCGCTGCGGGGCGTGAGAGGAGGTCCTTCTCCGGGTCGATGAGTAGTCGCTGCGCCGCATCGGCTGCGGCGTCCCGAAGCCCCTCGGGCAACGCGTCGACCACCTTGAGCATGGCCGAGGCGAGGGCCGAACCGAGGCCGAACAGCTGCGCTCCGCGCCGCGATCCGGCCACGAGCAGGGCGAGCGCCTCGTCGTGGTTCAGCCCGGTGAGCGCTGTCTGGAAGTCGGGTAAGAGTGCGAACCCGCCGTGCCGACCGCGCTCGGCATAGACCGGGACGCCTGCCGCGGACAGTGCCTCTATGTCGCGCAGCACCGTGCGGATGGATACCCCCAGCTCACCGGCCAGTGTCTCCGCGGTCATCTGACCGCGCTGACGCAGCAGGAGCACCAGGGAAACCAACCGGTCGGCGCGCATACGAAAACCCTAACCAAATACATGACCAAGGGTGTCATGTATTGCTGGAATGCTCCTTTGTGCGACGTCGAAGCCCGGCGGATGCCGCGCTGTTGGGCGTACGCACTTCAGTGAACCGAATGGACGGAGCGAGTCGCTAATGGAACGTAACGCGGTCAACCCGGTGACATGGTCGGTCGAGATGGGCTTCAACCAGGGTGAGGTCGTTTCCGGGCACTCGCGGACCCTGTACATCTCGGGGCAGACCGCGATGAGCAAAGAAGGCAAGCCCGAACACGACGGTGACATGGGGGCGCAGCTGGCGCTGAGCATCGACAACATCGAGGCGGTGCTCGCCGAGGCCGGCATGACCCTTTCGAACCTCGTCCGGCTCAATGTCTACACGACCGACGTCGACTTGCTCTTCCAGCACTACGGCGCGCTGGCGGGCCGCCTCGTCGCGGCCAAGGTCGCGCCGACCACCACCATGCTCGGCGTGACCCGCCTGGCGATCCCCGGCCAGATGGTCGAGCTTGAGGGCACCGCCGTCGAATGAGGTGAGTCCACATCCTCCGCTGCCCGCGCCGGACCACGGACGCGGGCAGCGGAGGATGTGGTGGATGTGGTGGATGTGGTGGATTCCGAGGGCCTTTGCGGTCCCCGTGCTACCTCTCCTCTCCGCGGACGGCACGGCGGATCTTGATGAGGCGCTCGCGCAGGACGCGCTCCCACCGTGCTGCGTGGGGCGGTAGTAGTTCTGAGGCCCGGAGGCAGCCGTCCATCACCTTGTGGTCGAAAGCCTCCATCCGCCGGCTTCCCAGTGCGAAGGAGATGTGGTGCTCCAGCGGGGAGCCCAGGTGCCGCAGCGAGGAGTCCTCCAGGTGTCGCTGGCTCTCCCCTCCACTCCGCCGCAGTGTCGGTCTCGAACCTCGACGCAAGGGCCTGTCTGCTAGACGGTCTGCTGATCGTCCGAGAGCGGGGGCGCCTCTGACCTGCGCAAAGAAGCCAAGTACTGTCTGAGTGGTGGAATTTCATCGGCCGCAGTCACGAGGACATCGTCGAGGCCGGACAGACGCGGGAAGCGACGTCCGACCGCTTCGGCGAGGTCGAGGGCTGCCCCGGCGTCCGCCTCCCCGCGCCCGCCTTTCCCAACACCACCATCGCCCCGCGTAAGAACCCGGCGCGTACCTGACGCTGTTCTCCGGCGCTTTTCTGAAAGGCAGTACGACGATGACGCAGCCCGAAACGCCCCCGACCGTCCGGCGTGTGGATGCCAGGCACCGCTACGAGATCCTCGTCGACGGCGGGAGCGCGGGCTTCACCGCCTACCGCGACCGCGACGACCGGCGCGTGTTCTTCCACACCGAGATCGACGACGCCCACGCCGGGCAGGGCCTGGCCTCGATCCTCGTACAGGAGGCACTGGAGGACGTGCGGAGCGCGGGCCTGCGCGCCGTACCCGTCTGCCCCTACGTGGCGAAGTTCCTCAAGAAGCACGAGGAGTTCGCCGACCTCACCGAGCCGGTGACCCCCGAGGTCCTGGAGTGGCTGGACGGTGTGCTGAAGCGCTGAGCACTGAGCGCTGACGGCAGGGGTGGGGCCATGAGCGAGGGAAGCACGACCGGGACCGGGACCGGGAATGGGACCGGGACCGGGGCCGGGACCGGAGCAGGCCTCGGCGTACCGGAGCTGACGGGACGCGACACGCAACGCGCGGTCATCGACGCGGCCCTGGCCGGCATCGCCACCACCGGGGCGTCCGTCATCCTGCGCGGCGACCCCGGCACGGGACGGACGGCCCTGCTGGGAGCGGCCGAGGCGACGGCCCGCCGGACCGGTCTGCGGGTGCTGCGGATGACCGGCGCCGAGGCCGAGTCGGAGCTGCCGTTCGCCGCCCTGCACCAGGTCCTCTGGCCCCTCCTCGACGACTCCGAGGGTCTCTCCGAACACCAGCGGCACGCCCTGGAAAGCGCATTGGGCGTGCGCGAGAGCGTCCCGCCCCAAGGGTTCACGGTCGCGGGAGCCGCCCTCACCCTGCTTGCCCACGCCGCCGCACGCCAGCCACTGGTCGTGCTCCTGGACGATCTGCAGTGGGCCGACCCGTCCAGCGTCGCCGTGTTCGGTTACGTACAACGGCACTTGGCTCCGCTGCCGGTGGTCGCCATCGCGGCGACCCGGCACACCGTGACCGCGACCGGCCGCGACCGGCCCGCCGACCGCGAGGAGCACGACGCCACCGCCTGCCCGGCGGGGCAGGTGATCGACCTGCCGCCGCTGGACGCGCCGCAGGCCGAATTGCTGCTGCGCACCCTGCACCCGTCACTGCCCGAGGGGGTGCGCCGCAGAGTTCTGCGGGCGGCCGCGGGGAACCCGCTCGCTCTGCACGAACTCCCCGAGCAGGTGAGGCGACTGGCCGCCGGCCGTGTCGAATCCCTCGCGAGCCCCGCCCCACCACAGATGCCCGAGCCGTTCGACACGCTGCCCGTCGGGGAACGCCTCGGGCGGCTGTACGAGGACAGACTGCGCGCCCTGCCCGACGCCGCCCGCAACATCCTGCTCGTCGCGGCCCTCGGCGACGCCTCCACCCGGCACCGCAGCGTACTGCGGACCCTGGCCGACGCCGCAGGCCCGCCCTGGTACCGGATCGAGGAGCACATCGAACGCTCCGGGCTCGCGCACATCGACCCGGAGCGGGAACTCCTGGAGTTCCATCACCCCCTGGTGCGCGCCGGGCTGGCGCACCTCGCGTCCCCGGCCGAGCTCCGCGCCGCCCACCGGCTGCTCGCCGACGCCCTGCCCGAGAGGGATTCGCGGCGGACCCTGCACCTCGCGGCCGCCGCTCTCGGCGCCGACGCCGAACTGGCCGCACGGCTGCACGCCGAGGCCGACAGCATGTCCGCCCAGGGCGGAGACGCCGAGGCGACGGTACTGATGGCGCGCGCGGCCGGACTCAGCCCCGATCGCACGACCAGGACCACCCGTCTCGTCGCCGCGGCGGCCCTGGCCGTACGCGCCGGTCGCCCACACCTGGCGGCGCAACACATCGCCGAGGCCGAGGCCACTGCACGGCCGGGCAAGCCCGAACCCGCCGCCCCGTACGCCTTCGCCGTCGCCTGCACCCGGCTTCAGCTCGACGCCGACCCGCGTCCAGCCATCGAGCTGCTGCCCGCAGTCCTGGACGCGCCGGTCCCACCGGACGCCGCGGACCAGCACGCCGCCCTCATCGGACCGATCCTCTTCCTCCTTCTCCTCGCGGCCGCCCTCACCGGGGACGAGCGGGCGTGGGACGCCATCGACCGGCACGTGACGCATCCCGCCGCGCCCACCGGGGCGGAGCTCTGCCGACGGGCCTGGTCAGGCCCCCGCCCATCCGTCCACGAAGTGCCGCGGCGGTTGCGTGAGACCGTCGCGGCCCTGCCCGCGGACCGCGAGACCACCGAGGCATGGCTGCTGCTCTGGACGGCCGCGGCCGTCGACTCCCTCGGCGAGCACTGCGCGCTCTGGAGCGCGTTCGCACGCCGCCACGCGTACGCCACCCAGACCTTCACCGACAGCCTCCGGGCCCACGACGACTTGCTGCACGGCAACTGGGACACCGCCCTGGCCGCCTCCCGCGCCGGCGCGCGGACCGCCGCGGCACACGGCTACGCGCTGGCCGAGACGCTGTTCCTGCAGACCACAGGACACATCCTCGCCGCCCGCGGGGACCAGGCAGGGCTCGCCGCGCTCGAACCGGTCCTCGGCGCCCGCGCGGGAGAACGCCGTCTGTGCCTGGTCACCGATGCGCTGCACGGGATGCGGACGCTGTGCGCGCTCGGCCACGGGCACGCCGAGGAGGCGTGGCGCCACGCCTGCGCCCTCACTCCGCCCGGTGCGCTCACGGACCGCGGCCCGTGGCAGCATCTCTCGCTCGTCGACCGGGTGCAGGCCGCCGTCGACAGCGGGCGGACCGAGGAGGCCCGGCGCCATCTGCGGGCGGTCCACTCGGCCGGCCTCGCCCGTATCTCGGCCCACCACACCTTTCTGGTGACCGTCGCCGAGGCCATCGCCGCCGCCGACGACGAGGCGGACGAACGGTACGCGGCCGTGTACGCCCAGCGGAATGCGGAGACCTGGCCCTTCCCGCTCGCCAGGGCCCGCCTGGCGCACGCCGTGTGGCTGCGCCGGCAGCACCGGCCCGAGGAGGCGAGCGCGCACAGCCGTGCCGCGCTCACCGCGTTCACGCGTCTGGACGCCGCACCCTGGGCCGCGCGGGCCTCCCGCGAACTCGCCGCGGCCGACGCGGACATCGAGGCGGCCGACCGGGCAGCCGGGGGCCACCCGCTGCTCACGGCACAGGAGACACGGATTGCCCGGCTCGCGGCCCAAGGGCTCACCAACCGCCAGATCGGCGCGCGCCTCTCGCTCTCCCCACGGACGATCGGCGCGCACCTCTACCGGATCTTTCCCAAGCTCGGGATCACCACCCGGGCCGGTATCGCGCGGGCTTTGGAAGCCTCTGAGTAGCTCGGGGAACCTCTGCCAGTCGGCACCGGCGAGCAGCCCTGTCCGCGGTCACCCATGCCAATTGCGCGTCTGCCGACGCGCCTCGTGCTGCCCCCCCCGCTTTCGTCGCCAGACTGGAACAGCGGAACGTTCTTGATGGCCCGTAGAACGATGCCCCAAAGGCGAGTGGCAGCCGCGATTGGTGGACGCCCGCGCCGTACGCCTCGGGTGCGTCGGCGAAACCGCGGTACAGAGCTTTGCCCAGGCTCCGCCCCGTGATCCCCGACAGCGTCAGCCACTCAGCTTGAGATTCAACCTGATGGGCAGTTCGCGCTTACCGTAGGCGCGTGCACCATATCGATACCGAAGTCCTTGGGTGGGAGCTCATCGGCTGGGACGGCGACGAGCAAGCCGTTCATGTCACTGGCCTTACCCGAGTCGAGATCCTGAGTATCAGGGACCTGTTCCCCGGTCGCGACGACGACCTTCTTGCGACCGCGGTGTATGAGGTTCCGCCCGTGCTGCACTCGGCAATGCGGAGTGCCATCCCGCACCTGGAGTGCCGTGAGGGTCTTGAGTACCAGATCGGTGGTTTCCGCCTATCAGCCTGAGCTTGTCGATCCGCCAACGCGTCGGGACTTCGAGCCGACCGACCTCGCGGAGCTGCGCCGTGGTCACCGCGGCGACGTCGGCGCCGGGCTGGAGGCGGACCGCCTCCAGCACCTCTCCAAGAGGTACGGTCCCCACTCGGGGTCAGAGAGATCAACATGGGGAACGGCCGGCGTGACAGCCGCGAGTACGTCGTGTCGGCGACCGAGCGGAGCTGGGGTCCGGGTGGCAGGGATCTCCTGCAACCAGGTGACGTCGCCGGGCAGGCGCAGGAGGATCACGTCCCAGCTCATGAGGGCCTTGCGGAGAGGACTTGAGTAGCGGTTACTGCCGGCTGCTGTCGGTACGGATACGGCGAATTCATGGCAAGGAGCCTGCAGCATTCAGCTCGGGAGGCACGGCCAACGATGCCGGAGATGTCCCTGATGTCGAGCGCCTGGTCGCGGGCTTCCTGGATCAGTGCCCAGAGCTGCTCCCTGTTCATGGCCGTGAGCATGCCATGACGCACTGACACTGGCCTTCGGCAACGGTGACTGTCAGGGGACACGGCCGCCGTCCTGACTTGGTGCCTGTCTCTGAACCTTCGGGTGCGGGGTCGGTAGCCGTGCAAGCTGGCCGGGATCGGACTTATGCCCCCTGGGCGAAGCCCCCGAGGATGGCCGGAAGTCTTCGAGCGGGGGAACTGATGAGGCGTCCGACAATCGCTGTGCCCGCGGTCGGTCTGCTGCTGGCTCTGACGGCCTGCCAGTCGGGGGCGACATCCGGCAAGGTCCAGGGCACCGACGCCGAGTTGGCCTGTGCGGCCATGAGCCGGCTGCCGGAACGGATGCCCGATACCGACGGCGGGCAGGCATTCGACGTCGCGGTGGCCCGCCTCGTCGGCGCCGAGGAACTGGCCAGGGCGGCCGCCCTGGCGGACGCCAAGTTCCAGCCGCTGGCCGACGCCCTGAGGAAGGCCCAGCAGTTGCTCAACGTGACCTCCGACGCCCAAAGGGCCGAACCCGCCATCAAGAAGGCCCGGACGTACTGCTGAGTGCCTGTTTCCGAGCCCTCGAACTCTGCGGGGTCGGTAACCTGGCGGCCCCACCCCGACACATGGACGGATTTTCATGATCATGTGGCTTCCCCGGGGGCGCACGCGGCTCTCCTGGTGAGCGGATGCAGGCCGGAGGTCCTGGAAAACCAAGGACTTTCGGCGGAAGCTCGCGGAGCTGGATCTCCATAAGGTCTTGACTGGCCGTCAGACGACGTCGCGGCGGCAGCTGCAGATGTGGCGTCGCCTGGAGGGTGCGGGAGAGCCATCGGGCTTGCTGAAACTGCGTTCCTCTTGGCCTTCGGACGACTGCCGCTCCCGGCTCCGCGTCTGACGTTGAACATTCCTCCCACTACAGGAGAAGCATGCGCGTTACCACAACGCGTCGTTCATCTCTGGCCTGTATCGCCGCCGTCACCAGCGGGGCGCTGCTCGCCACCGTGGCGCCCACCGCCATGGCTGTCGACAGCGCTGACACCCCGGCCGCCGGCAGGGTCGCCGCGGACCGGTCGGCGTGGCCCGCGCTCACTGTGGAGCAGCGGAAGTTCATCGAGGACGGGATGGGTACGGAGGCCCGCGCCGAGATCTCGAAGGCCATGAGCGAGCAGCCCGCCGGTGCGAGCGGCTCGTAGACCCGGGCGTTTCCCATAGCGGCGGTCGCCATCGGCGCTGCGGCATGGTGCGCGAAGGGTGCGGTAGCGAGCATCCCCACGTCGGTGCTCAGCGATATCGCAGCCGGCAAGGCCTCCAGCAAGAAGGCCTATGTACGCAACGCCGTCATCGGATGCCTCGGTGGCGAGATCGGTGGCTGGGCCTGGAAGGTTCTTCCGAACTGGGTGAAGAACAAGGCCGTCAACATGGTCATCGCCTTCGTCATCAAATACATCCGCTGAAGCTGCCCCCTCGACCGAGACGCAGAGACACTCCATGGCCTACATGCTCATCTTCGGCTGCTTCTGCGTATTGGGTGTGGCCAGCCTTCTGGCCGCCCGCGTCGGATACCGGGGTGAGGCCTGTGACAGGGCCACCGGGTACGACGTCCCAGCGGCGGTGGCGGCCGACCCTGCTCTCAGTAGGCGGGCCAATCAGCTGCTGGCCTTCTGGTGCACCGGCGCGGCGCTGCTCAGCGTGGCGCCACTCGTGCCGATCGGCAGTGTGATCTTGAGCGGCGGCGGGAAGTCAGTTTCCGCTTGGGAGCTGGTGGCCTTCGCGCTTTACGGCATGGCCGTAGTGCCTGCCCGACTGCCCATCGGCGTCCGCCCCTGCCATGGCGAGAGCGTCGACTCCTCCATCGACCGTTTGGCCCGCGTGAACCATCTCACCAGCCGACCTGCGGGCCTACCTTCGCGAGCCACCTGAGAGTCCTCGTGGACGTCTCCGGCCTGAGCGACTGGCTGCAGTCAGCGGCCGGCCAGTGTTCGTTCTCAGCCTCGCGCTGTCCGGCCTGGTCTGCGAGGGATGCAAGGAGCCTTTGAAGGACACCGGCAAGGGGCGACCTGCGCGATGGTGTTCACAGCGGTGTCGGCAGACGTCCTGGTCCGAGCGCCGTCGAGCGGGACGGCCACGCAAGCCGAAGACGCCGGTGGACTCCGTCTGCGAAGAGTGCGGTGACCTTGTCCAGCATAATCAAGTAGTGAGCTGTTGCTCGTCGTCCTGTCGGCGAACCGCGCGGGACCGGCGCTGGCAGTGCGAACGCTGCGGAACCCGACTGATCCCCTACCCTCGAGGGCGTCCACCGCATTGGTGCTCGACCTACTGCTGTCAGGCCGCCTACGAAGACTGCCAGCGCGCCGCCAAGGCGCAGCAGCAGCCGACGGCGGCACCACTCAATGTTCGGTGAGAATCGCTCAACCTTCCCTACGTTGTTCTGCGGGACCGGACGAGCCCTTCGTATGGTTGGCCCACCCGGGGGCGTCGGGTGTGGCTTTCAACCTTCTGCCGCTTGTGGCTGGCATCGATTGGCCGCCTGACGTACCACGACATCTCCCGGATTCGGATACGCAACCACCACGGCCAGGGCCAGTGGATCGAAGCGACCTGGAAGCCGTGGTCGCTGTTCACGGAGCTGACGGCGGGGTGTTCTCCGAGATGGGAAGCGTGCTGGTTTCGGCGTGGGGAACGTGGGATGTCAGAGCGGCGGATCCGGATATGGGTGGGGATCGATGTGGGCAAGGGCCATCACTGGGCGGCGCCCGGCCCGAGGTTCTAGCCGAGGCACAGCCGTCCAGCCGCCTCACGCCGGGCCCTTTCGACAACCCTCCGCACCGGGGACGCCTGCGGAGTCCTGACAACCCTCCGCAGGGCCCGAGATCTACGCAGGGACCATGGCCGGGTAGTTGTTGTCCACGTCCACCCAGTGGCCGGGAACCGCGCACCACACGGTCGAGGTGCCCGATCTGCTCCCGCTCACGGTGTTGCCGTAGTGCGTGTAGGGCTGCGGAGCGCCGAGGCACACGATTCTGGCCCGCCAGTTGGCCCCTGTCCCGCTATTGCACTGGAAACGCCAGCCGGCATGTCCGGCACTTCCCGTGACGGGCCCGCCGTTACAGCTCAGGGCGCCGGCCGGGGCGGCCGACGCGGCAGGAACAGCAAGAGCGACCAAGCCGCTTGAGGCCAGGGCAAGTGACGCGGTAGTGGCGGCAATACGTCGGTGCAGGCGCATGGGCGTTCTCCCTCGGGAAACCGTGTTGCGGTCGGGGCGATCTTGCCACGCGCCAACTCCGATTAATCGAACAAAACAAGTCAACTTACTCCATGCGCTGATCTTCTCATCCTGAGTGCCAGGCGATCTCGCTGCTATGAACGGGGCGACGGAACGATCAGAAGCTTTGCCTCGTCACGAAACCCGATCACCACCGGCCATTACTTTCACGTCGCAGGACAAGAAGAGATCACTTAACCTTCGCTGAGAATCACTCAACTTTCACTGCGAAAGGTCATTGGCAAACGTCGCGACGGCCTGGCAGCTCCGGGCGGTGGTCCGCAGGCGGAAGGCAGCCCAGGCGCAATCGGCCCGCACCTCTACGCCTGCTTTGGTCCCGAGACTCGCGGCGGCGGGCCCTGCGCGCTGTCGTGCGGAGAGACGGTACCGTCCATCTGCTTCCAGACCGGGAAGATCAACGGGCACAGCGTGGCGAGCAGATACACACCGCCAACCTTCAGCAGCGTGCAGGGCAGGCCGATCGAATCCACGAGGAAGCCCGCAGCCAGTGCGCCCAGCGGAGTGACCAGATGGACCGCGGCCGTCGACGCGCTCAACACGCGGCTGCGCAGTTCTTCCGGCACCGTCTCATACGTCACTGTGGCCATGGCGGGGTTGAGCACACCGAAGGCGAGACCCTCAACCGCCATGGTCACGGCCAGCGGCGCGATGGTGTTGGTGAAGGCGGCGACCACAAAGCGCGGCAGTCCCCCGATCAGAATGGCGATCGTGAACACTGGCCACCGCCGAAAGCGGCTGCCCACCGCCCCAAAGGCCGGCGCCTCTCCAGCCGCAGCCGCCAGAATCGTCCCGAGAGCCTGTTCGGAAGCCTGACGGGTTGGGCCTCCGGCAGTGGTCTGTCGGCTCCTGGGTGGCGGCCGGGTGCGGTCCTACGCATTCTGATGTGCGAAGGGCCACGAGATGTCATATGGTGGTCAGGCCTTTTCGTCGGAGGTCTCGGCGACCGAAGTTCCTGTTCCTTACGTATCGATCTTGAGGTGACGACCTATTAACCAGGCCATGTAGCCGTCCGCGTTCCCCACGTGCTGTTCTGTCGCACGTGTCCGGGGGCGGACGTCGCGCTGGCCTGAGTTGCGTCACCCTCCCCGTAGTTCTCTTTCCCGGGTGCAGCTCTGCCGTCTGCCCCGGGTTTCGTGTTTTCCGGCCCCGGTGCGGCTGTCGGCAGGGCTTCCCGATTCCTTTGGATCAGGAGTTTCCCGTCGTGTCTTCCTCCGCGCTCGGCAACGAGCCGAAGCACACCACCCAGCCCCCGACCCAGTCCACGCCTGGACTGTCGAAGATGGGCCTGGCTGCCTGGATCGCCCTCTTGGTGCTCCTGGGCGCCGAACTGATGGACATGATCGACCAGTCGGTCGTCCTGACCGCCCTGCCCGCAATACAGGAGTCCACTGGCGCCGGACCGGACGCGGTGCAGTGGCTGACCACCGGCTACTCACTGCCCATCGCCGTCGGGCTGATCACCGGCGGACGTCTCGGCGACCTTTACGGCCGGCGCAAGATCCTCCTCATCGGCACCGTCGTGTTCACCACGGCCTCGCTGCTGTGCGGCCTTGCTGCCGGGCCAGGCATGCTGATCGGAGCCCGTACCCTCCAGGGCGTGGGAGTGGCCATCATGATCCCGCAGATCCTGGCCACCCTCCATGTCACCTTCGAGGGGCAGAACCGCAGCAAGGTGTTCGGTCTGTACGGGGCCATCATGTCGCTCGCCAACGTCCTGGGTCCGGTGATGGGCGGTCTGCTGACCGAGGCGGACCTGTTCGGGCTGTCCTGGCGGCCGGTCTTCCTGGTCAACGTCCCCGTCGGCCTCGCCGTGATCCGCCTGGGCCGCAGGTTCATCCCCGAGTCGACCGTGAAGAAGGCCGACCGGCTCGACCTGACCGGCATGCTGCTGTCCGCGCCGGCCATCGTCCTGATCGTCTTTCCGCTCACCGAGGGGCATCTCCATCACTGGCCGCTGTGGTGCTTCGCTCTGCTCGCCGCCGGGCTCCTCGTGCTCGGTGTCTTCCTGCGCCACCAGCAGCGCAAGCAGGGCAACGCCCCGCTCGTGGCCCTGTCTCTCTTCCGGAGTCGACAGTTCTCCGGCGGCATGGCGGCGCAGCTGATGCATGGTCTTCTGTGCGGGCTGTTCTTCATGACCTGGACGCTCTACCTCCAGCGCGGCCTGGGCATGAGCCCATTCCATGCGGCCCTGGCCTTTGTGCTGCTCTCCCTCGGAGAGCTGGGCGGTGCGACGGTTGTGGCGAAGAGCGGCGGGCGCTTCGCCCGCCGGTTGCCCCAGGCCGGAGCCCTCATCACCCTGGCCTCGATGTCTGCCTACGGGCTCCAGATTGACGCGGGCCAGGCGGACCTGACCCTGCTGACGATGACCGCTCCGGTGGTTTTGATCGGCTTCGGCCTCGGCATGGTCGGCGGCCCGCTCGCCGACATGGCGCTGGCCAGGGTTCCGCACGAGGACGCCGGGTCGGCCTCGGGCCTGTTCAATACCGTCATGCACCTGGGCATCGCCCTCGGTACCGCGCTGACCGCCCTGGTGTTCTTCGCGACCACCGGCGGCTCGCTTGACGCAGGGCTCAACCGTGACGCGTTCATCGGCGTGCTCTGGTGGGTCGGCAGCCTCCTCTCCCTGATGTGGGTCCTGCTGTTCTGCCTGCCCAAGCAAGTAAACGACCAGGCCGATTGAGTCACCCGCCAGGCCCCGGCCACGATGCCGGTCGGGGCCTGGCCCCAGCCCCTTGTTTCCTCGTTCTCGTAGTCTTCGGCGGCACAGAGGTTGATGAAGGGACCGCAAGCCAGGACCGCGCCGCTGGCACGCTGCTGCACAGGCCGCGGCCCCGGAAGTAGACATCGGTCCTTGAAGGGGGCAGGGCGGGCCACGTCCCCGTCCTTGATGTCGCAGCCCTCGGCGCGGAAGCGGGCCCTCGGCGCGGGCGCGAGTAGCGGGCAATCCGCACATTGGAACACCCCGCTGTACCAGCACTCGCACGTCCTCCGGCTGGTGGTTGAGGAGAGCGGTGGTCAGGCGACCGTGGTGGACCGGTGTCGGGATGGATCTGCTCGTGGAGGCCCGAGCAGCGGCCCTCCGGGTGCGCCAAGCCGCAGTGGCCTGTGCGCTCGCAACGGCCGCCTGCCCGCTCAAATCGGATTCGCGCGCTGATCTCGGTCCAGTCGCGCGGGTGCCGGTGCACGTTCCCGGGACGGATGAGCACGGCGGCTCCGCTACTCGCCCGGCGGAGGCCACGGAGGCCACGGAGGCCACGGAGGCCACGGAGGCCCGGCGTTGCTCGAAGGCTTCGAGCAAGACGTATGGAGGCCTTCGGCTCTCAGAGCCTGTCTTTGAACCCCCGGCTGCGCCTCGACGCCCGGCACGCGCCCTCGGCGCACGGAGTTCCAGGACAGGTGGCTCCGCCACATGACCTGGGACTCCGCACTCCGATCGCACGCTTCCCCAAGCTCTCGGCTCCGCTCGAGCAGGGGAGGCCCCGCTGCGCCCGCGCTTCGCGCGGACGACGGGGGTTCAAAGACAGGCTCTCAAGGCTTCGGCAGCGCCCGCCCGAGCGCCGCCCGCGACGTGACCCCCAACTTCGGGAAGATCCGGTAGAGATGGGCGCCGACCGTGCGGGGTGACAGCTGGAGCGCGGCGCCGACCTCCTTGTTCGTGAGGCCGGTGGATACGAGGTGGGCGACGCGCAACTCCTGCGCGCTCAGCTCGTCGGCCGAGGCCGATGGGCCGTCCGACGGGCGGCCCGCGGCCCGCAGCTCTGCCCGGCACTGCTCCGCCCACGGATCCGCGCCCAGCGCCTGGAAGGCGCGGACGGCGGCGTGCAGCGTTTCGACCGCCTCGGCACGGCGGCCCCGACGGCGCAGCCCCGCCCCGTGCAGCAGCCGCAGACGCGCCATGTCGAAGACCCATTCACCGGCCCCCGGCACCGCGCAGGCCGCCGCGTACGCCGCGTCCGACTCCGCGTCGTCCGCCGTGAGGGCGGTCGCGGCCGCCAGCAGGAAGGCGTGGTGCGCGGAGACGGAGTCCATCCGCGCGGCCCGCCCCGCCGCGACGTGGGCGAGCGCCTCGGCCCGGCGGCCGCAGCGCAGGCTCGCCACGACGAAGTCGAAGAACGGGAGGTGGAACCATGCGAGGCCGCGCGGCAAGCGGCCCGGAGCCATCATGCGACGCAGCAGGAGGTACGCCTCCTCGTGCCGCCCGTGCGCCAGGGCGGCCAGGGCGTCGAGACGGTCCAGGTGGTCCGTGACGAACCGCATCCGTGCCGACGCCGCCACCGGCCCGATCCGCGCCCGCACTTCGCGCAGCCCCCGCTCGTCGCCCCGGCCCGCCAGGAAGTGCGCGTAATAGTGCCGGAAGAGCAGGGCGTTGCAGTGATACCCGAGCTCCTCCGCCGTGTCGGCCTCGCGCAGGCACTCCTCGGCGGCGTCCCAACGGCCCCGCAGGAACGCCTGATGGCACCGCGCCTTCGCGACGGCCCCCTGGGTGGCGTACGTGTGCTCGTCGTCGAAGAGCCGCCGCAGCTCCTCGTCGGCGGCGTCCACCGCCGACGCCGCCCAGAGCAGCAGCCAGGCGGCCGCGGTCTCCCGCCGGGCCGCGACGCGCGCCACCAGCGACCGCAGTTCCCTCTCCGCGCCGTGCGCCGTGCGCGGCGGGTCCGCCCACGCGCGGTGGCACAGGCGTACGGCGGGGGAGAGGTGCTCGTGATGCCGCTCGAGTATGTCCCAGCCGCGCGGGTCACCCGTGTAGGCCGACGCGAGCAGCAGCTTGAACGCCATCTGCTCGACGAGATCGCCGAAGGCCGGCGCGCCGGGCGCCGTCAGCGCCTCCAGTGCCCCGGGCAGCAGCTCGTAGGACGAGGCGAAGTCCACGTGGTGGCTCTGGTCGACGTACACGACCGCGTAGGCGAAGAGCGGAGCGATGTCCTCCGGCACCGGGCAGCGCCGGATCTCCCTCAGGAGTTCCGCCGCGTACGCGAGCCGCCCGCCCCGCGCCGACATCACGGCGGCCCATGTCAGACGGCGGGCGCGGTCGCCGGGACCGGTCCCCAGAGCGGCTGCGCGCTCCAGCAGCATGGCTCCCTCCGCGTCACCGCCGCGCGCCGCGATGCGGGTGCCCGCTTCCTGGAGGCGGGCGGCCAGCCGTTCGTCCGGGCCTTCGGCGGCGGAGGCCTCGTGCAGGAGCCGACGTGGGTCTTCCTCGCGCAGCCGCTGCGCCAACAAGCGGTGCGCGGACCGGCGTTCGGCGTCCGAGGTGGCGGCGAGCACAGCGCTCCGCACCAGGGGGTGCCGGAAGACCAGCCGCCCCGCGGCGTCCCAGCGGGCGAGCCCGCTCGACTCGATCGGGCCCAGCACATGTTCGGCGCCACCCTGATCTCCCCGGCGCACGACATCGCCACCGACGGCCGCCGCGTCATCCAGCGCGGCGAGCAGCAGGACACGTACCGCGCTCTGGGGCAGCGACCGCAGCCGCCGCACGAACACCTCCTCCAGACGGCTGCCCAACGGCGATCGGTCCGGCAGCGGTACGACGCCCCTGTGATGCTCGTCCGCAAGCCGGCCGGGCAACTCGGCCAGAGCGAGGGGGTTTCCCGCGGCCTCCGCAAGGATCCGCCGGACGGCGCCGGCGGCGAGCCCCGGGTGCCGGCGTCGCAGCAACGTCCGCGCGTCGTCGCCCGACAGCGCCTCGACGTCCACCGGGTGGGCGGGCCAGCCCTCAAGCGCGGAACCGTCGGACCGGCTCGCGCACATCATGACGACGGGCAGAGCGACGATCCGCTGGTGGAGGAAGACGAAGACGGCGGCGCTGGAAGGGTCCACCCACTGGAGGTCGTCGACGACGATCAGCACCGGGCCGCGGCGCGCCTGTTCGGCGAGCAGCGCCAGCGCGGCCGCGCCCACCATGAACCCCTTCGGCGGCAGTCCGTCGCGCAGCCCCAGGGCCCGTTCCAGGGCGAGCCGCTGGTGCGGGGGGAGCGCGTGCGAGTTCTCCCGCAGCGGCAGCAGCACATGGTGCAGCGCACCGAAGGCGATGCCGGACTCCGATTCGCTGCCCACCACGCGCAGGACGGTGAACCCCTCCCGCGCCGCGCGCGTGGCCGTCCACTCCAGCAGCGCCGTCTTCCCGATGCCCGCGTCACCGCGCAGCACCGTCGCCGACCCGCGGGCACCGATGCGCGCGTTCTCGAGGGACCTCTCCAGCAGCGCCTGTTCGCGCCGACGGCCGACGAGTGTCCTGTCACCCTGCCCGCTGCCCATGACTCTCCTCCGGTCGCCCTGCGACCACCGTGGCACCGCCGCGATGCCTGTGCGTGCACGGCTCGTGCCCCGGCCCGCAGGGAAGGCCGTACGCTCTCGTCAGCCGGGCCCGACCGCATCAGGCTGGCCGCGTGATGACGACCACGCCCACCCCCACCGCCACCACGGGGGACAGCTCCGCACCCCGCACGCTCGGCTTTCTCCGCATCCGCACGTTCCGGGGAGCGGCGCGCCCGGTACGGCACGTGCCCGATGCCGACGCCGTCGCCGACCCGTATGTCCTGCTGGGCCTCCACACCGAGGGGCGGGCCACGCTCGCCGGGCCGGGCAGCACCGAGGTCTGCCTGCCCGGAGACGTCTTCCTCCGCGACGGAGTGCGGCCCTTCACCCTGGAGGAGACGGAGGATTTTGAACTGCACCTGGTGCGGGTCCCGCGCCGCGCCCTGGCCCTGACCGACCGGGAGGCGCGTGACCTGGCCGGGCGGGCGCCGTTCGCCGACGGAACCGTCGCGCCGCTGCTGGGCCCGCTCCTGAGCGAGATCGCCGCGACCGAGCCCGGACCCCCGTCGCGGACCGTGCTCCGCTCGGCCGGGGCGATCGCCGACCTCGTGGCGCTGCTCGCCGTCGAGGACGTCGGCCCTGGCTCCCCGGAGGACGGCCAGGACCGCGAGGCCCTGGTCCGCAGGGTGCGCGCGTACGTCGACGCGAACCTGCGGGACCGGAACCTGACACCGGCCACCGTCGCCGAGGCCCAGCACATCTCGATCCGCTACCTGCACAAGCTCTTCGAGGGGCGGGGCAGCACGGTCGGCCGCTGGATCCAGCGCCGCCGCCTGGAGGAGGCCCGGCGTGAGCTGGCCCGTCCGGCACGCGACGACATCACGGTGGCGGCGGTCGCCAGACGCTGGGGTTTCGCCAGCGCCACCCACTTCAGCCGCAGTTTCCGTACGGCATACGGCATGTCGCCGAGCGACTGGCGCGACGGCCGGACGGGACCCGCCGGGGAACCCGGGACCGGCCGCCGCTGACGGCCCGTCAGGCATGTGCCCCCGGGGCGTCGGCACCGTCAAACACGCGCCCCCGGAGCATCGGCCGGCCCGGGCATCGCTGTCCGCCGCCACTGCTGCGGCGGACAGCCGTAGACGGACTTGAAGGCGCGGCTGAAGTGCGCCGGGCTGCGAAAACCCCAACGGGCGGCGACCACGGCGATGGACGGACTGCTCCGGCCGCGCCGCGCGAGCTCCCCGGCGCACCGCTCGACGCGCTGACGCTGGATCAGTCTGCCGACGGTGACGTCCTCGGCCTCGAAGAGGCGGTGCAGATAGCGGACCGAGATGAGGTGCGCCGCGGCGATGTGTTCCGCGGACAGTTCGGGGTCGCCGAGGTGCCGGTCGATGTACTGACGGATGGCGACGACCAAGGGGTGCCTGTCGTCCTCGGGCGGCCCTTCCGTGTCCTCGGCGAGGTCCTCGACGAGCCCGGCGACCAGATCCGTGACGAGACCGCCGAGTCGTTCACCCACCGGGGCGGACACTCGCGGGGCCGAGGTCTCCAAGTGCCCGAGCAGGGCGGGGAGTACGGCCGCGGAGCCCGCGGGCGGGGGGATCACGCGGGCCGTGAGGGATCGCAGGGGGACCGAGGGAACGTGCAGCGCGTGCAGGGGCAGCCGCAAGAAGAGGGTCCGGGCCGTGCCCCCGTGCTCGACGGAGAAGGCACGGCGCAGGTCGATGAGGGTCGACTCACCCGGCACCACGGACACACCGCGCCCCTCCTGGACCAGCCGCACCGTCCCCTCGCGGGGGACGAGCAGCGCCACCGCTTCGTCCGTCCCCGGCGCGGTCGGGCGGGGGCCGCGGACCAGCCGCAGCGGCCCTGACTCGCAGGTGAGCATGCGGACGTATCCGAACTGCCGCAGCGTCACGGACCCCTCGGCGCGGCTGTCGGCGTCCTCGGGTGCCACGAGGGGAGCGAGCCAGCGCGCGAAGGCGGACTCCACGTCGGTCGAGGTCTCGGTGCCCGGCGACACGGCCGTTTGGGATCGAGCGCTCACGGAGGGCTCCCTTCAACCGTCCCCGGGCCGGTGCCCTGTGCGTGGCAGAGGGGGACGGTCACCCCTGGTCCACGGCCCATGACAGTGAGACTGGGCCGACAACCGCGGGAGGCGTTAGGTCATATGACTGTCTTCCGCCTCCACGTCGGGCGCACCGCCCGAAGTGTGCACGCAGCGGCATGGATCAGTGGGACTGCTGGTCCCGTTTCCGGCCGATGTCGTCCTAGGGTGAGTACTCCGAGCCGGCGGAGCCGCGAACGGCCCCGCGATCCGCCCCCTGCGCAGGAGTTCCCGTGGAAGCAGATGTTCCGGCCGCCGGGGAGACACCTGTGCTCGAACGGCGCACGAGGGCCTTCGCCGAAACGTACGCCTGTCCCTCCTCGCCCCGTTCCGGGACCGGGTCCGACGACGGGTCCGCGTCCGGCGACCCCGCATCGGCCAGGTCCCGCATGGCCGCCCTGTGGGACGGCGGCGGCACGGACGATCCGGACGTCGAGGAGGAGTGGCTCGCGCTGCCGGGGTCCGACGGAAACCGCATCAGGGTACGGATCCTGCGCCCGGCCGGTGCCGACGAGCCGCTGCCGGTCGTGCTCTATCTGCACGGCCTCGGCTGGATGCTGACCGACGCGTACGCGCACCGGCTGCTGCTGGCGGACCTCGTGCTCGGCGCGGACGCCGCCGTGGTCGTCCCCGAGTACGACACCCCGCAGGACGCCCGCCACCCGCACGCCGTGGAGCGCGCCCACACGGTGGCCCGCTGGGTCGCCCGGCACGGCGCGGAGTGCCGCCTGGACGGGGCCAGGATGGCGGTCGTCGGCGCCAGCGCGGGCGCCCAACTGGCGGCGGCGCTCACGCTCGTGGCGCGTGAGCGCGGCGGCCCGGACTTCCGGCACCAGGTGCTGGTCTGCCCGGTGACGGACGCGGCGATGGACACCCCGTCCTACCGGCGGTTCGCGGACGGGTACTTCCTCGGCCGCGACGCCATGCGCGGCTACTGGCAGCAGTACGCGCCGGACCGCGAGAGCCGGGCGCACGGTGCCGTCTCGCCGCTGCGCGCACCCGTGAGCCGACTGCGCGATCTGCCGCCGGCGCTGGTCCTGACGGCCGAGGCCGATGTGCTCCGCGACGAGGGCGAAGCGTACGCGGCCCGGCTGAGGGAAGCGGACGTGCCCGTCGTCTCGATACGCTACCAAGGCACGATCCACGCCTTCGTGCTCTTCGACCTGCTCCGCGGGACCGAGGTGTCCCGGGCGGCCCGCATCCAGGTGACGGACACACTGCACGCCGCCCTGCACACGGCCTGAGTATGCTCCCCGACCGCGCTCCTCAACCGCCGCCGGAACCCGCGACGTCGCGGTGCCGGCGCCACTCGCTGGGGGAGGTGCCGTACGCCGCCTGGAACCGGCGGCTGAAGTGACTTGGGCTGGTGAACCCGCACCGGGTGGCCACCGCCGCGACGGTCAGCCGGTCGTAGCGGGGCGCGGTCAGCATCTCGCGCGCCTTGGCGAGGCGCTCGGTGATGAGCCACTGCTCCAGGCTGATGCCCGCGTCGTTGAGCAGGGCGTAGAGCTTGCGTACCGAGACGGCGTGCTCGCGCGCGATGTGTTCCGGCGTCAGGTCACGGTCGGCGAGATGGCGGCGGGCGTACGCCAGGATCCGCGTGAGCAGCGTCTCGTCCATCGCCGAGCGGACGGCGGGGGACTCCTCGGCGTGCGCGGCGGAGAGGAGCAGCGCGCGGACGAGCTCGGTGGTGGCCGTGGCGAGGGCTCCTGCGCCGGGGTCGCCCTCGAGCCGCCCGGGATCGCGCCAGACCCCGCGCAGATGGGACAGGACCAGGTCGTACATGGGGCTGGCGCGCAGTTGCAGCGAGGCCTTCACCACGGCGTCCACCGGTATGTCCAGGCGGTCCACGTCGAACATCATGGACTGGGAGGCGCCGTCGCCCGACCAGCCGTAGACCCGGGGCGACAGCTCGTGGAACACGCAGATATCGTCCGGTCCGAGGACCTGCTGTCGGCCCGCGATCTCGGCCCGGTGGACGCCTTCGGACTGGAGCGACACCGAGATCACGGGCCGGCTGCGGTGGTGGCGCACGTGCCGGTCGTTGCGGCGCACCTCGAAGCCCGAGTTGCGGGTGGAGAAGAGCCCGAGCCCGCCCACCTGCCACAGCTCCATGCGCGCGTGGATGCCCGTCTCCGGCTCCTCGTGAACCACTTCATTGGGCACCAGCGAGTCGGTCAACGCGTGATGGAACGCGTCCGCCCGCTCGCGTGGCGCCACCGTGGACAGATCGACGAGCAGCACAGAACCCCCAACACGATTACCCCCATGAAGCAGACATTCTGCCTCATGGGGAAGGGGTGCTCCGCCGGACGCCGCGGCGCATGGCCCGCCACCGGCAGGACCACGTTGGACGGCCGTCCTTCGAGGGCCCGCAACAGGGAGCTCCTGCCGGGTCGGCGATCACCTGCACGTTCATGCCGTGCTTCTTGTGTTTCCCGGAGTAGAAGGGTCGGTCGGCGGCGATCCGGTCGATTGGCAGCAGCGTGCCGTCCAGGATCACGAACGCCTTTCCGGAGGCTGTCCTCACCGCCTCGGCGAGGGTTGGAGCCAGAGCGGCCAGCATGTCGACGGCCTCAGCGATGTACCGGTAGGCGGTGGTGGTGCCCGCGCCGAACCCGGCGGCGAGCTGAGCGTAGGTATGGCCGCATCGCAGGTGAGCCAGCACGAGCAGTGCCTGCCGTCCGGCGGCCAGCCGGCGCCATCGTGTCCCTGGCGCAAGACGACGTGCGGTCAACTCACGTGCGAGGAAGCGCAGAGCGGAGGTGGACAGATCCACCCCGGCTGGGTAGACAAGCATGCGGAAAGCTCCTGGCAGGATGGCTTGTACCCGACACGCACCCGTCTACCAGTAGCTTCTCTACGCCCGGACCCCGCCCTTACCTCCAGTGGCTCTGCTCCGAGACGCAGGTTGAGGACACCTCGATGGGTGTTGGCGTGAGGGAGCCCGCGCGGAAGTGCTCGGCGCCGATCACGAGCGCGGGACGGTGGTCGAAGCGACACCGATCCATTCGTGTCCGCGTCGTGCCCGGCTACCTGCGAGCCGGGCGCGAACTGGACCCGGTCGAGCTTGCGGCTCAGGGCCGACTCGGACTCCTACCGGTGTGCTCAGCTGCGTTCAGCGAGGAGCAGTACCGCCCGGGGACTCTGCGCCCAGGAGCGCGAGGAGCCCGGGGAATCTCTTCTCGATGTCCGTGCGTCGTAGTCGGATGCCCTTGCGGTTGCCGTAGTCGATCTCGTCAATGAGACCTGCCTCGCGCAGGACCCGGAAGTGGTGGGTCTGGGTCTGCTTCGAGATCGGAAGATCGAACGAGTTGCAACCCCGCTCGCTGTCGCTGCGATCGGTGGCCAACTCCGTCATCACCGAACGACGGTGCTCGTCGGCGAGGGCACGAAACACCGTACCCAGATCGAGTGCATCGGCCTCCGGGCCGTCCAGGTTCCTCCCGGCCACGCCACACCTCCTTCAGGTACGACTTGCATCGTACCTGAAGGGCGTGCTCCACTGAGGTACGAAACTTTTCGTACCTTGGTCCGGTTGTGCTGCCCCGTGCCGCCGCCCCCTGAGACCAGGGCCGGCACTCGCCGGGGACCTGGTCATCGACACTCCGAGAGGTCATCGTCATGAAGAAGCCCGAGGTGCTGATAGTCGGTGCCGGAATCGCAGGGCCCGCACTCGCCTACTGGCTCTCCCGGAATGGATACCGGCCGACGGTCGTCGAACATGCCCGGCAGCTGCGCTCCGGTGGCAGCGCGATCGTCGTGAAGGGGCCCGCGGTCCCGGTCGCCGAGCGCATGGGCATCCTCCCGCAGCTCCGCGGGCTCGCCACCCGCAATCGGTCGCTGACCCTGCTCGACCCCGGCGGCAGGCGGATCCTGCAACTCCCGCTCACCTCGGACAAGGCGCCGACGGTCGAGGTGACCCGAGCCGACCTGTCCGAGGTGCTCCACCGGTCGGCGCAGACCGAGGCCGAGTTCTTGTTCGACGACACGGTCACCGCTCTCGACCAGGATGAAGACGGCGTGGACGTCACCTTCCGGCGGTCCGCGCCACGGCGCTTCGACTTGGTAGTCGGTGCCGACGGGATGCACTCCACCGTACGGCGCCTGGTCTTCGGCCCCGAGCAACAGTTCGCGAGCGACCTGGGCCTGTACGGCGCGACCGTCCCGCTGGAACCTGACGCCGTCGAGGACCCGACCGAGATGACGATGCTGACCGTGCCGAACCGGATGCTGGTCCTCCACCCCTCGCGGACCACCCCGCTTGCGATCTTCACCTTCCGGGCCGCACAGCCGGCACCCCACGACCGCAAGAACATCGCCCTTCACAAGCAGACCGTGGCCGACGCCTACGCCGACGTGCGGTGGCGGGCACCGGAACTCGTGGCGGCGTTCCTCGACCACCCGGCTCCGTTCTTCGACCCCCTGACCACCCTCCGGATGCCCTCGTGGTCCCGCGGACGGGTCGTACTGCTCGGGGACGCGGCGGCGGCGACAGCCCTGCTGGGCGACGGGTCCAGCATGGCGATGGCGGGCGCGTACGCCCTCGCAGAAGAGCTCGCCGCCCATCCCGGTGATCACGCCCGCGCCTTCACCGCCTACGAGTCGCGGCTCCGCCGTGAGGTAGGCCCGCGGCAGCGACGCGTCGGCCTGCTCTCCAGGCTCATGGTGCCCCGCACCCGGCCGGGCCTTGAGGTGCGCAACGCGGTGGGCCGCGCGGTCGGTCGCACGAACCGGATCGCCTCTCGCGAAGCCGCGAACCGGTAGACCGGGCGGGCACCAACCGCTCACCGGTCGATGCGCAGCTCCGCGGTAGCTCTCAGCCGTGTCGGCGCCGCCATGCCCGACGAGCCCGGCGTGGCAGGCCATCGCCGATGCGGCAGGTCGGCTGCTGGCGGCCTCACCCACCGTTCCGGGCGCTCGCCACGACACGGGTGCTGCCGGTGACTACACCCCCCGTGACGCGGAGGTGAAGTGCTGGACGGACAAGGTGTATCGAGGGGCCGACGGCACCACCCGGGCGCCCGTCCGCGGTCGGCATCTCAAGCTGCGGCGACGTCGGCACAACAGCAGCCAGGCCGGAATCCGTTGCCTCGGCGGCCAAGCCATGGCCGCCCTGAAGGGCTGGCGCCTCCCGCGGAAACTCCGCTGTAGCACCAACCGAGTCACTGCCATCGTGAAGACCATCCCCGCCCTCCGTCACGCCTCAACCTGAGGTTGGAAAGGGCTCATTGCTCAGGACTCGCGGATGCGTGGGTTTTCGACGGAAACAGTGCTCACGAAATCCGGTGCGGTGCATCGTCCGGCGGTGGTGCGCACTTTGCTGTGCTCGCGACTTACGGGGCGGCGGTCGGTGGCGTGAACAGCGTCTGGACGGTTTCGGTGGTCAGGTCTCGCAGCCAGGTGTGGGCGCGGTCGTCGTCGTAGCGCTGGTGCCGCAGGTACAGGGGAACGCCGGGCAGCGGGAGCGGAGGCGGCAGCGTGGCCAGGCCGAGTTGTTCCCGGGTCGCGCGCGTGACCGCGTCGGAGAGGGTGACGACCAGGTCGGTCTCGCGGGCGAGTTGCAGTGCGAAGGCGGCGGTGGGCCCGGCGGCGGCGACGCGTCGCTCGAGGCCGCGTGTGGCCAGGGCGTCGTCGATCGGATCGCGCAGACGGCCGCGCCGCGAAACGGTGAGATGCTCGGCGGCTGCGTAGCTCTCGGCTCAGAGCCTGTCTTTGAACCCCCGTCTGCGCCCCGACGCCCGGCACGCGCCCTCGGCGCACGGAGCCCCAGGACAGGTGGCTCCGCCACATGACCTGGAACTCCGCACTCCGATCGCACGCTTCCCCAAGCTCTCGGCTCCGCTCGAGCAGGGGAGGCCCCAATCCGCCGCTGCGCCCGCGCTTCGCGCGGACGACGGGGGTTCAAAGACAGGCTCTCAGCGGGCGTTCGGTGAGCGGATGGCCGGGTCGGACGGCGACGACCAGCCGGTCCGTGCCGACGAGGCGGTGGCGGATGTCAGGGAGCGTCGGACCTCGGCGACATCACCACGGCCCGCGCCACCGAGGCCATGGTCCGGTCGTACCCCACATACTGCGCCGACACGGCTTCAGGCCCTTCGCCGTCTCCCTCGCCCACTGACCACAGTTCCGTGCGGTGGCCAGCCGGCCGCCACCGCACGGTGACGGCCGGTGTTCCGCGCCCCGGTCAGACGGTGGCGGGCCGGAGCCGGACGGGCAGGGTCTGGTGGCCGTTGCTGATCAGGGAGCCGAGCGGCTTCAGGTCGGCGGCGGGTACGGCGAGTTCGAGCTGCGGGAACCGGTCGAAGAGCAGGCGCAGGGCCGTGATGACTTCGAGCCGGGCGAGCGGGGCTCCGAGGCAGAAGTGGACGCCGTGGCCGAACGCCAGGTGCTCCTTGACCGTGCGGGTGATGTCGAAGTCGTCGGCGCTCTCACCGTGCCAGTCGGGGTGGCGGTTGGCCGCGGCGTAGGACGCGAGGATCGCCTCGCCCCGGGCGATCCGCTGGCCGTCGGGCAGTTCGATGTCGCTCACCGCGTACCGCAACGGCAGGTGCTTGACCGCCGGTTCGAGGCGCAGGGTCTCCTCGACGGCGTCGCCCCAGTCGACCTTGCCCGCCCGCAGGAGCGCGAGCTGATCGGGGTGGGCGAGCAGCTGCGTGATCGCCTGGTCGATGACGTTGACGGTCGTCTCGTACCCGGCACTGATCATCAGCAGCAGGGTGTCGCGCAGCTCGTCCTCCGAGAGCCCGCCCTCCTCGTCCTCGTCGCGCGAGGTGATCAGGAGAGACGTCATGTCGTCGCCGGGCTCGGCGCGTTTGGCGGCGATGAGCAGGCGTAGGGCCTCGTACAGCGCCTTGGTGTTGGCCTCGGACTCCTCGGCGGTCAGGGTGGTGTCGAAGACGCCGTCGACGACGTGCCGGAAGGCGTCCTGCTGGCTCTCCGGAACGCCCATGAGCCCGCAGATGACCGCTATCGGCAGCGGGTAGGCGAGGCGCTCGCGCAGGTCGACGATCTCGCCGGGCGCAAGAGCGTCGAGGTCGTCGAGAATGCCGGTGACGACGTTGTCTATGTTCTCCCGCAGCGCGGTGACACGGCGGTGGCTGAAGGCGGGCGCGACGAGGCGTCGAAGGCGCCGGTGGTCCGACCCGTAGGCGGTGAACATGTTCTCCACCGCGATCCACAGGGCGAGCGGCCACCGCTGCACCGTCTCCTGGAACTCCGGCCAGTGCGCGCGGGCGTCCTTGGAGACGCTCGGGCTGGTCAGCAGCTCCTTGAGGAGAGTGGGATCGGTGACGGACCAGGCGTGCACGCCGAGGATGTCGACGCGGACCGCCTGGCCGTGCTCCCGCAGCAGGCGGTGCTCGTCGTGCGGGTGGGCGCCGGTGGGGTCGAGGATGATCGGCTTCGTGGGCGTGGCCATGGTGCGAGTCCCTTCAGACGGATGCGGCGGCGGGGAACAGGACGGGCAGGGCGCTCAGTGCCCGGTGGAAGGGGCCGGGACGCCAGGTCAGCTTCTCGGGCGGGACGGCGAGGTCGATCTCCGGCAGCGCGTCGAGCAGATGAGTGATGGCCGTCTCGGCGATGAGATAGGCGTGCGGGCGCGCGGGGCAGGCGTGCGGGCCCGTGCTCCAGGACAAATGGGCGCGGTTGCTGGCGATGCGCTGGTCCCCGAGGGCGGGATCGTTGTTGCAGGCGGCCATCGAGATGACGACCGGCTGGTGCGCCGGCAGCAGGAAGCCGTCGACGTCGACCGGGTGCGGCGGGTAACTGATGCAATAGTTCGCCAGCGGCGGGTCGGTGTACAGGACCGTGTCGAGGGCCTCACGGACCGAGGAGCCACCGGCGTGCAGGTCCCCGGAGAACTGGTCGTCGATGAGGATCCGCAGGACCGTGTTGGCGATGAGGTTGGTCAGGGGTTCGATGCCGGCGCCGTAGAGCGTGACGAGCTGGTGGGCCATCTCCACGTCGTCCAGGCCCGCTTCGTGTGCCAGGAGCCGGGAGGTGATGTCGTCACCGGGTCGGCGCCGACGCAGGGCCACCAGGTCGGCGACGGCTTCGGAGAGAATCTGGTTGCCGCTCGCGGCGTCCACCCCCTCGAAGATCTTCGCCATGCCGTCGGCGATCCGGCGCCCCATCTCGTCCGGGCAGCCGAGCAGGGCGCTGAGGACGCGGAAGGCGATGGGCCAGGCGTACTGGCTCAGCAGATCGGCGCCCTCGCAGTCCCGGAACTCGGCGATGGTGGCGTCGGCCACCTGCTCGACCACGGTACGCAGCTGGTGCTGGTCGGCGGCATGGATGGCGGAGCTGTTCGCCGACCGGTAGCGGGTGTGCGCGGGACCGGAGGAGCGCAGCGCGTTGGGACGGTGCTCCATCATCGGGCGGACCGGGCAGGTCTCGGGAACGGACTGTTCCCACACGCGCGGATCGGCCGGGAACCGCAAGGGGTCATTCAGGATGCGCCGGGCCTGCGCGTAGCCGATGACTAGAGTCGCCGGCACTCCCGGGATGAGGTCGACCGGGACGAACGGGCCGAATTCGTCCCGCATCCGGGCGTACGCGGCATGCGGGTCGGCCGCGAACTCGGCGCCGTGCAAGGCGATCCGGCGCTCCAGGGCCGCGTCGGTCGAGGTCAGGCTGGTCACGGGCGGGGCTCCAAAACGGGTGCGTGCAATTCGGACAGGTACTCGCAGAGAGTGATCAGGGCCAGCACGCTGGAACTGCCGTCCCGCGCGTCGCACGTCGTCAGCGGCGTGCGCGCGTCCAGATCGAGGGCCTGGCGGATCTCGGCCAGGTCGTAGCGCGGCGCCTCGTCGAACAGATTGACCGCCACGGCGTACGGCGTGCCCTGCTCCTCGTGCAGCGCGAGGATCTCGAAGGACGCTTCCAGGTTGCGGGTGTCGACCAGGACCAGGGCGCCGAGCGCGCCCTCGGTCAACCCCGCCCACATCGGGCGGAACCGGCCCTGGCCCGGGGTGCCGAACAGGTACAGCACGAGGGCGTCGCTCAGGTGCAGGCGCCCGAAGTCCAGGCCGACGGTCGTGGTCGTCTTGCGCGGGGTGCGCGCCAGGTCGTCCACCCCGGCGCTGGCCTGAGTGATCCGCTCCTCCATCCGCAGCGGCGGGATCTGGGAGGCGCTGCCCACGAACGTCGTCTTGCCGACGCCGAAACTCCCCGAGATCACGATCTTCGCGGACCGGGTCACGCCGGGAGGCACATAGATGAGGCCGTCAGACGAGGGCGCGGAGACCACGCAGTACCTCCTGGAGCAGATCGGTTTGGGGTTGGTCGTCACCGGCGGCGACCGGCCGGGTCAACAGGCCCTCGTCGATGAGGGAGGAGACGAGGATGCGGACCGTGGAAGGAGGGAACTCCAGGGCGGCCGCGATGTCCGCGACCGCCAAACCCCCGCCGCCGGCGTGGGTGAACAGGCCCATGACTCGCCGGGCGTCCGCGCCCAGGCCCTCACTTGAGCCGCTCGCGGCGAGCAACACGGTCTCCAGGCGCACATCCGGGTCGGCGCGGACCCGTCCGTCGGTACGGACGTAGGGCCTGACCAGATCCGGGTCCCGCCGCGGCCCGCTCACGTCGTCGGCAGGCCTTCGCCGGAAGGCTGCCGCGCGGCGACCTTCATCTCGTGGCCGACACGCTGCGCCAGCTCCAGCATGTGATGGGTGATCAGGCCGATGTCGGCGTCCGGACCGGTCGTCTGCACCGACAGCATGGTGTTGCCCCCGGCCTGGGTGATCAGGCCCACGTGGTTGGTCAGCTCGATCAGCGCCTGCCGGGTGCCACCGCCGCCGGTCTCCTCGTCGTACGCGAGCGCGGCGGCGCGGACGGCCGCGGTGATCGCGGCGAACTTCTCCGCGTCGTCCTGGCCGATCCCGGACGTCCGGGAGTGCAGCAGACCGTCGGAGCTCATCAGCACCGCGTGCCTGACGCCGTCGAGGGACCCCAGTGCTCGGTCCAGCAGCCAGCCAAGTTCGTTGCCGGTGGTCACGGTCAGGCTCCTTCGTGCGTGGTGGTCGAATCTTCGGTGCGTGCGCTGCGCGTCCCCTTCGCCCAGGCAGCGGCGATGGAGGGGCGGCCCGGCGCCGCCTGGCCGCCGGAGGATGCTGCCCGCCCGCTCGCGGGAGCAGTCGTCCGCGACCGCACGGTCAGTCCACTGGCGGTGGTGCGCCTGGCGGCGACCGGTTCGGCCTGCGGCTGCGGGACGGCGGGCGGGGGAGGGGTGGCAGCGGTCAACAGGCTCTTGGGGATGAACATGTACACACGCGTCCCCCCGAACGGGTTCGGTGCCTCCAGGTCGATACGGAACCCGTAGTCACCGGCGAGAGCCGCCGCGGCCCGCAGGCCGGTCTGCGGATGGGCACCCAGCTGATTGATGTCGTCGCGCTGAACCCCGGTCAGAATCCGCCTGGCCCACGTCAGCTGCTCCTCGTTCATGCGCAGGCCGGCGTCGTCCACGATGACAGAGACGCCGTGGTGCCCCTCCTGGAAGGCCACGTGCACCCGCGCGGAGGAGGGGGAGTAGCGGACCGCGTTGTCCAGCAGCACTGCCAGCGCGTGCACGATGGGCCCGACCGCACGGCTGGTCACGGTGACGCCGAGCTCCTGGTGCTCGACCCGCTCGTACTCCTCGATGCTGCCCATCGCCGCCCGCACCACATCGGTCAGCGGGGTGGCCGGCCAGCGCCGCGACAACTTGCCGCCGGACAGGACGACATAGTTCTGGGCGACGAGCAGCATCTGTTGCGTGGGGTGGTCGATGCCCACCAGCGTCTCGTACGCCTCATCGCCCTCGTGCCGCCGCACACCGTGGCTGACGCGCTGACTCAGCTTCGACGCCATGCCCACCATCGCGGAGGAGACGGCCCGCACCGCTGCCCGGCTGGCGGCCTCGGCGCTCTCCCGCGCGCGGGCCACCTCGTCCTGCGCGCTCTTGCGGACCTCGTCGATCTGACCGCTCGTGCTGGTCTGCGCGTCGTACTGCACCTTGCGCACCGTATGGGCCGCGGAGTCGGCAAGACCCGTCAGCCGCTGGGCAAGAGCCGTGTTGACCAGCGCCTCGGGAAGCTCGATGTCGACACCGTGGCCGGTGCCCAGACGCTCCGCCTCGGCCCCCAGCCGGGGAATCACATGGTCGGCGAGCTGCGCCAGCACCTCCTCGGTGGCACGCTGCCGCCCGGCGACCTCCTCGACCTGTCCACGGAGGTGGTCGCTCGTACGGCGCTCGCCCCGGCACTGGTCCCAGAACCGCCAGGCCGCACCACCGGCGGCCAGGGCCAGAACCGAGGGCACCACGGTGGTGGCCTGCATCAGGTCTGTCATCACGTCCTCTACAGATGTCGGGGTCAAAGGGGCGTCAGCGTCAAAAGAGGCGAGGGATCCAGGCGCCGCCGACGGGTCGATACGGAGCGACGGCGGTAGGAACGAGAGGGACCGGCCGCGGCCGCAAGGCCACCCTGCCCGAAACGGAACCCACCGCACACAATCGGCCACGGCGCACGACCGGAGCGAGCCCACCGCCCGGCGGCGACTCGGAGTACGGGCCGTTCACGAGTGTCCTAGAGCGGTCGGGACCCGGCGCACCGGGGCGGAGCGGAAACGGTCGACCCGAAAGGGATCACCGAGCCGGAGAAGCCTCCGACTACGCGGGAGACGACGCCGGTTGACACGTGAAACGGAAGGCCGACCGGAGGGGAGACGCGACGGCCGGGCCGAGCCAGTGGGCGCGTCGAGCCCACGTCGAGGACCCGGCCTGTCTCACCGTACTCATCAGCACTTCCTGGTTTCCCCTCGATCACAACAGACTTTCGGCAGCGCACATTTTCGGCCAACTGGCTAACAGAAAAAGCCAGTTGCCTGTCGCTCGCAAACATATCCTGTCGTAACTACCGACCGTTTGGCCAGGTGGCTACAGGTGACGAGTGGATCATGTGAAGGACCGTGCCGACACCGTGCACCTGACCGGTCCGCGCCCCGGCTCCGAGGGGGAGCCGCTCCTTGGAACTCCAAGCGGAATGCTCCGGGCGGTGCCCGGCCGGCCGCGGCGCCGTGTACGCCTGGAGCGTGGTGCCCAGGTGGCCCGCCCGCTCGCGGTGGCCGTCCGCTCGTCCAGCCGGAGTCACGGCTTCACGGCCACCGCGCCGAACTGGGGGAGTACGGCCACCGAGTTCGCGTCAGCGCGCCATTGCGAGCACGAGACAAGGCCGGGAGCGAGAAGGTTCAGTCCTTCGAAGAACGCGCTGATCTCTGCGCGGCTTCGGGCGGTGATCGGCGGCGTGGCGTTTTCGTTCCAGAACTTCATCGCCTCGACGTTGCCTTCACCACCGAGGTCGGAGTCGGTGGTCGGATGTGTCACGGCGAGATAGCTGCCGGAGGGCACCGCGGCCATGATCCGGCGCACGATGTCCAGCGCTTGTTCCGTGTCGAGGATGAAGTTGAGGATGCCCAGCATTATGACCGCGACAGGCCGCTCGAAATCAAGGGTTGCTGAAGCACCCTTGATGACGCTGTCCGGGTCGTGAACGTCGGCGTCGATGTAATCGGTGGCCCCCTGCGCCGTGCCGACCAGCAGGCTGCGGGCGTGGACGAGCACGATGGGATCGTTGTCGACATAGACGATCCGGGACTCGGGCGCGACCCGCTGGGCGATCTCGTGAGTGTTGTCCAGGGTCGGCAACCCGGTCCCGATGTCCAGGAATTGCCGCACTCCGCAGTCGGCGCTCAGGAACCGGACCGCACGGCCGAGGAAACCGCGGTCCGCGCGGGCCACGTCTCGGATCACCGGGAACATCGTGGCGACCTGTTCACCGACGTGCTGGTCGACCTCGTAGTTGTCCTTGCCGCCGACCCAGTAGTTCCACACCCGCGCGTTGTGCGCGACCCCGGTATTCAGTCTGCCCGACACGTCCGACGAGTGATGGCCCTTACTCATGTCATTCCCTCTCCGCATGTGCGCATGCCGCGTCCCGGACGTGTAGCCGGCGTGGCGACGACGCCCCAGGTGGTCATTGTGGCGGCCGTGGATCACGGTGTCCGCGCATTCGCGGGTTCCGAGCGAGGGCCGGGCGTAACAGCGTCGGTACGGGTGGTTCGCCTACCGGCGACACGGAGCATCGCGCCGCAGCCTGCCCCTGGCCCAGAGAGACCCGATCACCATGCCGAGAACGCCCATATACGTCGTGAGCGGACGGTCGTTCGCGAGGAGCCCTGGGAGGGTCACCACCGCGACGATCAGAATCCACCCACAGCCGACAACCGTCAGGTCGGCCGAATCCGGACGACTTCCCTCTTGCCTGCGCACCCGGCTCCTTTCCTCGTCGATGACAAGGCCCGGTCCGGCCCAGTCCTGCGTGCCCGGTGCGTCAGTCCCCCGCTGCAACAGCGTGTAGTACTGGTCCGAGCGCCCCATCCGTGCCCTCCCGCGCTGGTGCGATGCGGCGACGCCGGCGCCCGCCACCCGCAGCAGTGTGGCGCGACAGCTGCCCGTGCCGCGCCCTTCAGTCCCCGCCACCGTCCCCACCTCCGTCTCCTCCGTCTCCGCCGTCGCCCCCGTCTCCGCTGTCGGAGCCCCAGCCGTCCGAGCCGCCCGGCTCGTTGTCGTCGCTGCCGCTGCCCAAATTGCTGAACCAGGGGCGGTCCCAGGCGTCGTCGGTCGCGACCGGTTCGCCGGCGTCGGCGTTCGGGCGCTGGAACCGGAAGCGGGCCGTTCCCGTGGTGTCGCCCAGGCCGAAGGCGGCAGCGAAGGCGTGGACCATGACGGCGTCCAGGGGGTCCGGGCTCTCGTAGTGCACGGGCGCCAGGGGCAGCAGCACCGTGCCGGGATCGAGTTCCGGGCGGCGCGGCGGTCGCTGTATCAGGGCGACCCGCCGCTCGTCACGCAGCAGCCAGGAACTCGCGTGGTCCGCCCGCCGCAGCTCCCAGACGCCCTGCGGCGACCGCGCCTGTACATAGCTCTTGGATTTGCGCAGCTTCTTCTTGAGAGCGAGAACGGCCGGTACGTCCCCGACGGTCATCCGCAGCCCGTGCGCCTGGTCAGCGGTGCTGCTCAGGAAGCCGTGCGGCGCCCGTATCCGTACGGGCGGAGCACCCGGTCCCCACACATCCACGCGCACCAGTCGGCGGTCCACCGCCACGCTCACCTGCCCGGCGGGCCCGTGAGCGTACCGCCGGGCCATCCACAGCGGTACGCCCTCCGCCCGTGCCTGCTCGGCCAGGGCGTTCAGCTCCGCGGACCCGCCGCAGCGTCGCATCGCCAATTCTCCGAATTGCCGCGCGAATTCGGCCGCCCGGCGCACCTTCACGGGGAGGGTGGTGCCGGTGACGCGCGTGACCGGAACGATGCCGCTGCCGACGGCCAGCCGGTCCAGCGGACGCTCGGAACCGCCGCCGCCGAGCCAGTGCCCGCGCTGGAACGCCTCGGCCATGGCGGGTAGGTTCAGCTCACTCAGCGGCGTGATCTTGCCGCCACGACGCAGGTCTTCCTCCGTCAGTTCAACGGTCCGCGCCAGCGGATTCCACGATCGTTCCGTATAGAGCACTTGGCTCACGCCGTCCCCCATGTCCGTCCCCCATGTCCGCGCCCCGTGCCCGCCCCGTGTGCGTGCGGATGCCGGTGCAGCACTGTGACCAGCCTATCGAGCCTCAGGACGCACTCGAACGGTGTCCGGTTTCCGAGGCCTGGACACCGTCGGCAGCAACGGTCCACCCCACTGACGCGGCTCCGGTCCAGCAGGCGCCGTATGCGTTCGTCAAGTCCCCTTCACCCGTAGGGATTGCCCCGGTATGACGACGCCCCATGCCCCGCGCGCTTGCCGTACCGTTTCCGACCTGCGCCTGCCCAGGGGAGAGCGGCGGGCCGGAACGGGAGAGGACGGCTGCGGAGTGGTCGGGGATGATCAGAAGACCTGGAGTGCGCGAGCGGTCTGCCGAACCGCTGATCCGGACGACCTGTTCGCCGAAGGCGCGGCCCAGAACAGGGCCAAAGCCATCTGCACCGGCTGCCCGGTGCGCACCGAGTGCCTCGCCTACGCCCTGGACGACCGCATCGAGCACGGAATCTGGGGCGGCATGACCGAACGGGAGCGACGGGCCCTCCTGCGGCGGCGCCCCCTTGTCACGTCCTGGCGCCGCCTGCTGGAAGCCGCCCGAGCGGAACACGAGCGGATCGCGGGCGCCGACGAAGAAACGTCTCTGGGCGCCACAGGATGACACGACGTCATGGTCTCTGCGGCGTCCCTGCGGCTTTGGTCGTAGGTCGCAGGTGGGTGGTCAAGCGATGAGCGGCGCCGGAGAATTGGAGACGTGGAATCTCCTGGGTTCGATGTGGACGCCTTCCTGCAGCAGCCCCTCACCGCGCGCATCGCGACGAGCGGACCAACGGTGCGCCCCGTCTGGTTCCTCTGGGAAGAGGGAGTCTTCTGGACCCTGACAGGCCGTTGGACCCGGCTGTTCGACCGCGTGAAGGAAGACCCGAACGTCGCCCTCGTGGTGGACGAGTGCGATGTCGCGACCGGGCGTGTACGGCAGGTGATCGCTCGGGGCCGGGCCGAGCTTGTGGCCTTCGACGTACCGAGAGGGCGGCGCAAGCTCACCCGCTACTTGGGAGCGGACGAGACTCTGTGGGACACGCGTTTCGTGCGCTACCTGCACGATGATCCGGGTGAACGAGACACGATGTGGTTGCGTTTGCGGCCTTTCTCGCTCACCGCGACGGATCTCAGTTACTCCGTCACGGCTCGGTGACCGCCCTAAACCATGCCGTCCACCGAAAATCACCAAGCCAAGCCAAGCCAAGCCAAGCCAGGCCAAGCTCACGCAGTCGCGGAAGGCTGCATTTCGGTGCTGGTCAGAATGCGCGCAGGGGCAACCGTCCCCGTAGTCCGGCTCGTTCGATGGCCGTGTCGGCGACGGTTCCGGTCCAGGCGATGGCGACCGTGATGCCGACCGCGTCGAGCGCTTGGCAGATGCCGAGCAGGGTGAACAGGCCCGCGTTGTCGCAGTGGGTGAGGGCGGACAGGTCCAGCATCAGCCGGCGGCTACCGCGGGGGCGCGAGGCGACCTGCACGATCGCTTCGCGCAGTACGGCGGTGGTGTCGAGGTCCAGCTCTCCGGACAGGCATATGAGCACCACGGACCGGGCCGCCGGGACATGGCGGATCACTAGCCGGGCCTCGGTCTCTTGATCCATGTCCGTAGCTTTCCGTCTCAGCCCGCAGGCGGCGCGGTGTCCGCGCGGTGGTCAGCGAAGATCTTCCGAAGGTCGCGCACAGCAGGGCCGCGTCAGCTGGCTGCCGGAGGGGCGCGGCCACCTGTTGCAGCTGCACAGTGGGGCCGCCTGCGATGGTCGGCAGCACCCGCGCGTGGTTCGTCAAGGACGCCCACGCTTTGCCGCCGCTGAGCATGGCTCGACTCCCCGTCTACGCCCGTCGCCATGTCGTCGCCAACACCAGCGTGGCGTTACCGGAAAGCTTCCTCGCTCATCTTGTCGCATGGAGGCCCGTGAGGGCTACTGAGAACGAGTTTGCGGACGCGAGGGGGGGACTCCAGCGCGAGTGGTGCTTCGACGCGTGTGGTGCTCCGTCCGCGCGGGTGATCGGACGACGGTCAGACACCGTCGTACCGCGGCGTACTCAGGACGGTCCCTGAAGCCTGCTGCCCAGAAGCCTGCTGCTCAAGACAGACCGGCGATGAGCTCTTCACGGCTACTGGCGCCCGTCTTGAGGTAAATGGCCTTGAAGTGATCGTTGGCGGTGTGGGGGGACAGGCCGAGGCGACGGGCGATGTGCTTGACCGGCAGGCCTTCGAGTGCCTGCTCGATGACCGCCTTCTCCCTTGGCGTGATCCTGTACCAGGCAGAGACCGCAGGCAGGAGCAGAGGGGCCGAAGCGCACTGGATGGTGATGGCCACATCCCCCTTGCTCGCTCCACCGAGACCTTGGGCGTGCAGCACGATCCACCCTTGAGGCGTGGGGATGCGGGAGACGGCCGGCCCGGCAGCCGGCCGGGCGAGATGCGTCATGTTCAGCTGGGTCCCCACGAAAGCAGGGTCGTCGTCGGTTTTCGGAGCCGTGCGAGAGAGCCCCAACTCGAGCAACCAGTCCTGCCCGGACGGGGTCATCGACCTGATCCTGTCGTCGGCGCCGATCACCATGACGCCAGGTGGAAGAAGTTTCCGGCTGGCCGGCCGCAGACCCTTGCTGCTCACGAATTGCTTCAGCGCGACTGCCAGTGGCGTCGCAAGACGGGCGGCGTGCACCGACTCGGCGGCCGAGAACGGCCGGTTGCCCTGCTCCCGCAGCAGAATCAGCATCCCCAGTGGCACACCCGAAGCCACCAGTGCTACGCGCATCTCGCTGATGATGCCCGCGCCGACCATGACGTCATGCACTCGCGCGCTGTGCCGGAAGTCCGGATGGTCTGCGTTGAGGACGCCGACAGGGGACGGTCCGGCGGCCAGGTGTCGGCGTACTTCTGTGGCTGGCCCTGGCAAGATTTTCGTGGGTGGAGATCAGCCCGGGGACGCGATCCGGTTGGTGCAGCGTCGTCTCAAGTGCGCGATCAGTACGACGCGTTGACGCAGTAGTGGGACGCCGGCGCGGCCGCTCATGATCCGCTTCTGGAGCTTCACATCTGTGACACGGCCTTCGTTCATCCCGGAGCTGTAGGGAGTGGTGATGCCCTGGACCGCCGCGTCCTGGTCCTCGCGGATGCCCTTCGCTAAACCCGCCAGGGTCGGGTGTCCGCAGGTGGCGAGCTTCTCGAGCCAGCCGGGCAGCCCGGTGGCGTCGCGCTGGTCGACCATGGTGGCGAACTCGCGGACCAGTGCGTGGACGTGTGCCAGTTCCGGGCAGTGGCTGTACAGCAGCTGCAGCTGTTCCTGGGCGTTCAGGTGCCGCCGTGCGGGTGGGGTGATAATCCACCGGGCGACCTGGAGGGGCAAGGGGGCGCGGGCCTGTGGGGCTGGTGTGCCGTTCGTCTCGCGCCAAGGTGCGACGGCGGTTTTGACGCGTTGGTAGTGCCCGCAGTAGCCCTTGGCGGTCAGCTCCTGGTGCAGGATCTTGGCGTTGTGCTCGCCCTCGTCCCAGCGTTGCCGCAGGTAGTCGAGGTAGGGCGCGAGGGCGGTGGGCGGGCGGAGTTGGGTGCGACGGACTACTTCCTGCCAGCTTTCGGCGCGGGCGTACTTGTGCACGGTGCGCCGGTTCAGGCCGAGCTCACGGGCGATTGCGCGGATGCTGCGGCCCGTGCCGGTGTGCTCGTGGACGGTCTCGAACAGGCGTTTTGCGTGGCGCCCGGCTCGCGTCGTCTCCAGCGTCACTGCGACGTCCGCGGAGGGCTGTGGCTCCTCATGGTGCTCAGCCGGCGGCGGGACGGCGGCTGCCAGGCAGGCGCGGTGCGCGACCGCGACGTCCTGGACCCGTCGCGAGAGCCCCTGCCAGAGGTGGAAGAGGTCGCTGACCTGCACTGCTTGCGGGGCGCCGTCGGTGATCCCCTGCCGGTAGGTGAGGGAGCCGTCCCGGCACACGATTTCCACCCCGGGGTGCTCTCGTAGCCATGCGGCCAGTGCGGCGGCGTCGCGCCCCTCCCACAAGGTGATCGGCAGGCGGGTGTCACCGTCGACAAGCAGGGTGCCGTACACCTCTGCGTACAGCGCGAAATCGTCCACACCCAGCACTCGCGGTGTCACGGTGGTCGGCAAGGGCACTCTCATCAGCTGGAACAGCACGCTGGTTCGCGACAACGGCGCGCTCAGCAACCCCAGGAGCCGAGCACCGCCCCGGCCAGCGAGCAGGACACCGACCGTCTCAACCAGGTCCTGGAGCAGCGGGGTACGGCGCTGGTAACGCACCGTGAGTCCGTCAACCTGCTCGGCAAACGTGACCTTCGCACAGGCCGGGTTCTCGCAGTACAAGCGGCGCACGCTCAGCTCGATGCGCATCGGCTGGCCACCGACCGCCCTGTCGGCGAGATGGCGTACGTAGCGGCTGTGCACCCAGTCGTTGGTGATGCCGCAGCCCGTACACCGAGCAGGGCTCCTGTCACGCGTACGGGCATGAACGATCACGGCAGGGCCTGTCGCGTCGACGGAGACAATCGTCACGCCCGTCAAATGCGGTAGCAGGGAGGGAAGTTCGACAGCACACAAGAAGAGGATGCCCGGTGCCGGGGAGTTCGCGCCCTACGTCCCCGGGCTGATCTCCACCCACGAAAATCTTGCCAGGGCCACGTCCGCGTGTACGCCGACACCAGGCTGGCGAACGGATATGGATGGGCGTCGAGAGTCGTGTCGGTCCGCAGTCGATGTGCGGTGCCGAGGCGGTAGCCGCGTCGGCCCGTGTGGAAGCAGCCGGCTCCGCTGGCGGGGTCGAGGCCCACCAGCAGGTACCCGTCGTGCGGAATGATCCGGGCCAGCTGGTATGAGACCTCTCTGCCCAGATCAGTCACGCTCACGGCCTCGGCCGCGCGTTCCAGGACGGTACGGCAGATCAGATCCAACCTCGCGGCCATGCCTCGAAGGTAGCGGATTTCAACCCCCCAAATCCTGGGATATCCAGAGCTTCACCACCGGTTCACTATCGGGGATGTCCTCATCGGGTACCGGGCTACCGGGATGAACACCAGCGGTGGGAACCACTGGGTCCGCTCAGTGCCGCTCAGTGCGGGGACTGTGACCGAACACCATCGAAGGGAACTCCCATGCGCACCAAGCTCGCCGCAACCGGCCTCGCCCTCCTCCTGGGCATCGGCGGTCTGGCCCTGGCGCCGGCCGCCGGTGCCACCACCGTGGCCCCGGAGCATCAAGCGTCCCTCACCGCCGCGCCGGGGTTCTACGCCGGCGGCACGTGGCAGCTCGTGCAGAGCAACTCCACGACGACGACGCTCAATGTGACGCAGGACGACAACGGACGGCTCTTCGGAACCGCCTCCTACTCCAACGTCGTCGGCACCATCGAGAACGGTTCGGTGGATGGGCCCAACATCTCGTTCACCATCGGCTGGTCGAACGGGCTGAGGGGCCGCTACACCGGCTCCCTGGGGTTTGACCGCCGGTTGTCCGGCACAACGTTCGATCTCACCCACCCGGGCAGCCAGGCGACCTGGTTCACCCCGCGCACCTTCTAGCGCCGAACCGCTGATGGCCGGTCGCTAGTGGCGACCGGCCATCAGCAAGGGCCGTTCCTTAGTGTCAGGGGGGGGCGACTGCGAGGGGCGAGCCCGGGGGTGTAGCGGAAGGACTGGCAGGCGGGGCTGACGGTGGGGCTGCGAGGATGCGGTCATGGAGCAGATTCTGAGTCGACAGGAAGCGTCGGACGCGGTTCGGGATTGCGGGTGGCGCTACCTGTTGGGCGCCTTGCGAACGTCGGTTCCGGTCGGGTCGTTGGCTCAAGCGATCAGCTTGGCAGCGGACGCTGTCGCAGTGTGTGGCGACGATGCCGATCGTCATCTCCAGGTCGATGTCCGCCCTGATCTGGCCGTCTTCACTCTTCAGTCCTTGGACCACGCGGCGGTTACTGCTCGGGACATCGAACTCGCGCGCCGGGTCTCTGCCACCGCTGAAAAGTCCGGGCTTCTGCCGGAGCCGGGAATCGGAACGCGGGCACCACGGTCCGTCCAGATTCTGGAGATCGCAATCGATGCCCTGGACATCGCCGGGATTCGACCGTTCTGGAAGGCGGTGCTGGGCTACGCCGATGAGGCTGGAGCCGAGGGTCCGGAGGATCCGCTCGTCGACCCGGTCAGGCAGGGCCCGGCCATCTGGTTCCAGCAGATGGACCGCGCGCGTCCGCAGCGGAATCGCATCCACATCGACATCAGTGTTCCGCATGACGAGGCACGCCGCCGGGTCGAAGCCGCGCTGGCAGCGGAGGGCCGGCTCGTGTCCGCGAGCCGTGCCCCTGCCTTCTGGGTTCTGGCCGACCTGGAGGGCAACGAAGTCTGCGTCACTACTTGGCAGGGCCGGGACGGCTCCCCCAACGTGCCGGTGACAGTCACTCGTTGAAGTCGGGCCGAGGAGGGTTGCCTCGCCGTAGTGGACCGCAAGCTGGTCACATCTAGCGGCCACGGCATGATGCCTTTTGAAGCGATTGATGCCGTAGTCGGGTGAGCTTGGCATCGGCTCGGGAGTGTAGGGCGGCGAAGAGCCGCTGTACCACCGCCAGCTCTACTTCAGGCACACGCCCCCGCCCGCCACAACGACCGCCCTGCACAACGGTCAAGCGACTTGCTCCGGTGAACTCTCGCAGAGGGGCGGCACCTAGCAGCGGCGGGGCTCGGCCACTCTGGCTTGCTATCCACAGTGTCAGTAAACCGCGTCAGCGGTTTTGTCTTGGCTACGCGCTTGGCTGTCTTGCTGGCTCGGTCGGTATTTGTTTCGCGCCGTAGCTCCCGTTTTAGGGGTTATGTGCTGTCTTCCATCTCCCTTCTCTACCCGTATGGCCTCCTCATCTGCCCGTATGGTCCCTTGGGGTTGCCCGCGTGGCTCCCGTTCGTCCGCACAGCGCCCCGTTTGCCCCTTGGCGGTGGGGTGGAGGGGTGGTGGGGTGGTGGTGGAAACCAGCTACGCGGTTTTCTATTGACAGGGGGTGGGGGATCGTTTTGAATCGGGTGGCGGTAAGGGGGCTGGTTTGCCTCTTCCGGTAGGGGGAGCGGGGGGTGGGTGTGGTGGCGGGTTTGGGTGTGGTGTGGCCTGGTTGGGGTCGGTTTGTGCTGCCGGTCCGGGCGCCGCCCGTGTGCGTGTAGCGTCCGCGCGGGGTTCGCTGTCCGTGTTGCTTGTGCGGCCTGTGCGGCCTGTGCGGCCTGTGTTGTTTGTGCCATTCGTGTTGTCGGTGTTGCTTGCGGTGTCTGCTGGTGTGGCGCGCGTGCCGTGTGGCCGTTCGTGTGGCCGGTTCCGCCGTGTGCTGCCTGTACTGCTCGTGCTGGCTGTTCTGGTGGCGCTGGCTGTTCTGCCTTCAGCGCCCGTGCTGCCCGCAGTACCCGTACTGGCTGTGCTGGCTGTGCTGCCCGTCGGTGCCCCTTCTGCCCGTAGTACTCGTACTGCCTGGAGTATCCGTTCTGCCTGTGCTGCCTGTGTCGCCCGCGCCGCCCGCAGTGCCTGTATCGCCCGTGCCGCCCGCAGTGCCTGTGTCGCGTGTGCTGCCTGTGGTGTTGGTGGTGGGGGTTTGGCGGTGTCTTCTGCGGCTGGTCGGTCGGGGTTGGGGTGTTGGGGGGGGTGGGGGTTGCTCGTCTGGGCCGGCCGGCTGGTGGGCTGGTGTGGTCGGGGTGGGTGTGGG
>NZ_JBHVYE010000032.1:0-82617 GCF_042881135.1 Streptomyces sp. NPDC058284
GATCCTCATAGCCCATCTCCGACGCCGCTATCGGTGACGGAGCGTCACCGGCGCACGGGAGCACACCCCCGCTTCACGAAAATCTTGCCAGGGCCACTCAGACGAGTACGGGGACAAGTGGTGGGCGGGGGTGTAGGGAGTGGCGTGCAGCGGGTAGTACACCCGGCCGTCAGTCCACACGGTGGTCACCGTGACGATGCCGTTGTCGGTCTTGCCCAGCCGTCCCAGCCACTGCCGGCCCACGTGGGCGGTGGCCGTGCCGTCCTTGCGGTCCCCGGAGTCGTCGATCACGATGACCCCGCCCTCGTGCGGAGCCGTCGCCGGCTGCTCACGCAGCAACTCGAGCCGCCGGTCGTTGATCTGCTCGGCCTCCCAGGGAGACTCGGACAGGAAGAACTGCAGCCGCTGCACTCCCGGCATCCTCGCGCCGGCCACCGGCTCCGCCCCTGCCAGGCAGGTGATCGTCTTGTTCCGCTCCCGCGGCGCCAGCAGCCCGGTCAGGTACTCGCGAAAACCCCGCCGCTGAGCCAGATGGAAGAAGAGGTCGTCGAACCGGGCCGCGTACTCCTCCAACGGTCCCGGTGCAGGCGGACACGGGCGGCGAGCTGACATCTTCGGCTCCCAGCAAGCAGTTGACTCCTACTACCGGCCTACGGCCAACCCGCACCACCGTCAACCCACACGACCGCCGGATTTAACGAACTACCGGTAACTGCCTGTCATGGTCGACGAGACCGAACTGGGATGGGAGATCGGGCCTTCCCCCGTGAAGGTGGGCACGCGGTTATTGATCACGCGGCGAGCGTGAGTTCAGCGGTGTGGTGTCGGTGTTCGTATTCGTTGGGGCTGAGGTGGCTGTTGGCGGAATGCCGGCGACGGGTGTTGTAGCGGGTCAGCCAGGCGAAGACGGTCCTGCGGCAGGTGGCGGCGTCACCGTAGTCGCGGGCGCCCTGGAGAGTCTCGCGTTTCAGGGACGCGTGGAAGCTCTCGCAGGCCGCGTTGTCGGCGCTGGTGCCGACCGCGCCCATCGACCGGGTGACCCCGAACTGGTCGCAGAGATCGGCGAAGGGCCGGGATCCGTACTGGGCCCCGTGGTCGGAGTGGAACACAGCGCCGTCCAGGCCGCCGCGGGTTGCGGCTGCCATCTGCAGGGCGTCGGCGACCAGTCCGGTGCGCATGTGGTCGGCGATGGACCAGCCGACGGCCTTGCGGCTGAAGCAGTCCAGCACGGTCGCGAGATAGAGGAACTCCCCGTTTTCCAGGGGGAGATAGGTGATGTCGCCCATGTATTTCAGGCCGGGTTAGGTGGCGGTGAAGTCCCGCTGGAACAGGTCCGCAACCGGTGAGGTGGCCGGGTCCGGGAGGGTGGTACGCACGCGTCTGCGCAGGCGGATTCCGGTGATGGAGAACGCCCGCATAACGCGGGCGACGCGTTTCTCGTGTGGACTCGTACAGGGCCACGGCATCGGCCCTGAACCCGTCCGAGTAGTCCTTCATCGCCATCGGCGGTCTTCTCGCTTCCTCCGGATCAATCAGATCCAGCATCAGCGTGTCCACCACCCACAGGGGAGGCCCATTCCCGCCAACGAGTTCATCATATCGCTTTCCTCGCCCGGCATCCATCCAACCAAGATCACAGATATTTCGGGCGGGGTCCGGTGCATTCCCCGCTCACGCACGGTGGAAGGGGAACCCTATCGCCGTATCGTGAACGAGTTGCCCACCTGGGAGGCATTCTGGGTAAGCTCCTCCTTCGTGGCGGGTAACAGCTGACCAGAAGTGCCCGCAGTGCCCAATTGTTGCGAGGAGGTGACGTGTTGATGAAGAAGCCCGAACGGCTTACGCAACGGCGTCATGTGGACCTCGTACGTGTCTCCAGCGCCCTGTGTCGGCGCGCCGGCCGGTAGCTACGTCACCGACCCCGCTTTTCCCGAGAAACCTGGTTTCTCCTTTTCTGGCTCGCCCATTGCCTGACGCAATCCCGCTGCCTCAGCTTCGGAAGGGTTGTCTCAAGGCTTGGCCCGTCCGCTGCTTTCGTGTGCTGGTTTCTCCGATCCCGGAGGTGTGCCGAACATGCGTGGACAGGTGCCGTATTCGCTTGTTCTTTCCGCGGAAGCGGCCGTGTGCCCCTACGGGCGTCGGCCCCGTTCTCACAGACCCACTGGGAGCACCTCATGCCCGTCTCCTCCCCCTCTGATCCGCTGCGCTTCGCCTACTGGGTGCCCAACGTCAGTGGCGGCCTGGTCACCAGCGCCGTCGAGCAGCGCACCGACTGGGGCTACGACTACAACCGCGAACTCGCTGTCATGGCCGAGAACAACGGTTTCGACTACGCGCTCACCCAGGTCCGTTACATGGCCAGTTACGGCGCCGAGTACCAGCACGAATCCACCTCCTTCAGTCTGGCGCTGCTGCTTGCCACCGAGCGGCTGAAGGTCATCGCCGCCGTCCTCCCCGGCCTCTGGAACCCCGGCGTGCTGGCCAAATTCGGAGCCACTGCGGACCAGCTGTCCGGCGGCCGGTTCGCGGTCAACGTCGTCAGCGGCTGGTTCAAGGGTGAGTTCACCGCGCTCGGTGAGCCCTGGCTGGAGCACGACGAACGCTACCGGCGGGCCGAGGAATTCATCACCGCACTGCGCAGCATCTGGACTGAGGACCATGCGCGGTTGGCCGGCGACTTCTACCGGATCCGCGACTTCTCGCTCAAGCCAAAGCCGGTCACCTCTCCACTGCGCCTGCACCCGGAAATCTTCCAAGGCGGCAACTCCACCGCCGCCCGCGCCATGGCCGGACGGGTCTCCGATTGGTACTTCAGCAACGGCAAAGACTTCGACGGGGTCACCGAACAGCTCACTGACGTGAGGGCCTCGGCCGAGTCGGCCGGGCGGCCCGCGCCCCGCTTCGGACTGAACGGCTTCCTGATCGCACGGGACACCGAGGCAGAAGCACGGGAGGTGCTGCGGGAGATCGTCGCCAAGGCGGATACCGAGGCCGTAAGCGGCTTCGGGGCAGCCGTGAAGCAGGCGGGCCAGTCCACCGCCGACGGCAAGGGAATGTGGCAGGACTCCTCGTTCGAGGACCTCATCCAGTACAACGACGGATTCCGTACGGGGTTGATCGGCACTCCGGAGCAGATCGCCGAACGCATCGTCGCCTATAAACGTCTCGGCGTGGACCTCTTCCTCCTTGGGTTCCTGCACTACCTGGAAGAGGTCGAGTATTTCGGCAAGCGCGTGCTGCCGCTCGTACGCGAGCTGGAGGCCCAATTGCCCAACGAACAGACGCGGCCCTCAGCCCCGGCTGTGGTCTGAACCGAGCGGCCTGGCCCGCTGACCAATCCGCCTTGCACCGCCGCCCCTTCGAACCAAGGTCACCGCCATGCCCACCATTCTGTCCGTCTCCGGAAGCCCGTCCGCCACCTCCCGTACCGCCCGCTTGCTGCGACACCTGGACACCAGGCTCACTGCTGAGGGCCACCGAGTCGTGGAACTCGACGTCCGCACGCTGTCCGCCCAGGCGCTGCTCGGCGCCGACTTCCAGCACCCCGACATCGTCACCGTCACCGAACTGTTCGCGCAGGCCGACGGCGTGATCATCGGCACGCCCGTCTACAAGGCCGCCTACTCCGGACTCCTGAAGTCATTGCTCGACCTGCTGCCCCAGCACGCGCTGGCGGGCAAGACAGTGCTGCCACTGGCCACCGGCGGCAGCACAGCCCACGTGCTGGCCATCGACTACGCGCTGCGACCGGTGCTCTCCTCCATGGGCGCCGCGCACATCGTCCAGGGCTGGTTCGTCCTGGACCGACACCTAGGCCTGCGCGAGGACGGCTCGCTCGTCATCGACTCGGGTACCGACGAAGCCCTCCACCGGGTCCTCGACCAGTTCTCCGGCGCCCTCGACCGGGCCCCGCTACTCGCTGCGGCGAGCTGAGGCCACCACCGTAAGGAACCTCCATGACCACCTCCTCCCCCACTACAGCAGCGCAACCGGACCACCCCACACCCGACCACGTCCACGTCATCGCCGACGACGCCGAAGCACTCGCAGTGGCGGCCGCACTGGCGGATGCCTTCCGCCCTGGTGCGGCGGAACGGGACGCCCGGCGCCAGCTGCCACACGCCGAAATCGACCAGCTCTCGTCAAGCGGCCTCCTCGGCATCACCGTGCCTCGCGCACACGGTGGCGCCGACGTCACCGCCGGAACGCTGGCCGAAGTCTTCCGACTGCTGGCCACCGCCGACCCCAGCATCGCCCAAATTCCGCAGAGCCACTTCGTGTATGTCAACGTCTTGCGCGCCCAAGGGAGCTCCGGCCAGCAGGAGTTCTTGTTCCGCGAGGTGCTGGCCGGGCGCCGCCTCGGCAACGCGCAGGCGGAGGCGGGCACCCGGCATGCCCAGGACATCCGCACCCGCCTGGAGCCGGACGGCAACGGCGGCTACACGCTGACCGGAACCAAGCACTACTGCACCGGTGCTCTGTTCGCCCACTGGATCCCGGTGCTGGCCCGCGGCGCCGAGGACAAGCTGTACGTCGCGTACGTACCCCGTGGTGCGCCCGGCGTGGCGGTCGTCGACGACTGGGACGGTATGGGGCAGCGCACCACCGCCAGCGGCACGGTGCGCCTGCAGGGAGTCGCCGTACCGGCCGACCTCGTCGTGCCGCACCACCGCACCTTCGAGGGCCCGCAACTGCACGGTGCATTTGCCCAGTTGTTGCACGGGGCCATCGACAGCGGTGTGGCTCGGGCTGCGCTGGCCGAAGCGGCCGAGTTCGTCCGGACGAAGAGCCGCCCCTGGTTCGAGAGCGGCTCCGCGACGGCCTCCGAGGACCCGCTGCTCGTCCAGCGGTTCGGCGCGCTCGAACTGCGGGTCCGGGCGGCGCAGGCCCTCCTGGAAGCCGCTGCCCGGGCCGTGGACACCGCCACCGCCCACCTCACTGACGACACGGCTGCCGAAGCGTCGATCGCGGTCGCCGCGGCGAAGGCGTACGCGGCGGAGACGGCCGTGGATGTGGGGAGTGCGCTCTTCGAAGTGGCCGGCACCCGGGCCGCTCTGGACGGCCTCAACCTGCACCGGCATTGGCGCGACGCGCGCACCCACACGCTGCACGACCCGGTGCGCTGGAAGGTGCAGCATCTCGGCCGGTACGTCCTCAACGGCACCAGGCCGCCCCGGCACGGCCTCCTGTGACCCCAGCTTCTCCTCCCTCCCCTGCTACTTCCCTGTTTCCGGAGATTCCGTGAGTCTTACCTTCCACTGGTTCCTGCCGACCTACGGCGACAGTCGGCACATCGTCGGCGGCGGCCACGGCCTGCCCGCCGGCGCTGCGGGCGGGCAGCGCCCCGCCACCCTCGGCTATCTCACCCAAATCGCCCGTGCCGCCGAACAACTCGGCTTCGAAGGCGCCCTGACCCCTACCGGGGCCTGGTGCGAGGACGCCTGGCTCACCACGGCGATGCTCGCCCGGGAGACCGAGCGCCTGAAATTCCTCATCGCTCTCCGGCCCGGCATCATCGCGCCCACCCTCGCCGCCCAGATGGCGGCCACCTTTCAGCGGCACGCACCCGGTCGGCTGCTCCTCAACATCGTCACCGGGGGCGAGAGCCACGAGCAGCGCGGGTACGGCGACTTCCTGGACAAGGAGGCGCGTTACGCCCGTACCGGCGAGTTCCTGAGCGTCGTGCGGGATCTGTGGCGGGGGCGGTCCGTCGACTTCGACGGGGAGCACTTGCGTGTCGAGCAGGCGCGGCTGGCCCGCGTGCCCGACCCGGTACCGCCCGTCTACTTCGGCGGATCCTCGGCAGCGGCGGGGGAGGTCGCCGCCCGCTTCAGCGACGTGTACCTGACCTGGGGCGAACCGCCCGCGCAGGTGGCCGAAAAGATCGCCTGGATCCGGAACCTGGCCGCCGGCGCGGGGCGCACGGTTCGCTTCGGTATCCGGCTGCACGTGATCACACGGGACACCGCCGACCAGGCGTGGGCCGAGGCCCGACGCCTCCTGGACGGCTTCTCGCCAGAGGCGATCCGCACCGTACAGGAAGGGCTGGCCCGCAGTGAGTCCGAGGGCCAGCGGCGCATGCTGGCGCTGCACGGCGGCAGCATGAACGAGTTGGAGGTCGCTCCCAACCTCTGGGCCGGCATCGGCCTGGTCCGCGGCGGCGCGGGCACCGCCTTGGTGGGCAGCCACGCCGAGGTGGCCGAACGGATCGTCGAATACCGGCGGCTCGGCATCGAAGAGTTCGTCTTGTCCGGCCACCCGCACATCGAGGAGGCATACTGGTTCGGAGAGGGAGTGCTACCTCGCCTGGCGGAGGCGAAGTTGTGGCGGCGGCCGGGGGTGACGGAGCCGGTGATGGAATCTGAGGTGCAAATCCCGTTCGCGGGACGCGGCTGAGCGGCTCCGCGAAACCTGGCCGACCGGCCCCGATGCCGTGGGAGTGCCGCGCCTCGCTGCGGCCTCCGGCGGGGATCGTCGCGCCGCTAGAGAGTGGGCCGGCCGACAACATACTCGGGCTGCCGCTCGGCGGTTGCTGATCGGCGCGGGACTTGCATCTGGAACTCGGTCTCCAAGATCTCGAGCCCTAGAGGACCCATGCTGGTGGACGGCGGTCGGCCTCTCCGTCGGCGTCGTATCAGCCAGCACCACCCCCTACGGCAGCTACGCGCTCACCGACGTGGCTGTGACGCCCTGAGAGCACCGCTGTCGGGCGAGGCCAGCGTGCCGAGATGAGCACGCAGTCTGTGTGCCCTCGACGGCCTCCGGCTCAGGCAGTGGCCAGGGCGGTCCGGTCGGACACGGCCGGCAACGCCACTTCGGTGCCAGTGAGCCGCCGCTCCCCCGACGCGACCAGTGCTTGCGACCGGTCGAGCCCGAGACTGCAGCAGCCGTGTCGGACGCTGCTCCCTGGTCCGCATGGGCCAGGGAGCAGCTCGACCAGCTGTGCCCGCCCGCCGGGCCGACCGGAACTACCTGCCGCCGACCGGGTCGTGCAGCACGGCCGCCCCCCCCCTCGTCGAACAGCACCAACGGCGTTTCGGCTCCGGCGAGTTGCAGATCGACTACGTGGCAGTGCTCGTCGCAGGCGAGGGCCAGGCGGCTCGCGAACGTGGAAGGGCGCATGTTGAGCAGGCCGCGAGCCGCCGCCGGCCGCAGTGCGTGCCGAAGATAGCCGGCCATGCGCGTAGAACAGTTGACCACCTGGAGGCGGCCATCCCCCTTGGGGTCACCTACGTCGTGTTGCGCAAGAACTGCACGGTCCCAGCCGGTTGAGTGAGACGCTGCGCAAACTGGAGCGGAGCTGGGCGTGTGGAGCTCCTGGAACGCGAGTGGTCCGGATCGGATGATCAGTCACGAAAGACACGAGCTACTGCCGCATACCGCCGTGGCGCTGGACCCGTCGAGCTGCTGCGTCAGGCGGCGTACGAGCGAGCGACACATCGGCTGCACGCTGAGACCCGGCAAAGCAACGCCGCCAATGTGATGATCCTGAATACGGCCATCCGCAACAGAGAACCCTCGGCAAGACCGATATCCGTGTCCAGGAGGCGAGTCGGACCAGCCACGTGTCCTCAGTACTGAGCCTGTCCGGAGGAAAGGGTGAACCAGACGCCTTTGCCCCCTTCGCTGAGGCTGCACCCGGCTGATGAGCTGAGCTCTCGAACAAGAAGGAGGCCGCGTCCGCCCTCGCTCCGCAGGTCGGGCCCGTGGTGAGGTATCCCATCAGTCATCAGCTCTTCCACAGGGCCTGCATCATGGTCCCGAACTTCGACACGGAATCCCGAATTCTGAACTTCCAGAAGTAGTTCAAGGGGGGCTCGTGCCGTGGTGTGCTCAACTGCATTCGTCACCAATTCCGAAGTGAGCAATTCAGCCACGTCATGGTCCACGGCAGCTGGTGCACATGCCGGAGCTTGACGGGTCTGTGTCGAATGCCCAGCAGGGCGCATCAGAGCCGCACGAACAAGGGTTCGAGCTATCGAGGCGGCGACAGGTACAGGAGGCAGAGGTACACGCCATGAAATCGGCGCCTGTGCCGTGTTAGGCATTTCCCTTTTCCATTTCGCAGAAAACTCGTCTACCTCACCCCAACCTCACAAAGCTTGATGTTTCAACGGTAGGGTCCAAGGCCTTGCACCTTACGGGACTTCCGGACAGGCACTTAGGGGCTTTCGTCCCCTCTGTGCGGCCATCTGGCATGACGCCAGTTCAAGAAAGTCTCGCATTTGACAACCGCGAGACTGTGCTAAGACCGCATTTCGCGACTTAGATGAAAGGCGAGGGATGAACTCACAGGGCGCGGCCCGAAGGATGCGCCAGTCCAGCAGAAAGTGTTTCCGTTTTGCAGCGCAGGCAGGACCAGATCCGGGTAAGTTGCCTTACACGGCACGGTCTCGGTAAAGAGAACCACGGCGACCCACAGCGAACCAGAGCAGGCTCCCCAGGAAGGGGAGCGCAAAAGTAAGTACAAGCCAGACGAGCTTCATCCTGCGAGAGCGCCTATGACGCCGGCGGAGGCGATGCCGTGCTCCGTGTTGCTCACAGCTGCTAGAGCCACGTGGGGTGTGTGCTGCCAGAACATTTATATCTCGTTTCTGGGTGATCTCTGCGTTGAGAGCAAGTTCTTACAACATTAAGGAAGAGAGAGGAACCAAGCCCCCCAACGGTTACGGATGAACCTCATCACTAAACGGGAAGCCATGCCGGAAGTGCAAAAAGATGCACCATACCTGCCACTACCGCCCACCCCTACAGGTCGGGCATCATGCCAGCAATTAGCGGCATGCCCCAGAAGGCCTGGCTCGCCGCCGGTGAGGGGATTCAGAGAGGCCAGCCAGACCTTCTGAACCCGAGCCTAAACAGCGTTCAGACCGCGGGTCCAGCGCGAATTTCAGATATGGCGATAGGGAAGACCTCTTACCTCGCCCTCCGTGCGGACGGCTTACTATGCGGGTCGGAGGTATCTCGCCATGCGTGTAGAACAGTTGGAATATCTGGCGGCAGTCACACGGCTCGGGTCACTGCGCCGCGCTGCAGAGGCACTGCATCTGTCTCAGCCAGCGTTGGGCGAGACACTGCGCAAACTGGAGCGCGAACTGGGAGTAGAGCTCCTGGAGCGCAAGCACTCCGGAGCCAAGATCAGTCACGAGGGACGAGAACTGCTGCCGCACATCGCCGCAGTGCTGGACGCAGTTGATCGTCTGCGCCAAGCAGCCGACGAACAGCACCACACCAACCGCGCGCTACGACTGGGCACGGTCAATGCCGCCACCGTCACCCTCCTGACACCAGCCATCCGTGAGTTCCGCACCACCCACCCATCGACCCAGGTGGAAGTTATCGCGGACCGGCATGACGGCATCCAACAACACCTCACCGAGGGCGGATTCGATCTGGGGATCGTCAGCTACCTACGCGACGACGACCTCCCGCCCGGCCTGCATACTACGGAACTACTCCGCGGACGACCCGTTGTATGCATCCGCCAGGACAGTCCCCTAGCCGCACGCTCAGCGATCACCGTCGCCGAGCTGCTGGCCCACCCGCTGATTACGATGCGGGCCGGCTACGTCATGCACCGCTACATCCACCGCCTTCTCAGCGGCAGCACACCGCTCTTCTCCTACTCGGCCGACGGCGCCGAAATGGGGAAACTCATGGTCGCGGAAGGGCTCGGCGCTGCCGTTCTACCTGACTACAGCGTGCACGGCGACCCACTAGAACGAAGCGGCGCCATCACCTACCGCCCTCTCGCCGATGACAACACCGAATTCCGCGTCATGCTCCAACGACGCAACGGACACACGGGACGCACAGCGGCACGCGCCCTGCACGGCATCCTTGTATGCCAGGCCGAAAAGCGACGCGCGAACCAGCCTGGACGAAGGGAAAAACGACTATGAGACAGAGCCTGGCCCCCGCTACCTGCTGTGGTCGGGTCTCGAGCTATGGCGCCACCCTTGTCAGGACACGCATAGCCGCCCTGACCCACCACGCCCCAATCGACACCGTCGTGGATTCGCTCCCCCGCCGCGTAGAGGTACGAACGGATGCCGTTTCTCAAACCCGACACACCGCCGAAGAACAGGTAGGAGTCGGAAAGCCCCACCATCTCCTCCTGGGTGCCTTCCGAACCGTCTTCAAAGCCCGGGTCTGCGTCGCATTTGAGGCAGAGTCCCCCCCACCCCCCAGGCCCTCACCGTCCCGAACTGAAACGAATATGACGCGAAGCTCGACGGCTGGGGCACTACGCAGAAGGCCCCCCGTGACTCAATCCCGCACACACCGTGATCCGCTACGACGCGCAATAGCGCCCCGACCGGACCTTCCCCTCCTTCGTCGGCAAGAGCGTGCCAGGCGAGAAGGAGCCCCTGCACCGGCTCGTCGACAAAGACAAGCAGGACAAGAACCGGACCAAGTCCATCAGCGAGTGCAAGAAGGTCTGGGGCAACTACACCGGTAGCGGCCTGGAGTGCGACGAGTACCCCTTCGCCTCCACCCGGGAAGGGTCCACCAAGGGCGACAACCGCTTCTCCGTCCGCCTCATCGACGGCAAGGACAACGGTGCAGGCGGGAAACGGATAAACAAGACGTACACACAAAACCGCGTCCTTGACGGCGACCCCTTCTACGTGAAGATCACCGACTAGAGATCTTTAACGGTGCGGGTTACGTGGGGTCGTGACGGTTATCGTGGGCCGCGCCATGCCGGAGGAATGAGGTATCCCGATGGCGGTGGACTGACAGCCGAGGAGCGGGATCGACGCGAGCAAGTCCGGTTCGCGGCGGCCGACTTGATCGAGGCGGGAGCCAGTGACCGGGAGGCGGCCCGGCGGTTCCGGGTGACCCGGATGTCGGCGAACCGCTGGCGGCGGACTCTGGCCTCGGGCGGCCGCCAGGCGCTGGTCTCCAAGGGTCCCGGCGGCGCCCGCTGCAAGCTCGATGCCGGCCAACTACGGTCCCTGGAGGCGGTACTGGAGGCCGGTCCGGTCGCGTGCGGCTGGAATGACCAGTGCTGGACGCTGGCCCGGATCGCCGAGATCGTGCGCCGTCGGTTCGGCGTCGAGTACACCCTGGCCGGGCTCGACCTGTTGCTGCACCGCATCGGCTGGAGCGTGCAGGTCCCGGCCCGGAAGGCCACCGAGCGGGATGAGTCGAAGATCGCTGCCTGGAAGGACGAGCAGTGGCCTGTCATAAAAAGAGGGCGGCGGACTTGGGCGCCTGGCTCTGCTTCGAGGACGAGGCAGGTCAGGGACTGAGGCCGCCCAAGGGCCGCACCTGGGGCCGCCGGGGCCGCACCCCGGTCGTGAAGGTCACCGCCGCGGGCACCAAGCGGGTCTCGATGGCGGCGCTGATCTGTACGAAGGGCGGCCGCAGCCCACGGCTGATCTACCGCATCCACCTGGACCGCGGCCCCGCCAAAGGCCGACGCAAGGGCTTCACCGAGACCGACTACGCCCGCCTGCTCGATGCCGCCCACCAGCAGCTCGGCGGCCCCATCGTCCTGGTCTGGGACAATCTGAACACGCACGTCAGCCACACAATGCGACGGCTGATCGCGGCGCGACTATGGCTGACCGTTTACCACCTGCCGCCATACGCTCCGGAGTTCAACCCGGTCGAGGGCGTGTGGTCGCACCTGAAGAGGTCCCTGGCCAACCTCACCAAACACAGCCTTGACCAGCTCACCGCATTGGTGAAGACGCGGCTGAAACGGATGCAGTATCGACCCCACCTCATCGAGGGGCTCATCGCCAAGACCGGACTCGACCTCCAACCGCCGTAACCCCAGCCATTAAAGATCTCTAGCCGGGAAATGCCATGCCGCTCCTTCACGAGTACACCTGCACGGCCACACCAGGCCGCCGCGTCCTGGAGGTGTACGACGCCGACACCTACCTCGACGACACAGCAACCCTGCACACCGCCGAAGAACAGGTAGTAGCCGGAGAGCGCCACCACCTCCACCTGCTCAGCCTCCAGCCCGCCATCAAAGCCCAGGTAAGCATCCGCATCTGGGACACCGTCCCCCAAGCGCCCGCCGACGCCGAAGGCCACGTACCGATCACCATCGAGTCACACACCGGCACCCTCGTCGTCAACGAGCTCGAGTTCGGCCCCGCCGGCGAGACCAACCTGCCCGGCCCCGGCGTGTATGAGGGCCACGCCTGGTGGCGCGGCCGACAAGCCGCAGGCGACTACTACGACAGCTATCTCGACCAGGAGACCGAGGACTGGACCCTCGAACAGACCCGTGACTACTTCGCCCAGTGCCTCGCGGGCGAGCACTACATCCTCGACCTCGCCTACCTCCGCGAGCCGGACCCAGCCGACGGAAACGAAGCGGGTCGCTGAAGCCCCGCAACCATGCGGCAGCGGCCAGCCTGCGCCCTTACTGACTTCGGCTCGTCAGGGTGATCTTCGCCGAAGTTACTGATGGGGCTGGGGTGTTGGCTGTATTCCGGGGTGTGTGAGATACGCGGATGGGGGTGGGTTGACTGTCATGGGGCGTCAGCGCCGGGAGTCGCTTCGGATGCAGGCGGCTGAGATGTTCGAGCAGAAGGTCAAACCGCCGGAGGTCGCACGGCGGCTGCGGGTGAGCCGAAAATCGGCCTACCGGTGGCAACAGCTGTGGCGGGAGGGCGGCGTGCAAGGCCTGGCCTCGCGTGGAGCGAGCGGGTCGCGGTGCCGTCTGTCCCCGCGCTGCCTGGAGAAGCTGGCCATGTATTTCGAGGAGGGGCCGGCCGCCCACGGCCGGGTGGAGGACCAGGTGTGGACCGCCGCCCGGGTGGCCACGCTGATCGGCAGGAAGTTCCACGTCTCCTACAGCGTCTCCGGCGCGACTCGGCTGATGCACCGGCTCGGCTTCTCCCCGCAGGTGCCCGCCCGGAAGGTGGTCGAGCGCGACGAGCAGGCCGTCACCGTGTGGAAGGAGGCGACCTGGGCCGAGGTAAAAGGGCCCGGGCGGCCTGCGGGGGCTACCTCTGCTTCGAGGACGAGGCAGGCTTCACCCGCAAGCCGCCCAAAGGACGCACCTGGGGCCGGAGCGGCGTGACGCCGGTCACCACGGTCAGCGGACGCCGCTCGGCGCGGTTGTCGGTGGCCGGGCTGATCGCGATGCGGCCGGGCTCGCGTACCCGACTGTGCCACCGGCTGATCTGTCACCCGTCGGGCAAGGGCAAGCGCCGCAGCATGGGCCAACGCGACTTCATCGCGCTGATCGACGGCGCCCACCAGCTCCTCAAGGCGCCGATCGTGCTGGTCTGGGACCGGCTCAACACCCATGTCTCCCGTGCAATGCGGAAGTTGATCGACGAGTGCGAGTGGCTGACGGTGTTCCTGCTGCCTGCTTACTCGCCCGACCTGAATCCGGTCGAGTGGGTATGGGCGCACGTCAAACGCAGTCTGGCCAACCTCGCTGTCGTCGCCCTCGACCGCCTGGAGACACTCGTCCGCAACCGGCTCAAACGCCTCCAGTACCGGCCTGGCACCCTCGACGGCTTCATCGCCGGAACCGGCCTCACCCCAGACACCGGACCTTCGCCCCTGGGACCAGGACAGTAACTCGGCGATCTCGAAGCGTGCTTGCTCACGCTAGCACCGCTGTCGGGCGCTCAGGCCGCCCATCCGGACAGCGCATCTCCTGGATATGCTGCCCGTCCTCCCGGCACCGCCCGATCCTGGAGGTCAGCGGCTGCGGGCGGCCCAGACCTCGACGTACGGGCCCCGGTCCACAGAGTCGACCGCGAATCCCGCACCGGCCACAGCGGAGGCGAACTCGTCGGGGTCCCAGACCGTGTACCACCGTCGGCCGTCAGGTTCGTCAAGCCATCCCGTGCGGCCTGTGGCCTTGAGACACACATACATCCTGCCCCCAGGCCGCAGTAGCCCGGCGAACTGCCCCAGCACGTCCGTCGCGTCCGCCCTGTCGAAGTGGACAAGCGAGGCGGAGGCCCAGATCCCATCGAACGTTCCGGTCGGGAACCGCGTCGCGACCTCGCGCAGGTCGCACTGTGAGGTGGGCGCGTGGGCGTTGGCCATCGCCACGAACACCGGGTTGAGATCGACACCACGCACCACATGCCCATACTTCTGGAATCGCGCAAGGTCGCGGCCCGGACCGCACCCGGCGTCGAGGATCAGCGAAGGCGCAGGCAAGGACACCGCGAACCGCTCGACACGATCCGCCATCTTCGGAGCGTGCACCGCCGCGTAGTCGTCGGCATGGCCGCTGTAGACGGCGACTGATTCAGCTACTGGGTCCAACTGTCCCCTGCCGGATGTGGTGCGTGACTTCATTCCACCTACCCTGACCTGCCGCTGGATCGGTATCCAGTGGCCAGAACGAAAAGGGATCAAGCTCATACGCTCGCACCTCACCCATACAGGCGACAGTGCGCCGAAGGACACAATAAGCGTCACCCTGAAGCGCAGAGGTCAGTAAAGCGTGTTGCACAAGGCTGCGTTCGGGCAGGTCAGAGCCAATGAGGGCAGTTCTCTGGTCATGATGCGAGGGCGAGGTTGTGCATGTGGGCGACGGCCTGGATGGCGTGGTGGAGGCCGTCGCTGTGTTGCCGGCAGTCTCGGAGGATCTTGTAGTTCTTCATGCGTCCGATCACATGCTCCGCCCGCGCGCGGACCTTGCGGTGGGCGGCATTGCCGTCTTCCTCGCCCGCCAACAGTGTCCGGCGGGGGTGTTTGCGGTGCGGACCGCCATCCCGCAGTTGAGGTAGGCCCCGTCACCGAGCAGGGTGACACCCTCGCACTGTTCGGCCAGCCCGGAGGCCCGCCACGCGTGAGTGTCCGCCGTGGTGCCCGGCACAGGCCGGGCGGTCGCGATCACGAGACGGCTGTCAGCGTCCACGATGACCTGCACGTTCGCCGAGAACCGGTAGTTGCGGCTGGACGCGCCAACCTGCCTGTCACGGACCGGGATCAGGGTGCTGTCCACGATCCACAACCGGTCCACGGCATCGGCCGGGCGGGAGACGGGCTCGAGTGCGAGCAGAGGGCCCAGCCGCTGGATCACCCGGCACACCGTCGACGACGAGACCCCGAACAGCGGTCCCAGCTGCCGCATGGTCAGGTTCGTGCGGTAGTACACCGCAACGACCAGCACCCGCTCAGCCAGCGGCAGACTCCACGGCCGACCCTGCAGAGTGCCGTCACCGCCCCGCTCCCGCACCACCTTAAGCAGCCGCCTGAACTGATCCACCCGCAGCCCCGTGAACGTTTCCACCCACACGCGCTCGGCCCTCAACACACCAGCCATACAACGGAGACGCCCAGGTCACGGCCTTGTTCAACACGCTTTACGAGCTCGTGCATGGTTGGCGGACGGGCATGGTCAAGTGGTGCTCTGGCAGATCTCACCCTGCCGCGGCAGCCTGCGCTGGGGCCCGATGGATGGCTGCCAGTCCGGCGATAGCCGGGACGAGTTCGTCCAAGAGGTCGCGCCGACCAAGGTGGCGAGCCAGAGCCCGCCAGTTCTTCAAGTGGGCGATGCCGTGCTCGACGCGAATACGTCGGGATGCATGAGCCCTGCGCTGTTGCGTGAACCGTTCCTCCCACCAAGGAGGCGCGTTCTTCTTGAACTTACGGTGCGGTGGCGTGATCACTTGTCCGCCGGTTTGAGCACCCAGCCCCTGATAGCCGGCATCGGCGAGGATGCGCAGGTCACGGTGTCTGCCGAGCAGTTCCACGAGTCCTGCATCGCGGGCTTGGGTGATGTCGGGGCAGCTACCCGGCTTGAGTGCGCCGCCAAAGAGCAGCCGACCCTGGGCATCGGTGACCACCAGGACTTTCACCGCGTTTTGCTTGCTCTTGCCGGAGATGTAGCGGTCGCGACGGTCGGTGCCTGCGGGCGGGCGGCGGACACGGATCTCGGTGGCATCGATGATGGCGCTCTGCCCGCTGGTCCCTAGGTAGTCGACGACGTCTGAGAGCGTGCGCAGCCGGATGCCGGGCCTCACCGCGCAGCCGCGCTGGGCCAGCAGGGGCCGGATCTCACCGATGGCCCGAGTGATGGTGGAACGGTCCACTCTGAACCAGCACGCCAGCACGTCGTGTGTGACTCCGTGGCGGAGATGGACGAGCGTGGCGAGCAGCCGGTCGACGAACACGAGCTTGTAGCGGGCTCCGGCCCCTATCGCTCGTCGCCTCGGACGTTCCGAAAGGCGTCGGCATCGCTGAGCAGCCCACAACGGACCGGCCTCGGCGACGAGTTCAGCGATCATATCCCTGCTCAAACCGGTGATCCGCGGACCGTCGACGATCACCGCACGAGCAACGCTCTCCATGAATCAACCATGCCGCCACGCAGCCCGTCCGCCAACCATGCACGAGCTCGTTAGAGCCTGGCCCGTTACCACCACGTCATACTTAGCGTTTGGCGCGGCGCTGAAACCGTCATTGGCGTCGACGATCACGTAGCACCCTTGCCCGGTGGGGCCGTTGGCTGGGCTCGGGACGTCCCCACGGCAAACCAGGGTCGGGGGTGTCGGCGAGCAGGTCGCGCCAGTAGGCGAGGGAGGCCTCGGCGCGCTCGCAAGTCACCCGGCAGGCACGCCAGGCTGCGTAGTCGCCGAACACCCCCTGCGTACGACCAGTCCGAGAGAGCAGGATGGACATCATGAGTGAGACAGAGTTCTCGCCGGACTGGCAGCGGCCTCCGAAATGTCCTGGGAGGGCTGAACGCTAGCTGGCCCCGCCGCACCCCTGTCGCGGCGGGGCCGCTGTTCACCAGGCGAGCCGGAATAGCGGTTCCGATAACGGCTTCTAAATATCCTTGGAATTTGGATCACTGATCCGCGGAACAGGCCGATACGGCCCCAACTGTGGCCGCTGGGTTTTCCAGAGATGCCGGTGCCACCGCTTGATACACCAGATAGTGAATGAGATCGGCACGAGGGACAAGAATGTTGGGACCGCTGGCGGCAGCCACGGCCAGACGGAGTTGGGCCACACCACGGCGAGGACGATGGGGAGTACGAAGCTTTGGCCGAGCAGGAGACCTCCCCACACATACTCCACTCGAGACCACCAAGATAGCCCTTCAAGGTACGTCTCGAACCGAAGCATGACGCTGATAATCAACGCCACGGCCGGCGCGACTATCCAAGGGGAGGCGGGCAAACCGCGATTGCCGACGCATTCGCCAATAAGGGTGCCGGGTATATAGGCCACCAGAAGGAACATGGCCGTATAAAGAGCGCCTCCCCCTATGGCCCCGAGCTCATCATCTGAGTCAGCAACGCGACGTTCTTCATCGCTTTTCACGGCGCCCACTTCCCTTCGTTACCTACAGGCACGCCTCTGCCAGTGCGGGTAGTCCCGTGGAGTTGACTATGAGGTTAACAATGTCCTCGTCGATACCAGTGGGGCGCTTCTTGGGCTTTATCCAAGCCCAAACAGCTTTGAGTACCTTCTTACCCCCCTTGACGATCTTGTAGACTTTGGCGACTCCGATCGCGTTCTCAGCAGCAAACTTTGCCACCCCAGCCGTGCACTGAAACCATCCCCGCGCTGCGGGTTCTGCACTAGCGGCCTGGTTAAGAAAATCCGCCAACTCCTGCTGCGCCCCATGGTCACCGGCCTCGACGCGCTGAATGAGCGACTCAGGAATTGAAGCAATAATGTCGAACGCTTGCTGGAGTGCAGCCATTCCCTCCTCGTCGCTGACGCCATCAAGGCGACCGGAGCGAATGAGGGCAGAGGGAGCATCTCCGGTTGACTTCCGCGCCTCGATACGGATTACGGCATCCTGCAGACTCTGCAGCGCATCAACAGTTGCTGCCGCCTGCGGCGTATTCTCTCGCGTTCGATCGGCGGCAGCGGCCGCCCCGGAGGCAGCGGCGTCAATCATGGCTGCGGCGACAAGAGTGGCAACTCCTGCAGCAAAGCGGCGACGGTAAGGCATATTCTCCGGAACGACACTCCTTTTAGTCTGAGTTCAGGCGCGACTTGGCAACGCGTCAGTACAGTCCGCAATCGCCACAGGACGCCTCTACCGCGATCAGACATTACTTACATCTTCAGCTCCAGTCGATTAGGAAATTCCCGTATAGCGATAGGGATTCCTTTTCACGCCTTCCGGTGCCGTTCAACTGACCGGCCTGCCACGAGTCCTGGGGCAGCCTGCTGGGCGCAGAGAAAGGCACACTCTAGACCAGGTCCGATGAGACCCCTTCGAAGAGCCGGCCGGAGCCATGCGAGCCACTATCGGAGCGGTTACGTCGCGCTGCTCACAGCCAAGACGATCAACGGCCTGGCCGTGACGACCGACTCCGAGCTGACCGACACTGCGGTCGAAGCCTCATGGTCGGCCATCGAACTCGACGCGGTCATCGGCGGACGGTTCCACGACGATATGGAGGCCGCGGTCGCCGCCGGGCGGGAGTGGAGCCGGGACGCTCACACCGCGCTGCGCGCGATAGCTCCGGACGGCGCCTCCGTGATCAGGATGTTCCGCCCTCGAGGACTTCGTCGAGCTTCATATAGGAGTCCCATCGCCAGCGGACCCCGGCGTCATCCGTGAACAGCAGTGCAGGCCGGTTGTTATCCACCGTGGCTTCCGCCTGCTCATGCGTGGCGCTGCGACTCCTCGGCGGGGCCGGATCCATGCCGCAGTCGCCCACGTGCACGTACACCGGGCGCTTCTCGACGCCGATGCCCTGCTCGATGGGGTGTACCGAAAGTGGCGACGGTTCGCTGCTCCTCGAAAAGATCAGTCGCAGTGATGCTCACGAAGGTTGCGGACTCTGGGCCGTGCCGTGGGCCAGGTCGGCCAGTCGTTCCGCGTCGGGGGTGCCGGGTTCGGCCGACCAGAGCACGAGTTGCTGTTCTGGTGCGCCGGCGTAGCGGAAGGTGTCCCAGTCGAGGGTGAGTTCGCCGACGCGGGAGTGGGTGATGCGTTTGCTGCCGAAGTCCTGGTGCGCGACGCGGTGCTCGGCCCACCAGACCCGGAATTGCTGATCGGCAACGGCCAGCTCGCCCACCAGGGCTGTGAGGGCTGGGTCCGTCGGATTCGTTCCGGCTTCCATCCGCAGGACTTCGACGCAGGTGCGGGCCACGTCCTCCCAGCCCGGGTAGATGTCGCGCATCACCGGGTCGGTGAAGACCATGCGGACGTAGTTGCGCTCGGGCTCGGGCACGGCCGAGAAGTCGCATAGCAGCTGTGCTGCCAGTGGGTTCCAGGCGAGGATGTCGAGGCGTGGGCCGAAGACGATGGCGGGGGTACCGGTGAGCTGGCCGAGCAGCCGGGTCAGGTGCGGGTGCACTTTGGGGCGCGGGGACCGGCGCGGCGTCTTGCGGTGTCCGGCGCGCGCGGCCTGGTCGACCAGTCCTTCCACGTACGTCCTCTGGTCGGCGTCCAGCCGTAGTTCCCGCGCGAGGGACTCGAGTACCGGCGGCGACGGTGCCAGTCGGCCCTGCTCGATGCGTACGTAGTAGTCGGTGCTGATGGTGGCGAGCTCAGCCACTTCCTCGCGGCGCAGTCCCCGCACGCGGCGCTGGGTGTGGGTGCGCTCGGGAAGCCCGACCTGCGCCGGTGTGAGTTCACCACGGCGATGCTTAAGGAACTCACCGAGCTCACGAAGATGCGCGGAATCAGCCATTCCTCCAGCATGGCACCGAGGGAAAAGCTCTGCCTGGGAGAGATCCTTCCTAGGAAGCAGCCCGACCTTCCCGGGCCCCGGCCGTCGGCCGGACAGTGGACACAGGCCCGCAGATCGCCGGCCGACACTGATTCCCCCAGGAGCAGAACATGAGGACCGACGTCCGATTCCCCACCAACGGCCTGCAGCTCGCCGGCCACCTCTACCTTCCCGAGGACAGCGACGGCCCGCTCGCCGCCATCGTCATCGGCCACCAGACGACCGGGGTCAAGGAACAGTCCCCGGCGGTGTACGCCACACGCCTGGTCAAGGAAGGCTTCGCCGTCCTGACCTTCGACGCCGCATTCCAGGGCGAATCGGAGGGCATGCCCCGCGGCCTGGAGGACCCCTTCCAGCGCGCCGAGGACTTCCGCGCAGCGGTCTCCTACCTCACCACCCGCCCCGAGATCGACTCCGACCGCATCGGCGTGATGGGCGTGTGCGGCTCCGGCGCCTACGCGCCCTACGCCGCCCAGACCGACCACCGGATGAAGGCCGTGGCCGGCGTCTCCGGGACCGACGTTCCCAGCTTCTTCCGCGGTGCCGACCCCGAGGGCTGGCAGCAGATGGTGGCGAACTCCGGAAACCTCCGCAGCGCCGAAGCCGCCGGCGAGCCCGCGGCAACGTTCCCCGCGCTGCCCGAGACGGCCGATGCCGACACCCCCGCCCCGGTCGCCGAGTTCATCGACTACTACAAGACGCCCCGCGGCAGGCACCCGCGCTCCACGGGAGACGTGGCCGTGCGTAGCGCGGACCTCCTCGACCAGTTCGACTCCTTCGCCGACGTCGCCAAGATCGCGCCTCGCCCGCTGCTCATGATCGTCGGCACCGAGGCTGTGACTCGCGGGTTCTCCGAGAAGGCCGTCGCCGACAGCCCCGGCAACGCCGAGCTGTTCCTCGTCGAGGGCGCCACCCACGTCGACCTGTACGACCGCGACCAGTACGTGACTCCCGCCGTCGCCAAGCTGGCCGAGTTCTTCAGCAAGCACCTCGGCTGAGCCGGCAAGCGTGAGCGGTCATCCAGCGGACGCCTCGTCCGCGCTGCGGGTAGATCCCCTCGGTCAGGGTGGAACGTCCCCGGCGAGAGTCAGGCGCCCGAGTGTCGCGAAGGTGCTGGTCACAGCCACTCTCCGATGGCTGCGACCAGCACCACGGCCTCGTAGCGAACGGCAAGCTTGTCGTATCTCGTGGCGACCGCGCGATGTCTCTTGAGGCGGTTGATCCCACACTCGACCGCATGGCGCTCGCGGTAGTCGACCGGGTCGAAATGAGGCGGCCGACCACCGCGGGAGCCGAGTTTTCGGCGGTTGCGTGCCTGGTCGGCCTTCTCGGGAATGGTGCATCGGATCCCTCGCCGACGCAGGTAGGCACGGTTCCTGCGGGAGGCGTACGCCTTGTCAGCACGCACCCGATTGGGACGGATGCGTGGCCGGCCGGGCCCAATGCGCGGGACGCAGACCTTCTCCAGCACCGGTTCGAACTGCGGTGAGTCCCCGCCCTGCCCGGCCGTGACCACGAGTGACATGGGCTTCTGCCCCTGTTCGATGGCCAGGTGCAGCTTGGTGGCAAACCCGCCGCGCGAGCGTCCCAACCCGTGATCACGGGGTTCGGTGAAGACGCCACCTGGTGGTTCCTTCTGCAGGTCGCCCCGCTTGCAGGCCCCGGCTGCATGCTGATGGGCGCGGCACACCGTGGAGTCGACACTCAGGTCCCACACGATCGAGCCCTTCGCGTCGGCCAGGGACTGGAGCCGGGTGAGGATCCGCTGCCAGGTGCCGTTCCGCTGCCACCGGCGGAACAAGTCGTAGACCCGGCTCCACGGTCCATACTCGGCAGGCACGTCCCGCCACGGAACACCGGTCCGAACCCGGAACCGTATGCCGTCGATCAACCGCCGCCGAGGCCAGACGGGTGGCCGCCCCGCCCTGGCCCCCTTCGGCAACAACGGCTCCAGCACCGCCCACTGCTCGTCCGTGACTACGGCTACGAAATCAGGCTGACCGACATCCGAGCCTGGCAGCTCATCGATCTCACCCCCATCACCGTCCCGGCCAAACTCATCCGACCCCACCGCGTGGTCGCCGCACTCCAACAGCACCCACGCCACATGGGACTGACCAAAGCCGTATTCAACCGAGCCCTGCGCATCACCCAAGCGCTCGTTACAGCCACCGAATCACACGGCCACACAACAGCACCAAGCCCTGCACCGAGCACTCCCCCGTCCCGTCACCGCCGACACGCAGCACCGCACTTCACCATCACCACCCAGGGTGAACGCCTCGACGTCCGCATGCTCCAGGAACTCGACCACCACAAACACATCCCCACCGACAAAGAACGCGCCGACGCCGCAAAGCACACATGGATGCGCATCCCCCGCTTCGACTACACCCCCGCCAACAGACTGCGATTCATCCTCCGAGGCGGCACCCCACACCGCGGAACCGAATGGGCCGACCTCGACAGCCGACCGCTGGAAGACCAACTCCCCGAAATCATCCAAGAAGTCGACCTCCGCGGCGAAGCCGCCGAACGCAACCGCCGAGCAGAGGCGCAGGCCGAGGAAGCGGCACTGCAGCACCAGGAAAACGCCCGGCGCAACGCCCACGCCGCGTACACCCACGCCTACCGCGTCAAGCGCCTCGAAGAACAGACAGCAACCTGGCACGAAGTCAAGCGTCTGACCGAGTAAGTCACAGCGGTACGCGAACGCGCCACACCCCTAACGCCCGGACACGAACGGACTGAGATCAAGGAGTGGCTCACGTTCGCCGAAGCCCACCTTCAAGAGCTCATCGACACCGCCACGACGCCGACACTGCCCACGCCGCCAACACCCAGCAGCGCCGATCTCGCACCGCTCCTCGCCCAGAAGGCGTTTGCAAACCGCACTTCCCCCATTCGCAAATGAGGCCATAACCGACAGGGGCGCACCAAGAAACGGCAAAGACGGGGCCGCAGGACTTCACGCCCGACACCTGCCATCTGCGAGGACGCACGCCTGACGCCCCATCAGAACGTGCGTCAAACGTGCGTCACGAGGGCTCCGCGTGCGTCACTCATGCGTCATGATATCGCCCGTAACGCACACAGCGCACATAATGCACACTCGCCAAAATGGCAGGTCAGCGGCCCTTTTCGGCAGGTTCAAGGATCGCGACACACTCCACATGATGGGTCATCGGAAAGACGTCGACTTCCAACAGCGAGCTTCGAAGGTGGGCCCTATTCAGGTAGCGTCCAACTCACGCCTTGCGCTCATCCGCTCGGCACTACGCTTCTGCGCTGCCCTCGCTGGCAGTCACTCAGCGTGCCCTTGGCGGCGCCTCAGATGGGACGACGTCCCGCGCCACCACAGCCCGCCGCGGCGGCCCTTCCTGGGGAGAATCTGGGGAGTATCGACGGCGCTGGGGAGCGCGTGGGGAGAACCGACCGCGTAACGCGGCACAACCCTGAAAGGCGCTGAAAGGCTCATCCATGCAGGTCAGGGAGGCGTGCACCCTCATCGACGCAGGTCAGCGCCACTAGGTAGACAACTTCAAGAAGATCTCCTCACCTAGCCACTCCGCTGTTCAACTGGCTTGCCAGCCCGGTGCGCAAGTGCTCGACGGCGCAGCTGGCGGCCGTCGGCGGGGATCGCTCTGATGGAGCACACGGCCAAGGACGGCAGCTCGAAAATCCTCGCCGACTGCACGTTGCCGCTGACCGGCGAGTGGTGCGTCGGACGCGTGATCACGAACCTCGGCGTTCCTACCGTGACCAGGACGGTATAGCCCTGGTAGAGACGGCGCCGGGCGTAACCATCGAAGACGTCCACCCCCCGACTGCCGCTCCAGTGCTCGTCCACGCAAGTACCGAGAGCTACTGAGGCAGCGCATGATGCCTGATTCCACCCACCAGCGTCCGCCCCGAGCACAAGGCCTGCGGTGCTGGGGGCGCCGCCGATCGCTTACCGGGGCAAGTGTGAGGCTGGGGTACGACCATGCGCGGCACCCGCTCGCTTCTATCTGCCGGATGGCTCTGCGACGACCGACGGCCGTAGTCGATAGCACGGGCTACCCGCGGGAGTGCGTGCCCCACCTGCTCCCGATCGCTCCCACGACTTCCCACTATTCACCGGCCCCTATCGCCGATGCCGTGGCTACCAAGATCCGGACCAATTCCGGACCAGCCCCCGCGCGAAAGGCTTACAAAGCACCGTTTTCCGAGGTCAGCCAGGGTGCAGCTGCTGTACCACCAGCAGACGTGCTTTCTCCCAGCGGTCAGAACGCGTCGATCACTGCCACCGCACTGCGACGGCACGAGCTCGAACGGATGTGGTCAGTAGAACCAACGGGGGCAGCCTCGACTTCTCGACGCGGGATACCAAAGGAAGGCTGGGGGGAGAGAGCGGCGCCCGTCGAGCTTCTGGGCGACCTGACGCCTCATCAGGTGAGTCGGCATTGGGTCAGCATTGCTTTGCCAGATCCTGCCGCACAAGATCACACCCTGGACTCCAGAGCCACCCTACTCGGCCTCGTTCAGGGTTTTCGGCGCAGCGGCGATCGACCGGCCCCGGCATCGGGTTCTGCGCCACCCACGCGCTCTCTTCAACACACATGCACGCAGATCAGCGCACCCGACCCCGGGGCTTCAAGGGCACGGACGGGAGTTCTGGAGCGGGCAGTGGATCCCCGTCGTACCCCCGCACCTCACCGAACCGAGTCCCGGTCATCCAGTCCGCACGCGCCTGCGCGATGTCCTCGTGCGACCGTCCGATGAAGTTCCACCACATGACGATCTCCTCCTCGAACGGCGTGCCGCCCAGCAGGATCACGCGTGCCGCGGTGTCCGTCTCGTTCGTGAGCGTCAGGGTGGTGCGACCGGTGTCGAGGTAGCCCAGCTCCGCCTGGTCGAGGAGGGTGCCGGCCAGGCTGACCTGCCCCTGGTCGACGAGCAGCCCGTGCTCGAACGTGGCGTCCACGGCGAGCGTGACCGTCGCGTGCGGGTCGAGGACGAGTTCGGCGCCGAGCAGTGGTGTGAAGGTTCGCACCGGTGAGGTCTCGCCCGCCAGAGTGCCGAGGAAGACCCGCACGCGGGCGCCGTCCAATTGGACCGGGGCGGGGACGTGGTGCTGGAAGTCGCGGGCGGCGTGCCGGTGTTCGTCGGGGAGCGCCACCCACAGTTGTACGCCGTGGAGCACGGTGGTGCGCGCGGTGGACACCTCCGTGTGGCTGATGCCGTGCCCGCCCGTCATGAGGTTCAGCCCACCGGGCCGGACGAAGGCGTGGCTGCCGAGACTGTCCCGGTGCTCGATTTCCCCGCTGAACAGCCAGCTCACCGTCTGAAGTCCGGTGTGCGGATGCGGTGCCACATCCATGCCGCCGGTCTCGGCGACGTCGTCGGGGCCGTAGTGGTCGACGAAGCACCAGGCGCCGATCAGGGTCCGGGTCCGCTGCGGCAGGGTGCGGCGCACCGTCATCGACCGCGGGCCGCCGAGCGGGACATCACGCGCGGGCAGGATGTCGGCCTCGCTCATCGCGGGCTCCTTCCACCAAGATATTTTGCCTTTCAACAATTGTGTTCGATGATAGGCCCTGCGCCCGGCCGGGTGCGCCGGCACGAGCCAGGGCCCCGAGCGGCCCGCGAGGGAGTCCAGGGTGAGCGACACGACAGCGGGCACGGGCAGTCGCGTCCGCACGGGCACGGGGCATCGCGTCCACACGGGCACGGGGCATCGCGTTTACGTCGACAAGCAGAGCCCCAAGGCGTACCGCGCGCTGGTCGAGACATCCGAGGCGGTCCGCGGGACCGCGGCCGAAGCGGGCCTCGACCGCGTCCTCGTCGAACTGGTCAACCTGCGCGTCTCCCAACTCAACGGATGCGCCTACTGCCTCGACGTACACACCAGGGCCGCCCTGCGCGCAGGCGAGACCACGCGGCGCCTCGGCACCCTGGCCGCCTGGCGCGACACCGAGTTGTTCACGGAGCGCGAGCGCGCGGCACTTGCCCTGGCGGAGGCGACCACCCACCCCGCCGACGCCTCCGCGCAGGAGAGCGCCTACGACGCCGCCCGTCGACAGCTCACCGACGACGAGATCTCGGCGGTGATCTGGGTGGCGATCACCATCAACGCGTTCAACCGCGTCTCGATCCTGAGCAAGCACCCCGTGCGCGAATCCGCGGTACGCGAACCCACCGTGCGCGAGTCCGAGGTTCACGAGGGCGTCGTCCGCGAGGCCCCCGCGCGGTGACACGGGGGCTTCGCGGTCCCGGTCACCCCGGCGGCCTCGTCCAGGCGGCCGCGGAGGATGCCAGGCGCCGGGCGGCCAGCGCCGTCACCACCGTCAGCGCCGCCAGCACCAGCCCCAGGGTCAGGGCGAGTTGGCCCTTCGACAGGAGCCACGCTCCGACGAGCGCCCCCAGGAAGATGGCCAGGACGGACAGGATCCGCCGTCCCGGCCGGGGCGCCGCACCTCCGGCGGGGGCGGAGTCGGCGGCCAGCCCCGTGAGGGTCAGGGTCAGCACGGTCGTGGTCAGGTCCGGGACGCCGAGCCGCCTGGCGACCGCGTTCTGCAGCCCCATGGCGAGGCCGAGCAGGACGATCAGGGCGTACTGGACGGGTGTCGTCACCCGGCCGTGTGCGACGAGCGCCGTGCCGAGGGCCGCGGCGACCAGGACCGCCTGCACCGCCGTGCCCAGGGCCAGCAGCCGCCCACGGTGCGCCGCGAAGCGGGTGCCGAACCGCCCGCCAGCCAGCGCGCCCGCGAGGAACGCTGCCATCGAGACGACGGAGGCCGTCGCGGACAGTCCCTCGGCGCCCGCCAGGGCGAACCCCAGGAAGACGACGTTGCCGGTCATGTTGGCCACGAAGACGTGCCCGAGGGCCAGGTAGCTCACGGCGTCCACCAGGCCGGTCACCACGGTCAGTACCAGCAGGAGCGGCGGCAGCGGACCGTGCCGGTCGTCCTTCGGCGGCACCAGCGTGCGGGCCGCGTCAGCCAGCAGCGCGCGCATGGTCGCTCCTCCCTGCGGTGTACGGGCGGTGCAGCACCGCGCGAGTGAGCAGTCCGCTCGCCGGTCCTGCCACGAGGGCCGCGGCCTGTACCCAGGCGGGCCACGGGGTCAGTCCCAGGGCGTGGTCGGCCGACCAGCGGCCCGGCCCGGTAAGCACCAGCACCGCGGCGGCCCCGACGAGGACCAGAGGGTACTCGTATCCGTCGTTCTGCACCCAGAGCCCGTTGTGCCGCTTCACGGTGCCCGCGACCGTCATGACTCCCATGGCGGCCATCGCCGCCAGAGGGGTGAGCAACCCGGCCGCCAGGAACAGGCCCGCCCCCATCTGGCTGCCGCCCGCGGCGAGCGCGGTCAGCCGGCCGCCGCGGAAGCCGTCGCGGCGGAACTCCTCCGTCCCGCCCGCAAGGCCGTTGCCGCCCAGCCGGAAACTCACCTTCTGCACTCCGTGTCCGGCGATGAGCAGACCCACCACCCAGCGGAGGACCAACAATCCGGTGTCCATGTGTGTTCCTAGCCCGCCGCGTGGTCGCCGATGACCGCCTGGGCGTAGACCACGCCGAGGCCGTAGGCGCCGGCGTGCTCCTTCACCACCTCGGTGACCGGGACGTACGTCTCCGTCCGCGCCCAGTCGCGCTGGAGCTCCAGCAGGACCTGCACCCAGGTCACGGGCACCGCCCCGGCCTGGACCATGCGCTGGACGGCGTGCTCGTGGGCCTGCGGGCTGACGCCGCCGGAGGCGTCCGTGACCACGTACACCTCGTAGCCCTGGGAGAGGGCGGAGAGCGTGGGCAGGACGACGCAGACCTCGGTCCACAGGCCGGCTACGACGAGCTTCGGGCGGCCGGTGGCCTTGACGGCCTCGACGAAGGCCGCGTCCTCCCAGGCGTTCATCGAGGTGCGGTCGATGGCCTCCTGGTCCGGGAAGACCGCCGCGAGCTGCGGCAGGATCGGGCCCGAGAACGACTCGGCGGCCACGGTGCTCAGCACGACCGGGACGTCGAAGACCTTGGCGGCCTTCGCGAGGCCCACGGTCGAGTTGATGATCGCGGTGCGGTCGCCGCTGCCGGTGGCGAAGAACATCTGCGGCTGGTGGTCGACGAAGAGGACGGCGCAGTTGTCGGGGGTGAGCAGGTCGGGGCCAGGGGCGGGGGTGACCTGCGAGATGTCGGTCATGAGTGTGCCTTTCGGGTGTGTGTCGGGATCGCGGACGGTCTTCGTCCGCGTCACGGGTGAGAGTGGAGGAAGAGAGGTGGAGGAAGAGAGGTGTAGTCAGAGGCCGAAACAGGGGTCCAGGAACGGCTCCCCGGGCTCCGGAGCCGGGTCCCGCCGCGTCCGCCACTGCCGGTGCAGCTCGGACTCGGCGACGGCCTGGCCCAGCAACTCGGCCTGCCGGGCGCCCGATACGCCGCCGGGCGCGGCCTGATAGCCGCCGAAGTGCGCGACCGGGCTCCACTCCGGACTGACCGGCGGCAGCTCCTCGTCGAGGCCCTCGTACTCGGCGGCGGCGTAGACGATCCGCCCTCCGACCACCGTGAGCAGGGACTCGATGCGGGCGATGTCCGGTTCGGGCACGGTGAAGTAGTCCTCGGACAGCACGGCGAAGTCTCCGAGGAAGCCCGGTCGCAGGACGCCCTTGACGCCCTCCTCACCGGTGAGCGCGGCGCCCGCCTCGGTGAACATGGCAAGCGCCGTGTGCCGGTCGACCCGGTTGTGCGGCGGCCGGACCACCAGGTCGCCGACGGTGCGTCCGGTGATCAGCCAGTGCAGGGCGATCCATGGGTTGTAGGTGGAGACGCGGGTGGCGTCGGTGCCGGCGCCGACCGTCAGGCCGCGCTCCAGCATGGCCCGGACCGGCGGGGCGTCCGCGGCGGCTCCGGGACCGTACCGGCGTACGAACGCCTCCCCCTGGAAGGACAGCCTGTTCTGTACGGACATGGCTCCGCCGAGGGCGGCGATACGGTCGAGACTTTCGGCGGAGACGGTCTCCGCGTGGTCGAACAGCCAGCGGTTCCCGGCTGGGAACAGGCCGTCCGCGGCGAGCTTCTCGAACACCGCGAGGTCACGCCGGATGGTCTCGTCGTAGGTGGCGTGGAGCCTGAACCCCCAGCCGTTCTCCATGAGGAGACGCACCGCGGCCTCGAAATCCCCCTCGTAGCCGGAGGAGAGTTCCGGGCGCGGCTGAGCGAAGTTCTCGAAATCCGCCGCCGCCCAGGTGAGGTTCTCACCGGCGCCGTTGAGACGCAGCCATTCGTCCCCGTCCTCGGGGCCGGCCATTTCGATCCAGCGTTTGAGGTCGGCTATTTCCTGTCCGGCGGTCTGCGGGAAGAGGTGATAGGCGATGCGCAGCGACAACTGGCCCGCCGCGGCGAGTTCGACGACGGTGCTGTAGTTCTCGGGGAAGTTCTGGAATCCCCCGGCCGCGTCGATCGCGGAGGTGAGCCCGAACCGGTTCAGTTCCCGCAGGAAATGACGCGTGGATGTCGTCCTGTCCGCCCCTTCCAGGACCGGCGCCTTGGCCAGCGTCGAGTAGAGGATCAGTGCGCTGGGGGCGGCGAGCAGCATGCCCGTGGGCGTCCCGTCCCGGCCCCGGACGATCTGACCGCCCCGGGGCTCGGGGGTGTCACGGGTGTAGCCGACGGCCTTGAGCGCGGCGCGGTTCAGCACCGCCGACTGGTACAGGTGCAGGACGAACACGGGAGTGTCCGGCGCCGCCGCGTTGAGCTCGGCGACCGTCGGCAGGCGCCGCTCCGCGAACTGCTCGGCCGACCAGCCGCCGACCACCCGCACCCACTGGCCCTTCGGGGTGCGCGCCGCCTGCTCGCGCAGCATCGCCAGGCCCTGTCGCAGGGTGGGAACACCGTCCCAGCGCAGCTCCAGGACGTAGTTCAGGCCGCCCCTGATCACGTGCAGGTGGGAGTCGTTGAGCCCGGGGACGATACGGCGGCCGAGCGCATCGACCACCTTCGTCCGCGGCCCGATCAGGGCGGCCACGTCCTTGTCGTCCCCGACGGCCGTGAGCACGCCGCCCCGGACGGCCAGCGCCCCGGCCCGGGGGCGCCCCCGGTCTCCGGTGTGGATGTTCGCGTTGCGGACGACGAGGTCCGCGGCGTTTCCCGTGGCGCTGGGAATCAGCCCACCGGCCGGCATCGTGGACACCTTTCGACAACCTCCTGATATGTCGGCACCGCTCGATCGCTTCGCCGCCACGCTAAGCCGGGTGAATTCAGCCGGGTTTTCCCTCAGTGCACTGTCCGCGGTCCGACAGTGCACTGCGATTCCGGCCGTGCGCTGTGGGTTCAATGCCGGTGCGCTGACGGTCAATCGGGGCGGCCGGGCGGCTCTTAGGTTGAGGTCGCCGGAAGAACCGGCTGCTGACCCACACCCTTACGTGACACCCAGGAGAACCACATGTCCGACGCCGTCGAGCCGATCGCGTCCGCCCGGCCGATCGAACCCGTCCAGCCGGTCCTGGAACCGGCGGCCGCCGCGTTCGCCGAAGCGACCGGCCGGTCGCCCTTCCTCTTCGAACTCCCCCCTGCCGAAGGCCGCAAGGCGGTCGACGAGGTGCAGTCCGGTGACATCGCGAAGCCGGAGATCGACGAGGAGTGGATCACTGTTCCCGGTGGCCCGACCGGCGGTGTCCATACCCGTGTCGTCCGGCCGGCCGGCGTCCGGGGGAAACTGCCGGTGATCCTGTACATCCACGGTGCGGGCTGGGTCTTCGGCAACGCCCACACGCACGACCGGCTGGTCCGTGAACTCGCCGTGGGCGCCGGGGCCGCGGTGGTCTTCCCCGACTACGACCTCTCCCCCGAGGCCCGCTACCCGGTGGCCATCGAGCAGAACTACACGGTCGCCCGGTGGATCGTCCAGGAGGGCGCGTCCATGGACCTGGACGGAACCCGTCTCGCCGTGGCAGGCGACTCCGTCGGCGGCAACATGACGGCCGCGCTGACGCTGATGGCGAAGCAGCGCGGCGACGTGCCGCTGGTCCAGCAGGTGCTGTTCTACCCGGTCACCGACGCGCGCTTCGACACCGGCTCGTACCGTCAGTTCGCCACGGGCTACTTCCTGCGCCGCGACGGCATGCAGTGGTTCTGGGACCAGTACACGACGGACGAGGCGGAGCGCGCGCAGATCACCGCGTCCCCGCTGCGGGCCTCCACCGAGCAGCTCGCCGGGCTGCCGCCGGCCCTGGTCATCACCGGTGAGGCCGACGTGCTGCGCGACGAGGGCGAGGCTTACGCCAACAAGCTGCGTGAGGCGGGCGTCCCGGTGACCGCCGTCCGCTTCCAGGGCATCATCCACGACTTCGTCATGCTCGAGGCCCTGCGCGAGACGCACGCCGCCGAGGCCGCCATCACCCTCGCCACCGGCACCCTGCACGCCGCGCTCCACCGCGACTGACCGGCGGCTTTCGTACGACGACGCCCCACCACGCACACCCGCACCCCGGCACTGGACACCTGCCCTTCCACGAGGAGACCCACCCCATCATGAGCACCTCCACCACCCCCACCGTCCTGCTCGTGCACGGCGCCTTCGCCGACGCCGCCAGCTGGACCGGTGTCATCACGGAACTCCAGAACGACGGCATTGCTGTGATCGCCCCGCCCAACCCGCTGCGCGGTCTGGCGTCCGACGCCGCGTACGTCGCGTCGGTGGCCGCCCAGATCGACGGCCCGGTCGTCCTGGTCGGCCACTCCTACGGCGGCGCGGTCATCTCCGTGGCCGGGACCACCGAGAACGTGACCGGCCTGGTCTACATCGCGGCCTACGTCACCGAAGAGGGCGAGAGCCTCGGTGAGTTGCAGGGCCGCTACCCGCTCTCGCCGCTCGGCGACCACCTGGCGCAGTCGACGTACCCCGTCGAAGGCGCCGAGCCCGCCGTCGAGTTCACCATAGAGGCGCAGGCGTTCCCGGGGATCTTCGCCGCCGACCTTCCGGCCGACGTCACCAAGGTGCTCGCCGTGGCACAACGCCCGCTGGCCGCCGCCGCGTTCACGGAGCAGGCGACGGCCGCCGCGTGGCGGACCAAGCCGTCGTGGATGCTCGTCGCCGACGCGGACCGGGCGATCAACCCCGATGTGCAGCGGTTCGGTGCGCGGCGGGCCGGTGCGACGACGGTCGAGGTCGAGGGCGCCTCGCACGCCGTCGCCGTGTCGCGCCCCAAGGAGGTCGCCGACCTGATCCGTGACGCGGTGCGCGGCACCGCCGTCTGACGGTCAGCTCTCCCCAACGAGAACACGAGAACTCCCCGGCGGTGCCTTCGCGGACACCGCCGGGGAGTTCTCGCATACGTGCGGCCGTGACCTCGTCACCCTCGCGGCGCCGTGACCACTACGACGAGCACCACCAGGGCCGCACCCGCGGCGAGCGCGGGCCAGGGGGTGAAGGTCGCCGCGAGGAGGCCGAACACCGCGACCGGATACGGTACTTGTTTGGCCACAGTGCCGAGGTGCGGTCGCAGATGCACGGCCCAGACAGTGCTCAGGAAGACGGCCGCCGGGACGGTGACCGCTGCCGCCGCGGCGAGTGGCGAGGTGTGCGCGTGTCCGGTGAGGTGATCGGCGTACGCGGCGAGGCCCGCGCCCTCGGCCGCCGCCGAGGCGAAGATCAGGTAGTGGCCGTAGGCCCAGACGAAGCGGTGGCGGTGCGCCCGGTGCGTGGTGGCGAGCAGGGTGTGCGCGGGCCTGGAGAAGTACAGCCACCACAGCGCGAAGGCGGTCAGGAGGCCACCCGCCGCTGTCGCGCAGAGCGAGCCGGTGCTCTGGTGCCGGTCGAAGGCGCCGCGCACCGCGACGGTGGCGGCCGCCACGGACTCGCCGAGGACGATGAGGGTGAAGAGTTCGTAACGCTCGGCGATGTGACGCGGGTGCCACGGGGTCATCCCGGCGGACTGGGCCCATACCGGCACGGCGACCTCGGCGAGGATCAGCGCGGCGACACCCGGCAGGCGCGCCGCTTCCGGCAGGGCGAGCAGGCCCACCCAGCCGGCCTGACACAGCGTCACTCCGGTGGCGAAGCGCAGCGCGGTGGTCCGGCGTGCGGGGTCGCTGCGGGCCGCCCGCAGCCACAGGGCTGCCAGCGCGGTGCGCAGTACGACGTAGCCGATGGTGATGGTCCGCAGGTCTCCCTCCGCGAACGCGTGCGGTACCCCGGCGGCGAGGATGAGCGACCCGGTGATCTGGACAAGCACGGTGAGCCGGTACGGGATGTCGTCCGGGTCGTAGGCGGACGCGAACCAGGTGAAGTTCATCCACGCCCACCACACGGTGAAGAAGACCAGGGCGAAGCGCAGGACCCCGGTGGCCGTCGCGCCGTCGGCCAGTGCCTCGTGCAGGCTCGCCGAGGCCTGCGCCACGGCGATCACGAAGCAGAGGTCGAAGAGGAGTTCCAACGAGGTGGCGGTCCGGTGCCGCTCGTCGGGGTCGCGCCCCGGCATGGCGTGCCGCTTCCCGGGGTCACGCCTGTGGATGGTGTGCCGCCACCGGGCCGCCGGGGACCCGGTGGTGGCGTTCCGGGGGCTCAGCGGAGCGCTCCGAGTGCGGCTTCGACCGTGCGGTGGAACGTGGGGTACGTGTAGATCATGTGCCGGAGCCGGTGCACGGGCACTTCGGCGTGGACGGCCACGTTCAGTCCGTAGAGCACCTCTCCCCCGGCAGGACCCGCGGAGGTGGCACCGACGAGCACGCCCCGGTCGGCGTCCTCGACGAGCTTCACGAAGCCCGCGTTGCCCGGCCCGTGGATCCAGCCCCGTGTGGAGGAGTCGAGGGGGAGCACGCCGGTGCGCACCCGCAGTCCCCGCTCCCGCGCCTGTCGCTCCGTAAGGCCGACGGCGCCGATCTCCGGATCGGTGAAGGTGACCCGGGGCAGGGCCCGGTAGTCGGCGTCGGGTCCCGGCTCGCCCAGGATGTCGCGCACTGCTATCTGCGCCTGGTACATGGATACATGGGTGAAGGCGCCGCGACCGGTGATATCGCCGACCGCCCACAGGCCCTCCGCCGCCCGCATCTGCCCGTCCGTGGCCACGGCTCGCGCGGCCGGGTCGAGTCCGGCCGTCTCGACGGCGAGTGCGCCCAGGTCGGCCCGGCGGCCCGCGGCCACGAGAAGCCGCTCGGCACGCAGCGGCGTGCGGTCGTCGACCGTCGTCCGCACACGGAACCGGGTGCCGTCGTGGCCGACATCGAGCGCGCGGGCACCGGTGAGCACGGTGACGCCGTCGGCCTCCAGCGTCGCGGCCGCGAGCTCGCCCGCCTCCGGTTCCTCCTGCGAAAGGAGCCGGTCCCGCCCTTCGATCACGGTGACCGCGCAGCCGAAACGGGCGAAGACCTGGGCGAGTTCGACGCCGACGGCACCGCCGCCGAGCACGATCATCGACGTGGGCAGTTCCTTGGCCGCCATCGCGTCGCGGTTCGTCCAGTAGGGGGTCTCCCGCAGCCCGGGGACCGCCGGGATCCTGGGGCGGGTGCCGGTGGCGAGGACCACTCCGCGCCGGGCCTCGATCGTGCGGTCGCCGACCGTGACGCGACGCGGTCCGGCGAGCCGGCCCCTGCCCCGTACGAGGCGGGCGCCCTTCGACGTGAGCCGGTCGGCGGCCACCCGGTCGTCCCAGCCGTCGGTGGCCTCGTCGCGGATGCGCCCGGCGACTCTCCCCCAGTCCGGGGTCACGACCGCCGTACCGGCCAGGGCGGGCACGCGCCCCGCCTCGGCGAGCAGGTCCCCGGCCCTGGTCATCATCTTGCTGGGCACGCAGCCCCAGTACGGGCACTCGCCACCGACGAGCTCCGCCTCGACCCCGACGACGTCCAGCCCTGCTTCGGCGAGGGCACCCGCGGCGTATTCGCCACCGGGCCCGAGCCCGACGACCACGACATCCGCGTGTCCGCCCCCAGGCATCGCGCCCACACGCATCTCGTCCACACTCATCCCGTCCGCACTCATCCCGTTCCACTCCTTCTCGGTCGTCCACCTGCGCCCCGCCGTCGGGGCGGCCCGGCCGAGGCTAGGCCGGTCCGCCGCGCCGTCCCGCCGGTCAGTGCACGGGTGCTGGCACGAGAGCGAACGGGACGGAAGCGGGAGGTGAGCGCCGTGCGCGGACCGGCAGGACCGCGTGCGCTGTGGGACAAGAAGGATGCGGCGATGCCGCTTAGCGTCCTGCGGTAAGCACAGTTCGGCGCCTCAGGAGGCAACGATGACCAGCAAGTCCCGTTCCGTGAACGGCAGTCAGCCGCGGCTGCACCAGAAGGGCGAGGTGATCCAGGAGTACGGCACGGTGAAGCAGCTGCCGATCGGCCTCTCGTACGAGGCGAGGATGTACGCCTGCCAGCGCCTGAACCGGGTCCTCGCGGACACCCAGATCCTGTACGGCCTCTACAAGAAGCACCACTGGCTGATGCGCGGCGCGACCTTCTACCAGCTCCACCTGGTCCTCGACAAGCACGCCGGTGAACAGCTCGACCTCGTCGACACCCTCGCCGAGCGCGTCCAGACCCTGGGCGGCGTCGCGGTGAGCGACCCCCGGCACATCGCGGAACTCACGTCGATCCCGCGCCCGCCGGACGGTGTCGAGGAGGTCCCGGCGATGCTGTCGCGGCTCCTGGAGGCCCACGAGACGATTCTCGTCGAGGCGCACGACGCGGCGGCCAGGACCGCGGAACTGGGCGACGACGGCACGAACGACGTGCTGGTCTCCCAGGTGATCAGGACCGGCGAGCTGCAGACGTGGTTCCTGGCCGAGCACTTGGTCGACACCCCACTCGTCCGCGCCTGACCCGTCCGCCAATCCGGGGGCCGTCCCCTCTCCGACTAGCGGGGGGCGGCCCTACCAGCTCCGCACTCCTGTCGAATCCTCTTCCACCTGCTCCAGGAGTACGCCCGGCACGTCGGTCACCTCGATGTCGCGCGCGAGCTCATCGATGGCGAGACCGGTGAGCGAGTCCCATCTCCGATCCCACCGCATTCACACGCGTGTCGCCTCCTGATCACGGCCAGTGATCAACGTACTGAACGGGCCGAATGATCGCGCGTTCGCAAGACGGCCATTGGGACATTCACACAGCCTCAACGCGGTGCTCCTCACGGCGGGTGGGCACCTTCAGCAAGCGTGCACCTTTGGCAGTTCACGTGCCGGGCAAGCGCGTCGATGCTGCTTCACGGTCCGGTGGGGAGTCACAGCGACCACTCCCTTCACCGCCCGAGTGCCGCGCGTGGCTTGTTGATTACGGCATGTGACGCCCGGTTGCCGCGTGGCCGAAACCCTCGCCTGAGCAGTCAAACAATCTTGGAATCCCTGGTCATGCGCGTCTCCAGGCACTTAAGTAGCTGCCGGGCACTCGTTACCGGCAACGGGCGTAAGCCACCGACCCGGTCCTGCGCAAGCGGCCGTCTCTGCTCTGCTCGTCGGCCCGTACCACCGCTGCCCTGGGTACGACCGTGCCGCCACCCACCCTTACCGTCCCGAGGATCGTTCTGCCTATGGCCGCCCGTGCACACCGTTCGGTGTCGTGCTCACGTCGCGCGGCGGGCCCCAGCGCTCATGGCGGGCCGGGCAGGGGTCGGCAGGCTCCCCCGACGGTCCCGACAGCAGCCGCCGCGAGGCCTCCATTCGGGCCCGAGGGTTGCTGATGGAGAGCTCGAACCCCGCGGGTGGCGTCAACCCGGCCGGCCGCGACACCGACCTCTACGCGGCCGTGCAGGACATCCAGGCCGGCTACTGGATGCAGATGCGACAGGTGCTGGCCCGCACGGACAACTGGCCCCAGTGGACCTCCCGCACGCAGGTGCTCGGCGTCCTCGCGGCGCAGGCCAATGTCGTGGAGTTGTGGCTGGAGGAAGAACCCGAGAGCCTCGCCGCCCGCGTGATGTACGCCCGAGTCGCCACCGAACGAGTACTGCAGGCCCACCGGCGGGGCTGGGCGCGTGACCACCGGAAGGCGCAGGACCTGGACACGCTGGTGGCCCGGGCCCGGGATGCGTGCCACCGGGCGAGCGAGGGGAATCCCGACGACGCGGTGCCCTGGATCTGCCGCCTGGCCCTGGCCGAGGCGGACAGCGCGGGGCGCCATCCTGAACACCACGTTGCTCCGCCGCCCCACGAGTACCTGCTGCCTGGCGGGCCGTGGGGCCTGCTAGCGGAAGTGCACCGACGGGATCCGTTCAACCGCGAGGCATGGCACCGTATGTCCCAGGCGCTCCAGGCCCGTCCGGGTCCTGCGGGCCGCCAGGCGGTCGCGACGGATTTCGCCCGCTGGACGGTCTCCTTCGCGCCGCTCGACTCACCACTGCTTCTGCTGCCCCTCTACGCCCGCGTGCAGGAGCACCGGGAGCGACGGGACGACGGCGCCGCGGTCATGCTGAACCTCCTGTGGACCAGGGAGGACAGCACCCGGGCCATCACGCGGGCATTCGAGGGCTGGTTCCGCAAGAGTGAGCCGGCCACCAGTTCCCAGCTGGACCTGAACCACCTCGCCTACGCCCTGGCGAGGGGCGGCTTCGCTCCGTGGGCCGCCGAAGTGTTCGCCGCCATCGGCGACTTCGCCACTCCCGCCCCGTGGCACTACGACGCCCGGTACCCGGAGCGCCAGTGGCGAAAGGCATTCGAGGAGGACCGCGTCGCCTGCCTGAGATCCCGCCCGCGGCATACGGGAGGGCATCCATGACTGCCGAATTTCAGCTTTCCTGTGCGGAGAACCAATGACTGCGATGAGAACACCGCGCCAGCAGCGGAACCCTGTCGACCACGGCGTCGACCAGAACGTCGACCGCGACGGAGAGGACGCGCGCATCCTCCAGTCGCTGGGCTACACCCAGCAACTGCACCGCCGCATGGGGGCTTTCGGCAATTTCTCGGCCTCCCTCTCGGTCATCTCGATCATGTCGGGCACCTTGCTGCTGTTCGGCTACGGCCTGAACTCGGGCGGCCCCGCGGTGATCACATGGGGCTGGCTCGCCGTCGGACCGCTGGTGCTGTGTCTGGCCGCGGCCCTGGCCGAGATCACCTCCCGCTACCCCACCAGTGGCGGCCTGTACTACATGGCCCGCCAGCTCGGAGGTGAGCGGTGGAGCTGGTACACCGGCTGGCTCAACCTCCTGGGCCTGCTCGGCGGAATCGCCGCCCAGGACTACGGCATCGCGACATTCACCGCCGCGTGGATGAACCTGCAATTCGACTACACGCCGACCCCGGGCTCCCTGCTGGCGCTGTACGCGGTCATCCTTGCCCTGCATGCGGTCATGAACCTCTTCGGCACCCGCCTGATGAACATCCTGACGTCGTTGAGCGCGTGGTGGCACCTGGCAGGGGCCGTCGTCATCATCGGCTCCCTGGCATTCGTACCCTCCCACCACCAGTCGGCCGGCTTCGTCTTCTCCGAGTTCACCAACAACACCGGGTGGGGCGCCCCGGCGTACGTGATTCTGCTCGGCATGCTGCTGCCCGTCTTCGCGCTGGCCGGCTACGACACCTCGGCCCATCTGAGCGAGGAGACCACCCATGCCTCCGTCGCCGCGGCCCGCGGGGTCTTCCGCTCGGTGGCGGTGTCCTGGATCGCCGGGGGCATCCTGCTGACCACGCTGCTGTTCGCCGTCCAGGACTACACCGCGACCCTGGGCAGCCGGACCGGCGTACCCGTGGCACAGATCCTGCTGGACGCGCTGGGCATGGCGACGGCCAAGGCGCTGTTGCTTGTGATCATCGTGGCGCAGTTCCTGTGCGGCTACACCGTGACCGCCAGCGCCAGCCGGATGATCTACGCCTTCGCCCGTGACGGTGCCCTGCCCGGATCGGCCCTATGGAAGAAGGTCAGCCGCCGCACCGCCATCCCCGCCAACGCGGTCTGGCTCGCGGTCGTCGTGGCCTTCGTACTGGCACTGCCTTCCCTGTACTCCAGCACGGCGTTCTCCGCGGTGACCGCCATCTCGGTCGTGGGATTCACCTCGGCCTACGCCATCCCGGTACTGCTACGGCTGATCCATCCCGACCGATTCTCCCCGGGGCCCTGGAACCTGGGCCGCTGGAGCCGGCCGATCGGCTGGATCGCGGTGGTGTGGGCGGCTGCGGTCACGATGCTGTTCCTGCTGCCGCAGAGCAGCCCGGTCACCGCCACCACGTTCAACTACACCCCTGTCGCCGTAGCGGTGGCCTTCCTCATAGCCGCCTTGTGGCGCCGCTTCGGCCGCGACTCCTACCATGTTCCGCGCTCCAACTCCCCCACAGAGGAGAAGCAATTCGAGAGCATCATCTGACGACGATGACAGCGCCCTCCCCGTCCCATTTCCCGGCGACCTCAACCACCTCGACCACTTCAACCACCTCAACTACGCATGGGAGTACGGTGACTGGCCTCACGGCGTCCATCGAATCAGTACAGCAGCTCACCGTGGCCTGGCGCGCCCTGGTGCTCGACCGCGATGCGGACGCGGATACGCGCGACCTCCCCGGCATCGCCGTCCGCTGGGCCGACTGCCGATTCTCGTTCTACAACTGCGTCACCCTGACCGAACCAGGAGCGGGAGCCGACCTCCTGACGCAGCGTCTGGCCCAGGCGGCGGACATCATGCGGGCGAAGAAGCACTTCGGCTTCCTGTGGCTCTTCGAGGACCTCCTCGAAGACGAGGCCCGCACCACGCTGAGCGCGGTGGCCGAACAGGCCGGCCTGCGGTACGCCTTCCCCGGCACGGGCATGGCCGGAGACCTCCTGCCCATCCCGGACCCGGTCCACCCCGACCTGACGTTCGTGCGTGTGCGTACGGACGACCACTTGCGGGCCTACGCGGACCTCCAGTCATGCGCGTACGGTTTTCCCTTGGAGGAGGGCCGCGACGGCCTGGTCGGATCCGCGCACTGGAAGAGCGGGGTCTACGCGTACCTGGCCATGCGCGGCGATGTACCGGTGGCGTGCGCCGCGACGGTCGAAGCGGACGGCCGTCTCTTCGTCGCCTTCGTCGCCACCGACCCGCAGTGGCAGCGCAAGGGCTACGGCGAAGCGGTCACACGTAAGGCCCTCCATGAGGGCGCCGCGGCCACCGGGCTGACCCGCGCGACTCTCCACGCGACCGTTGCCGGGGCGCCCGTGTACCCGCGTATCGGCTTCGAGCCGAACACACCCATCCACTTCTTCAGCCTGTAGCAGCGAGCCGGGTTCAGAGCCTGTGTCATATCCCCGGCCGGGTGGTCGCCGCCTGGTGCGTGCGATCGCAAGGCGCCGGGAAGCCCTCGGTGGGGCCCCCGGGCCGTTCAAGCCTGGGGGAGGAGCTACTAGGGCTTTTCGGCAACGCGGCGAGCGTGCGTGCCAGGCGGCGACCACCCGGCCGGGGATATGACACAGGCTCTCATCACGGGATGCGCGCCACCGCCGCGTAGATCCCGCAGTTCTCCGTGGCCGGCTGCGCCGTGCCGTTGAACCACTCCGTGGCCGTCACCAGACCTGGTCAGCCAGCGCGGGTCCACGTCCAGGGTGGACAACTCCGCCGCCACCCCGGCCCGCGTAGACCGGCAACCACAAGGTCGTTGTCGCGGACAGGCAGTCGGCGACGGCGTCATGGCTCTGTACGTCCTGCGCCACGGCCAGGGCGGCAGCGTCCCGATGCGCCAGGTCCGCCAGCGCCGCCTCCGCGTGGAGCCTCGCGTAGGCGCCCAGCTCGGGGCAGCTCGCACGGGTGCCCGGCATCGGGAACAGCCAGGCCCAGCGCTGCAGCATGGGGGCCAGGGCGATCGCTGTGCACAGGCCGACGACGAGCGAGAACGCCAGCAGGTTCCGCAGGTACGCAGAGCGCAGGCCGGGCGCCCACGGGGGCAGTCGGTAGAAGGAGAAGATCACCGCGAGAAGCGTCACCCCGATGTACGTGGCGAACCATTGCCACGATCCCTGCGCGAACGCGGCCGTCAGGACGGCGGCGAGACCGATGCCGATGACCCCCGCCTGGCCGGAGGCATCGCGGCTCGCCCTCGTCGACAGAGGACCGCCGCTTCCGTGCGGGGTGGGATCGTCCACGGTCTCTCCCTGTCTGGTCCGGCCCCCTGGTCCCCACCTCCCCCCAGCATCCAGGCGCGTACGCCGCCGTCCACCGGACCATGCCGGACCGGACCGGACGCCCGGCCCGATTGGCGGAACCACCCTGCCCCTGAGCTGCACCGTGTCCACTGTCACATCTGCCGCAGCCGCTCAGTCCGCATCGCAGCCCGGAAGCCCGACAGCCCGGCAGTCCGGCCCGGTCATCGTGCGGCGTGCTGATCGGCATCGGCGCACGGGCCGCCGAATAATTCTCCACGCGGTCCGCCGCACACGTCTTCGTGGCCACGCTCTGCCCCGGGCGGGCCCCGGCGCGTGTGTTCGTCGCCGCGGCCCGTCCAGCGCGGGAACGGCCGCCGATCGCCCTCGCGGCCGGGGGCTGATTTCGTTGCGGCGCGGGGCCCGCATCACGCGCGACGGGTCGCGGGCGCGGCGGCACCGGCCGGGCGTCGACAGACCCCCGCCGCCTCGCCTCCGGAGGTCGACAGGACCCTGACCTGCGGCTACGAGTCGGCGCCTCGTACAATCCGGAGAGAGTACGCGGATATCCCGACCCCCGGACCGCCGCCGGTGCCCACGTTCCCTGCCGACCGCGAGGGAAGCCGGGCCTACTCCTGCCCTTCTGCCTTCGCCGTCCGGGTCTCCCGTCGGCCCTGCCCCGGAACAACACTGTCTTGAAGACCGACGACATAGTCATCGAGGCGCCGCCCTCGCCCGCCGACTCCCGCCTCCCCACCCGCCCCGGGCCCCTCCCCCGTCCGCGATCCCGCATCCGCACCCGTCTCGCGGGCCGCGCCCCCGCCCCGCCGCCACCGGGTGCCGCAGCGCACAACATCAGCGCGGCCACGGCCGTGCTGCTCGCCCTCGTGGCCATCGGCTCCTTCATCCACGAGCCCGTACTGATCCCTCCGCTGGCCGCCTCCGCCGCGATCATCCACGGCGCTCCGCGCCTGCCGCTCGCCCAGCCGCGCAGCGTGATCGTGGGCCACCTGTTGTGTTCCGCCGTCGGGTACGCGGTCGTCGCCGTCTCGGGCAGCACGCCGTGGGCCGCGGCGCTGGCCGCGGGGATCAGCCTGGCCGTGATGACGGTGGCCCGCACCCCGCATTCGCCCGCGTGCGCGACGGCCGTGGTCATCGTGCTCAACACCCCGCGGCCCCTGACCTTCGTCCCGCTGCTCGTGGGCTCCAGCGCGCTGCTCGTCCTGGCGGGCTGGGCGGCGTCGTGCGCCCGTCCCGGCGCACCGCGCTACCCCGCCTACTGGTGGTGAACCGGAGACGCCGCATGCCCCCGGCCGCGTAGCGGGAAAGCGGGAGTGTCACATCTGCCGACCGGGCGGTGTCTTCATGCCGAACAGCCAGACAGGCAAAGAGCCGGACAGGCAGAGAGCCAGTCAGGCAGAGAGCCAGTCAGGCAGACGGCATAGAGACAGATACAAGGCGAACACCGTGACACTGCGTCTTCCCAAGACCGAGCTCCCCGCCGATCTCAAGGAAAGCATGATCGAGCGGTTCGGGGCCGTGCCGGAGAACGTCGAGGTGGCGTGGCACAATCCCACGGTCACCCAGGCCAGCCAGGAGTTCGGCGGCTCGGTGGCCGGGTGGGACACGGTCGACGCGAGCCTCAAGACGTTCGCGCACATGGCCGTCGCGGCACAAGTCGGCTGCAGTTGGTGCCTCGACGTCGGCTACTTCCACGCGCAGAACACGAACCTGGACCTGGCCAAGGCCAGCCAGGTGCCGCTCTGGCGGGATTCGGCGGTGTTCACACCGCTGGAGCGGGACGTGCTGGAGTTCGCCGAGGCCATGACGAGCACGCCGCTCACCGTCACCGACGAGATGTACGCGAGCCTGCTGGAACGGCTCGGCGCGGAGGCGATGGTCGAACTCTCCACGTTCATCGCCTACATCAACCTGGCGACCAGGGCCAACGTGGCCAACGGCATCACCTCGCAGGGCTTCTCGGACGCCTGCGAGATCCCGTTGGCCCAGCGGTCCGAGCAGCCTGGCGTACCGTCGCACGCATGATCGAAGATCCGTTCGTCACCCATCGCAGCCTGTTGTTCACGGTCGCCTACGAGATGCTCGGCTCGGCGGCCGACGCGGAGGACGTGCTGCAGGATTCCTGGCTGCGGTGGGCCGACGTCGACCAGAGACAGGTGAGCGACCCGCGGGCGTACTTGGTCCGGATCGTCACACGACAAGCGCTCAACCGCATGCGGACGTTGTCGCGCCGTCGTGAGGACTACGTCGGCGAGTGGCTGCCGGAACCGCTGTTGACCAGCCCCGACGTCGCCGAGGACGTCGAGCTCGCGGAGAGCGTTTCGATGGCGATGCTGACCGTCCTCGAAACGCTCGGACCGACGGAGCGCGCGGTGTTCGTGCTCCGCGAGGTCTTCGACATGCCGTACGGCGAGATCGCCGAGGCCGTCGGGAAGTCCGCGGCCGCGGTCCGGCAGACGGCGCGGCGGGCCCGCGAGCATGTGGCGGCCCGGCAGCCGCGGGTGCGGGTGAGCCGGTCGGAGCAGCAGGCGGTGGTGGAGCGGTTCATGACCGCGCTGCGCACCGGCCAAGTGCGGGAGTTACTGGAGGTCATGGCCCCTGATGTGGTCCTGATCGCCGACGGTGGCGGCATCGCGACCGCTGCCCTGGTTCCGATCCATGGGGCCGAGGTGGTGGCGAAGGCCCTCGCCCGCCCGGGCCGGGTGGTCTCCCTCCTGTCGCTCAACGGCGCGCTCGCGGGCCGGACCGAGATCGACGGCCGGGTGGCCGCGGTGAGCCTCGTGGTGGAGAACGGGCGGGTCACCCGCATCTACGCGGTGGCGAACCCGAGGAAGCTGACGCGTCTGGACGAGCCGGCCGAACTCACGAGGTAGATCTGCGGGCGTGTGTTGCAGTGCGTGTTCCGTGCGGCCCGGGCAAGGGCCGCTCGGAACACGCACGACGCGGGTGCTCCGCCGGCAGGCGAAGTGGCCGGACGACCCAGTAGTGCTTCGTCAGGTTCTGGCTCGGGTCCCTGCCGGGGGTTGTGCGGGGTAGGCGGTGATGTCGTCGAGGGTGGTGTTGCCGCCGCAGATCACCAGGCCGAGGTGTGTGTCGTTGCCGGTCTTGGCCAGGACTCGGCGGGCGGCGGGCAGGAGGCAGCCGGCTGCGGGTTCGGCCCATACCTTGGCGTGTTCGGCCAGTTCGCGTACGCCGACGTAGGCCTCGGCCTCCGGTACGACCAGGACCTCGTCGACCATGTCGCGCACCATCGTGTAGGTCAGCGGGGAGACCGTGGGCGCGCCGAGTGTGCTGATGCGTGAGTCCACGTTCACCTGGAGCGGTCCGCCGTGGGCCAGGGCCTGTGTCATGGCGTCGGCTCCGGTGGTCTCCACTCCCCATACCCGTACTCCGGGCCGTCGCGCTTTGAGGGCTGCCGCCACGCCCGCGATCAGGCCACCGCCGCCGATGGAGACGAGGACGTCGGTCAACTCTCCTGCGTCTTCGGCCAGTTCCAGTCCTACGGTGCCCTGTCCCGCGATGACCACCGGGTCGGCGAAGGGGTGCAGCAGGGTGAGTCCGTCGGCTTCCAGCTGTTCCATGAGTGCGAAGGCTTCGGCCATGGTGGGGGTGAGCCGGACGTCGGCGCCTGCGTTGCGGGCGATGTCCACGGAGCGTGCCGGGGCGGTGCGGGGCATGACGACGGTGGCGCGTATGCCCAGAGCGGCGGAGGTCTCGGCCACGGCGACACCGTGGTTGCCGCCGGAGACGGCGACGACCCCGGCCTCGCGTTGTGCGTCGGTGAGGGTGAGGAGCTTGGCGACCGCACCGCGCGCCTTGAAGGAGCCGCTGCGCTGGAGCAGTTCGAGTTTGACCGTCACCGGTACGCCGAGCAGTGCGCTCAGGCCCGGGCTGGGCACTGTGGGAGTGCGCACCACGTGGCCCGCGATGTGTGCCGCGGTGGCCTCCAGCTGCTCGACGCCGATCATGGTGCTCCTCCGGAGGGTCGTATGGCGTGTTCGCTCGCACGATACGTGGAGGTGGGCGGGAGGGAGGGCCGGTAAAGGGATGTTGGGACCGGCTTGGCTCAGGCATCCCCGCGTAGGAGCATGCGGCGCCTGCGCCGGGGCGCGGTAAATCGTGTGACGAGCCGGACCGAGCGCGTTATCGTCGGTCGCATGAACGTCACCGGCCATGGCCACGACCTCACCGCGACCGCGCGAGCGACCAGCTCGCCGGTTGCCGCCGCCTGACGTCTTCACCTCCCATCGGCGACCGGAAACGGCCCGCCGATGGCTCCGCGGTTTCACTCCGCGCCTCACTGTTCGTGCGGACCCGTTGTCCGGTGCCTCCCCGCTTGTTGTTGCGAAGGAGCACCCCATGAACACCGACACGGACCGTGTCATCCGCACATTCGTCGAGTACTTCGAGGAGCGCGGGCACCAGCGGATCACCGGTTCCACCCTGTTGCCGCTACCTGGCGACTCCGTGCTGTTCACCACCTCGGGCATGCATCCCCTCACGCCCTACCTGGAGGGGCGCCCGCACCCCGGCGGCAGGCGGCTGGTCAATGTGCAGCGCTGCCTGCGCACCACGGATCTGGAGGAGGTGGGCGACGCCACGCATCTGACCGTCTTCGAGATGCTCGGCACCTGGTCGCTCGGCGACTACGAGGGTCCGCAGAGTCTGCGCTGGGGGTATGAGCTGCTGACGGAGGGTTTCGGCGTCGATCCGCGGCTGCTGCACGCCACGGTGTTCGGCGGCGGCGACCAGGCCGGTCCGGACACGGCCTCGCCCGAGGTGTGGGACGAGCTCGGGGTGCCGGTGGAGCCGACCGTCGAGGACAACTGGTGGGACAACGGCCCGACCGGCCCGTGCGGCCCCGATTCGGAGATCTTCCTGTGGACGGGCGACACCCCGCCGCGGTCGACGCCCACACAGGACGACCGTTGGGTGGAGATCTGGAACCACGTCACGATGCGCTACCGCAGGCTCGACGACGGTTCCCTCGTGCCGCTGCCCCAACGCAATGTCGATACCGGGATGGGCCTGGAACGACTGGTCTCCCGGCTGCAGGGCAAGTCCTCGGTGTTCGAGTGCGACGTCTTCGCTCCCTGGCGTCTGCTCGTACCGCGGCTGTGGCCGTTGGACGAGCCCTCCCTGCGGCTGGTCTGCGATCACCTGCGGTCGGCCGTGGTGGTGATCGGCGACGGGGTGCGTCCGGCCAACACCGGTCGCGGGTACGTGCTGCGCCGGCTGGTACGGCGTCTGCTCACCGTGTTGTGGCGTGACGATTCCACGCGCGGCCTCGGTGACCTGCCGGGCGAGCTGGTAGGGCACACCCTGGACCACTTCCGTCAGGACGTGGACCCCGCTGTCGTACGCGAGATCCTGCTGGAGGAGGAGCGGCGGTTCCGTCGGCTCCTGGAACGCGGCCGCCGGATCCTGTCCCGGCCGAGGTTCCAAGGCCCGCTCACCGAGGACGACTTGCACTACCTCCATGACACACACGGCCTGCCGAGCGATCTGGTCCTGGGGCTGCGGACGGAGTGAGAGAGGGCGGAGAGCGGGTCCGCATCACTGCTTGCGGGAGAGAGCACAGCGCTACTGTCGTCGACCATGACTGAAGCCACCTACTTGCAGGCCACTCGGACCGCCTACGACACCGTTGCCGCCGACTACGAGAAGCTTTTGCGCGACGAACTGGACGCCAAACCGCTGGACCGCGCCATGCTCGCCGCGTTCTCGGAGCTCGTGCGGGCAACGGGCGTCGGGCCCGTCGCGGACCTCGGTTGCGGTCCCGGTCGCATCACGGCCCACCTCCACTCTCTCGGGGTGGACACCTTCGGCATCGACCTCTCCCCCGAGATGATCGCGGTCGCCCGCCGGACCCATCCGGGTCTTCGGTTCGAAGAGGGGTCGATGACCGCTCTGGACCTGGCGGATGAGGCGGTCGGAGGCGTCGTCGCCTGGTACTCGACCGTCCACACCCCGCCGGAGCTCCTGCCAACCGTGTTCGGTGAGTGTCACCGGGTGCTGGTCCCGGGCGGTCACATGCTCCTGGCGTTCAAGGTCGGGGACGAGCGTCGTCATCTGAAGCAGGGGTACGGCCACGAGCTCTCGCTCGACGTCTACTGGATGTCCCCTGATCGCGTCGCGGACCTGATGGGCCAGGCCGGCCTCGTCGTGGACGCCCGATTGGTCCGCGGACCCGACGAGAGCGAGCGGCCCCGGTCGGGGCGGCAGGCCTTCTTCCTCGCCCACAATTCGCCCAGTCACTGACCGCGTCCCGGAACACACTCATCTCCGCCATGAGGGCGAATCTGCGCCTCCCGGCCCGCGCCCCCGGGACGTCCCGGAAATTTTGATCCCCTGTGCCCGCGGACTACCGCGCTGCCGAATCGGCGAGCCGCCGAGCCGCCGAGCCGCCGAGCCGCGATGAGAGTCATCCGCCTACAACGCCCCCTGCAACCGCGCCGCGCACCTCCAGAAGTCCCGCATCAGCGGCGTCGGTGCCGGGCTCTCCATCGCCACCTGCGTCAGCAGGATCGCGACGGTTCCCGTGGACGGGACGAGGTGCGCGGTCGTCCCCGTCCCGCCCACCCACCCGTAGCGGCCCGGAACGTTCCAGGGATCGGTCGGGGCGACGTCGACCTGGCCCCCGTAACCCCACCCCTGGCCGTCGAGGAAGAGCGTGGACTTCTCGCGTTGTGCGGCCGTGAGGTGGTCGGTCGTCATGCGGCTGACCGAGGCCGGGGTGAGGAGGCGGTGGCCGTTGCCCTCGCCGCCGTTCAGGAGCATGCGGGCGAAGGCCAGCCAGTCGTCGGCCGTGGAGACGAGGCCCCCGCCACCCGACTGGAAGCGCGGAACGTCGCACCACTCGCCGTCCGGGGAGTCCCTCAGCTCCAGGCCGCCTCCGGGGGCCGGGGCGTAGGACGAGGTGAAGCGGTGGCGCTTCGCCGCGGGGACCGCGAAAGCCGTGTCCTTCATGCCCAGTGGCTGGAAGATCCGTTCCGTGAGGAAGTCGGAGAGCGTACGGCCCGAGGCGCGGGCGATCAGGATGCCCTGGAGGTCCGACGAGGTGCCGTACAGCCAGGCCTCCCCCGGCTGGCAGAGCATCGGCACCTGCGCGAGCAGGCCGAGCCAGGTTTCCTGGTCGGGCCACTCCCGCAGGGCGCGGCCGTCCTTCTGCACCGTGAACAGGGACCGCACGGCCGGGAGCGCGAAGTTCGAGGGGAAGCCCCAGCCGGTGCGGGAGGTGAGCAGGTCCTCGACCGTGATCGGCCGGGTCGCCGGGACGACGTCGTCGGCCGGGGCGTCCGGGGTGCGCACGACGCTCGGTTTCGCCAGCTCCGGGAGCCAGGTGTCGATCGGGGCGTCCAGTGCGAGTCGCCCCTCCTCCACCAGCATCAGGACCGCCGCAGCGGTGACCGGCTTGGTGATGGACGCGATACGGAAGATCGAGTCCCTGGCCATCGGGGTGATGCCCTCGGAGTCCACCGAGCCTACGGCCACCACCTCGGTGCCGCCGCCGTCGCTCAACAGGCCGACGGCGCCCGGCACCCTCCCGTCGTCGACATAGCGGTGCAGGGTGTCGCGCAGAGCGTTCATCGGTCCGCCTTCAGGTCGCGTCGTCGTTACCTGTACGACCCCGAAAGCGCCGGAAAGTCATCGGCCGCGCAGGCCTTCGTCCAGCATGCGGATCAGCTCGCCGACCCGTCCTCCGCCGTCCGGCGCCGCCGGAAAGCGAGTGAGCACGTCGACCACGGCCGGTGTCGCACGCCGTGCCGCTTGTCCGAGGTGTTCGGTGCCGACGGTCCGGTCGTCACCTGCGGCTAGTTCGGCCGCTCTGGCCGCGTGGGCGCCCGCGCCGAGGATGTGTTTGACCTGGGTGGCCTTGGCCAGCGGATGCAAGTAGGCCGCACCCGCCGCGGACATCGCCGCGCGTGCGGACTCGCGCGCGGCCTCGGTGTCCGCGCTCTTGGCCGCCCGGAGCGCCGCCCACGCCGTGTCGCGCAGAGCCTTGCCCCGCTCACCGCCGCGAGCGAACTCCCATGCGGCGTCGACGGCCTCCCGCGGGCGCGGGTCGTCCGGCTGGTCCGCCTCGAACACGTCGAGCACCGCCTCCGCGCACGCCGCGGCGAACGCGGTGACCTCACAGAGGTCCTGCTTGCTCAGGACGATCTCGTCCGCTTCCCCTGGCATGGCCCCATCTTCGTCCACCGCGCCGGACTGCGGATGCGCGGACGTCCCCGTGGTCACGGTGGTCACGGTGGTTACGGCCGGTGGCCCCAAGCGGAGATCATCGGGGCGGTGGCGAGGTCGAGGCGGCCGTCGGCGACATGAGCCAGGTGACGGTCGATCTCCTCGTCCGTGGCGAGTCCTTCCGTCACCAGCAGCCGGCGGATCTGCCGCACGGTCGCGGCCTCCAGGGCGACGCAGGCGGGCGACGTGATCGGGAAGTACGCGTCGGCCCCCACATCGTCCAGACCGGCCTCGCGCAGCAGTCTCGGCAGGGTGCGTCCGTACGCGAGGTCGGCGCCGCGCGCGGCCATCAGGGTGCGGAAGCCGGACCGCAGCCGGTTGGCGAGCCGCTGCTCGGGGCCCGACTCGTCCGGGCACAGCAGCGGCTGCAGCCCCGGGTCGGCGTCCTCCAGGAGGAGTCGGCCGCCCGGCCGCAGCGCCTGGACCATCCTGCGCAGCGCCTCCGCCCGGTCGGCGACGTGGACGAGGACCAGCCGGGCGTGGACGAGGTCGAAGCCGCCGGGTGGCGGCGGGTCCGCGGCCACGTCGTGGCGAAGCACCTCGATCACGCCACCGGCGATCCCCCGCGTCCAGGACACGTCGATGTCGGTGGCGACCACCGTCCCCGTGGGACCGACGCGCTCGGCCAGCCCGAGGGGTACGGAGGGGCCGCCGGCGCCGATCTCCCAGCACCGCATGCCGGCGGCGAGCCCGAGCCGGTCCACGTGCCGGAACGTCACCGGATCGAACAGCTCGCTCAGCGCCGCGAAACGGACCCCTGCCTCCGACTGCCGGTTGTCCAAGAGGTATCCGTGGTCCGCGCCCTGGTCAGCCATGGGGCGATTCTGGCAGAGGGGGGTGGGCTCTGCCGCTGCGCAGGCGAAGAGCCGAGGAGTCGAGGGCCGGAAACCTGGCTTCTGTCCTGTGTGGCACACGTCACCCCATATATGGCGGTGGGCCCGGAACAACCCGAGAAGGCTCCTCGTTCATTCAAGTGTGGCTGCGGAGGGGACAGTGTCCCCGGGCCTCACCTATAGCCCATGGGGACGATCGTTCGGCTGAAGCCCCATGGAGCCTTTCGCCGAGAGGCGACCGCCCTCCGCTTGCCACCTTTACGGCCCCGGCTGGTCTCCCCCGTCCAGCCGGGGCTCTTTTCTTGCCCGCCCTGTCCGACTCCGACTGGGTCGAGGCCCTGGCTCACGCGCCACACAGGTGTCGCCGCGCCCCGGCCGTCCCAACCCGTCACCTAGACTCGAACAATGGCCAAGTACTTCGACGTGCATCCTGACAACCCCCAGCGGCGCAGCATCAGCAGCGTGGTCGACGGGATCCGGTCCGGCGCGCTCGTCGCCTATCCGACGGACTCCTGCTACGCGCTGGGTTGTCAGCTCGGCAGCCGCGACGGCATGGACCGCATCCGGTCGATCCGTCAGCTCGACGACCGCCACCACTTCACCCTCATGTGCGAGAGCTTCGCGCAGATGGGGCAGTTCGTGCATCTGGACAATGACGTGTTCCGCGCCATCAAGGCGGCCACCCCGGGCAGTTACACGTTCATCCTGCCCGCCACCAAAGAGGTGCCGCGCCAGATGATGCACCAGAAGAAGCGGACCGTCGGTGTACGCATCCCCGATCACACCGTCACCCAGGCGCTGCTCGCCGAACTCGGCGAGCCGCTCCTCTCCAGCACGCTTCTTCTGCCCGATCAGGAGGAGCCGCTGACCCAGGGCTGGGACATCAAGGAGCGCCTCGACCACCTGGTGGACGCGGTCATCGACTCCGGCGACTGCGGCACCGAGCCCACCACGGTCATCGACTTCTCAGGCGGCGAGGCGGAGATCGTCCGCCGGGGAGCGGGCGACACCTCGCGCTTCGAGTAGCGCCCCAGGAACACGGGCGGTCCGCCGCTCAGGTCGGCGGTGCGCAGCAGCCGTCCCTGCGCATCAGGCGTCCCGCCTCCAGCCAGTACGCCTCGTCTTTCCCGTACGCCTCGTTCTTCCGGTACGCCTCGTTCTTCGCGGCCGGGGCCGGGCGGGCCGTACCCGCCCTGGTCCCGGGCCGCCGCTCGAACGCGGACGTCAGGTCGTCGGTCGCGTACGGGGTGCCTCCCCGAAGTACCGACACCGTCCGCACCATCGTGTCGAAGTCCTTGAACGGGTCGCCGTCGACGATCGTCAGGTCGGCGACCTTTCCCTCCTCGACGGTGCCCAGGTGCCGGTCGAGGCCGAAGACCCGGGCCGGCAGCACCGTCGCGGTGCGCAGCGCCGCCGCCGGGGAAAGTCCTCCCCGGTGCAGGGCGCGCAGCCCCAGGTGGAGCGAGAGTCCCACCGGGACGAGGGGCTGGTCGGTGCCGAGGGCCACCTGGCCGCCGGCGGCCAGGACGCGCCGGTAGATGTCGGTCTCCCTGCGGAGTGTGGCCAATTGGGCCTCGCTCGGTGGCACGCCGGCCCCGGCCTTCACCGCGGCGGCGTCCCAGGGCGGCATCACCGCGGTGACCCGCGGGTCGTCCGCGAGAGCCGGGTCCGCGCCGAGCAGGGGCGCAGAGGTGAACGGCGTGGCGATCAGGGAGAAGGCCGCGCCGTGCGCGCTGTAGATCTCGATGACGTCGTCCCAGGCGCGGCCCGATGCCGTGACGGCGTGCCCGAACTCCATGCGCTGAGTGGCCTGCAGATGGGACGTCAGGTCCTGGCCCAGCTGGATTCCGGGTGAGAGGAGATGGCTTCCCGCGCGTACGCCGAGCTTCTCGTGGGCGAAGCGTGCCGCCTCCGCCATCACCCAGCCCGGCGCCCGTACGTAGGTCTTCACGAAGTCCCAGTCCAGTGCCGCCGCCCGGTCGAGCGAGCGCCTCAGCGCCGCCCTGCTCCGGTGGGCGCGGCCCATGCTGTACGCGACACGGGCGCCGTCCAGGAGTTCGCCCGTGGTCAGCAGACGGGGGCCCGCCAGTTCGCCCGCGGCCACCGCTTCGCGTACCCGGGCCTGCTCGTACGCGAAGCCGCCCAGGGACACCGCCGTCGTGATGCCGTACGTCAGCTGGCCCACCGTCTGGCGTCCGCCGTACGTCGTCTGCCACGGGTGGGTGTGGGTGTCCCACAGGCCGGGGACGACCGTCTGCCGGGAGGCGTCGACGCGTCGTGCGGCGGGGGTCCGGGCCGCGGGGCGGTGCGGGCGCACATCGGTGAACCGGCCGCCGCGCACGACGATGTCGACGTCCTCGCGCACCGTGTCCCCGGTGCCGTCCCACAGCCGGCCCGCGTGCACGACGAGGTCGGCGGGCGTGGGCCTGCGCCGGTCCAGTGGCACCTGCACCGTACGGGGAGTGCCCCCGTCGGCCCCGATCAGACGCAGTCGGCCGCTCGACAGATAGAGGAGTGTCTTCCCGTCGCCCGACCACGACGGGTGGTCGGCCGGTTCGGCGGAGAGCATGCGCGGCGCACCGTCCGGCGTGCCGTCGGGCGTGACGGGCAGGAGGTGCAGCGCGGATTCGACGATCACCGCGATCCTGCGGCCGTCGGGGGACCAGACGGGCCCGGAGTCGTACCGGTCGGAGAGCGAGGTGTGCGGGGCGACGGCGTGCAGGCGGTCAGCTCCGGTGGTGGCGTCGACGATCCGGATGAGGTTGTAGCCCTCGCGGAAGCGGTAGTTGAGGCGGTTGCGGTCGCACAGCGCGAGGTACCGGCCGTCCGGCGACCAGCTCGGTCTGCCCGGCAGTCCGCCGCCGCCGAGGGGAGCCGCGAGCGCGCGTTCGTCGCCCGTGGCGAGGTCGCGCACCATGAGGCGTCCGGTCATGTCCAGGCAGGCGAGCCGCTTGCCGTCGGGCGAGAGCGCCGGATGGACCCGGCCACCGGTCGCGAGCGCGGTCTCCTTTCCGGTGGCCAGGTCGTGGCGGTACACGCCGAGGAGTCCGTCGCGGTCGTCGGCGTACACGAGCGACTTCCCGTCCCGTGCCCAGGTCGGGCCGATGAGGTAGCCGGTGGCCGCCGCCCGGCGCAGCCTGCGGGGCGGACGGCCGCCCGATGTGCCCGCAAGCCAGAGCGAGTTGAGGGCCGCGAAGGCGATCCGGCGCCCGTCCGGTGACAGCGCGGGCAGGTGAATGCCACGGGTCGGACGCGCTCGCCCCAGGCCCAGGTCGTACTCCTTGACGCGGTAGTGCGGGCGGTCCACCGGCAGGGTTCCCTCGAAGGGGATCACCTCGCGCTCGCCCGGACTGCCGGGACGTACGAGCGTGAAGCGGCCGTCCACGGTGAGGAGGAGCTGCCCTTCCTCCGTCCAGCGCGGTGGCACCGGAGCCAGGTCGCCGGCCAGCTCGACGGGGCGGCCGTCGACGACGAGGGTGCAGGAGGCGTGCGGGGAGGCCGTGGTGCGCAGGTAGGCGACGCGGTGTCCGTCCGGGGCCAGGGCGGGCGTCATGACCTGCGCGGCCGTGGTGTCGGTCTGGGTGACGGTGACGGGGCCCTTCCCGTCCGCGGGGGCGGCGGCGATGGTCCGGGCGTCGAGCGAGGTGCCTTGCGGTGTGGTGACGGGCTTGCCGCGGACGAAGAGGATCCGCTCGCCGTCCGGTGACCAGGTGGGATCGAAGTCCTCCCACGGCCCGTCCTGGAGCGGCCCGTCCTGACCGGGCAGCCCGGTCACCCGGCTGATCTCGCCGCTCGCGAGATGGAGGACGTGGATGCGGTACGAGCCGCCTTTGACCGGGTCGCCGCCGCGCTCGGACGCGAAGGCGACGCGGGTGCCGTCGGGCGACCAGGCGGGGCCCCGGTCGTCCCAGGGGCCCTCGGTGCGCCTGCGCAGCTGAGTGCCGTCGGTGCGCATCGTCCAGAGGTGGAAGCCGCCGTCCTGGTAGGCGCAGAACACGACCGACGCGCCGTCCGGGGCGTACACCGGCCTGTTGGGCTCCAGGCCCGCCGGTGTCAGCGGCACCGCCTCGCCGCCGCCGCGTGGCAGTGACCAGAGGGTGGCCTGGGCTTCTACGATCAGCCGGTCCGCGGCGGGCGAGAGGGTCGCCGAGCCGTTGGTGACCCGGGTGAACGAGAGGGGAACCGTGGTGCGCGGCCGGGCCGGAGCGGGGACGGTTCCGAGGGCGGCGACCGCCCCGGACACGCCTGCGGCGACGAACAGTTGGCGACGGGTCAGGGGCAGCATCGCATGGTGCCGGTCACAGTCCATGACACAGAACACTCGCCCATCGCCGCGCACGCGGACAACACCGCGGGGCGACAACACGCCGCTGATCCGCATCGATCGTGTCCACCCAAAGTCTGATCGCGCGTGCTACCGCAGGTCGACGCGGCGCCAACCCCGTTGTCCCTACTGTCTTTTGACATGACGAGAACCACCTTCGGCGTGACGAGAATCCGCACCGCACGGCGAGGCAGCACCCTTGCCGCCGCCCTCGCGCTCGCCGTCGCCCTGCCGGTCGCGGGCGGCACGGCGGCCTTCGCCGCCGGACCGGGAGCCACCGACGCCGTGCACGGCGTCGGCCCGGACGACCGGGCGGGAGACGCGGTCACGGCGCCGCTCCAGCTGCCCCGGCCCACCGGCGCGTTCGGCGTCGGGCGCGACACCCTGCACCTTGTCGACAAGAGCCGCCGCGACCCATGGGTGCCCTCGGCGGGCGCACGCGAGTTGATGGTGTCCCTGTACTACCCGGGGTGGCACAGTGGCGGGCGCCCCACCTCGTACACCTCCGAGGAGGAGGCGCGGCTGCTCCTTGAGTGGTGGAAGGTCGACAAGCAGCTCCCCGCCACCGCGTACAGCTCCACCCGCACCTTCGCGCGCGCCGGGGTGCGGCCCGCGCCGGGACGCTTCCCCCTGGTCGTGCTCTCCCCCGGGTTCACCGCTCCGCGCTCCACGTTGACCCACCTCGCCGAGGACCTGGCGAGCCGCGGCTTCGTCGTCGCCACCGTCGACCACGCCTACGAATCCGTGGGCACGGCCTTCCCCGGTGGCCGGATCCTCACCTGTGAGGCTTGCGGCCCCTCCGAGGAGGACGGCGGCGGCAAGCGCGTCACCGAGGGGCGGGCCAAGGACCTCTCGTACGTCATCGACCGGCTGACCGGCCGAAAGGCGTCCTGGCGGCACGCCGGCATGATCGATCCCGAGCGGATCGGTGCGGGCGGGCACTCCATAGGCGGTGCCGCCGCGCTCGCCACCATGGCGGACGATCCCCGGGTGCGGGCCGGTATGAACATGGACGGCCACTTCCACGTCACGCCCCGCGGGATCGGCGGCCGGCCGTTCCTGATGCTGGGCACCGAGGTACAGCACACGCCGGGGATCGAGGACGGCGAGAACTGGGACGAGACCTGGCAGGGTTTCGACGGCTGGAAGCGCTGGCTCACCGTCAAGGGCTCCGGTCACTTCTCGTTCACCGACATGCCCGTGCTCGCGGACCAGGCCGGGATGGTCGTCGACCCTACGGCGCCGTTGTCCGGTGAGCGCTCCGAGCGGATCACCCGGGCGTACGTCGGGGCGTTCTACGAGCAGCAGTTGCGCGGCATCCCGCAGCCACTGCTCGACGGGCCGACGGCGGGCAACCCGGAGGTCACCTTCCAACGGCGCTGACCGTTCGCGGACCTGCGGGAGGTCGCTAGACACCACCTCCCGCAGGAGTTGGACGGGGTGCCAGGCGTCGCGTCCGATGCCGTGGAAGATCTGCCGGCGGCAGGAGACGCTCGTGGCGACGACGATGCAGGTCGCGTCCATCCACGCGCCCGTTCGTCGTACCGAGTTCGCTCCGACCCCGCCCTGCACGTGCATAGTGGACCGGCGCCGACAGCGACCGAACGATTTCTGTTATCGGGGTGGGCGCACGGCGTCTCCTCTGTGTCGGAGGAGACAGCCCCCCACACAGAGAGTGGTCACAGCGTGAGCAGCGAACGTCGGATCGCGATGATCAGAGCGGCACAGGACGGAGATCAGCAGGCGCAGGACGCGCTGGTGGCGGAGTATCTGCCGCTGGTCTACAACATCGTCGGGCGGGCCCTGAGCGGCCACGCGGACGTGGACGACGTGGTGCAGGAGACCATGCTCCGCGTCCTCGGCGGACTGGTCGGGCTGCGCGGTCCTGAGAACTTCCGCAGCTGGCTGGTGGCCATCACCATGAACGAGATACGCGGGCACTGGCGGGAGCGCGCCTCGTCCGCGATACCCACCGGCGCCGGTCCCGCGGACGGGTACGACGTGGCGGACCCGGGTGCGGACTTCGTGGACCTGACGATCACCCGGCTCGGACTCTCGGGGCAGCGCCGGGAGACCGCCGAGGCCACCCGGTGGCTGGACGAGGACGACCGGGCGCTGCTGTCGCTCTGGTGGCTGGAGTCCGCCGGGGAGCTCACGCGGCCGGAGGTCGCCGAGGCCCTTGAGCTCTCCACCCAGCACACGGCGGTGCGGGTGCAGCGGATGAAGGCGCAGTTGGAGACGGCTCGCGTCGTCGTCCGCGCCCTGTCGGCCAACCCGCCGTGTCCGGTCCTCCAGCAGATCACGGCCGGCTGGGACGGTGTGCCGTCGGCCCTGTGGCGCAAGCGGCTGGCCCGCCATGCCCGCGACTGCGCGGCCTGCGAGGGCCACTGGTCCAATCTCGTCCCCGCCGAACGCCTGCTTGTGGGCCTCGGGTTCGTCCCGGTGGGCGCCGCGCTCGCCGGGCTCGTTGTGCCGCCCGACCTCGTCGAGGTCGGCTCGGCCACTCCGGTGTCCGGGCACGCGTCCGGCCATGGCGCGGGGGCACCGCTCTCCGCGCGGGCGCAGGCCCGCCGTGACCGCGCCAGGCGCCGGCGTCGTACGACGGGAGTGGCCGCCGCGGTCCTCGCGCTCGGCATCGGCGGCGGCGCGGTACATCTCCTCACCGGCCCGGAAGGGGACGACAGCACGCCGTCCACCGCCGCGGCCCCGGCCCCTCCCACCCTCCCCTCGGCCTCGAAGAGCGCCTCCCCCTCCCCCACCCGCTCCGCCTCGCACAGCCCCAAGCCCTCGCCCAGCAAGTCGAAGAAGAAGACCAAGCCCTCCCCGAGCCACAGCACGGCCAAGCCGAGGCCGAAGCCAGAGCCGAAGCCGAAAACCACCCCCAAGTCGCCCGATCCCGTGCCGCCGAAGCCGAGCGGCGCCGCCGGGCAGGTCGTCGCGCTGGTCAACTCCGAGCGCGCCAAGGCGGGTTGCGGCCCGGTCCGGTCCAACGGCAAGCTCGCCACCGCGGCCGCCAAGCACTCCGCCGACATGGCGGCCCGCGACTACTTCGACCACACCAGCCCGGACGGCACGGACCCCGGTGACCGCATCACCGCGGCCGGCTACCGCTGGAGCACGTACGGCGAGAACATCGCCCGCGGGCAGCAGAGTCCGGCTTCGGTGATGGACTCGTGGATGAAGAGCCCCGGCCACCGCGCCAACATCCTCAACTGCGACTTCAAGGAGATGGGCGTGGGCATCCACAACGGCTCCGGCGGCCCGTGGTGGACGCAGGCCTTCGGCACGGCGCTCTGAGCAGCGCTTACGGTGGCCGTCGGCGGAGTCAGCCGACCTGCTGCGTGTGGAACTGCTCCAGCCGCCGCTGCGCGAGCAGCAGGGTGCCGCTCCGGCGGCCGGGCACCCGGCGGCGCAGGTCGATCAGGGCGGGCCCCAGCGCACGGACCGCCTCGGGATCGCGTACGCGGTCCCACAGGTGATGGGCGCGGTCCGCCGCGGCTTCCACCTCTGTCGAGTCGGGGGCCTGTCCCGCCGTGAGGCGGGCCGAGGCCACCGCGAGCCAGGTCTCGCAGCTGCGCGCCGGGTCACCGGCGAACTTCGCCAGATCGGCCCGCACTTCCATCCAGTGGATGGCCTCCTTCGAGCCCGGTCCGTGCATGCGCAGCGCGCTCTGCTCCCACGAGGCGGCCAGGGCCGACGCCTCGCCGTGCCGCCCGGCCTCGACGGCCGCGGTGATCGCGGCGTGCGGATCCATGCCGGCGTCGGCCTGCGGGCGGGGCGCAGCGGGGGCCGTGGCCGGGGCGGGTGGCATGGGCGGTGGTGCGCCCGGGTCGCGGGCCGCCAGCAGATCCTGCGCGTCCTCGCCGAGTCCCTGAGCGACGGCGTACTGGTGCAGCTCGGGCAGGGGAGGACGGTGGCCACTGCGGAGGATGGTCGCGACGGCCTTCATGTACGAGGGCGACGCGGGCGTGCGACGCCGGGCCGGCGGAGCGATCCGGCCGTAGAGGGCGACGCCGGGGCCCGCGTCGAGCGGGTGCTCCGTGAGGGCCTGCCAGCTCTCGGGGTCGGTGTGCAGGTCGACGAGGACGGCGGTGCTGCCCGCCGGGCGCAGCCGCAGCTCCTGTGTGATCCAGTGCCAGGGAAATCCGGTGTAGCGCACTGTCGCCGTCGTGGTCCTGGCGAGCGCGACGTGCAACTGCCGCTGGCGTCGGTCGAGATGGACCTGCCCGATGAGGTAGACCGTCAGGGGCCCCGGCGCCATGGCCGCCGCCCGCAGCCGGGTGAGGACCGCCTGCGGGTCCAGGGGATCGGCCAGCTCCACGACGCTCGCGGTCGGTGTTCCCGCGAGCGTCTGCGGTGACACCGCCGCAAGCACCGGGAGCACGGACGCCGCGTCCACCAGACGTCCCTTGCCCACGGGGGCGGCCGCGACGAGCAGCACGGTTCCAGGCATGGGCCCCTCCCTCTCGATCAGCACGTCAGCACCGTATCCGCATCTCCCGCCCGGCGCGCCCGCCGGGCGGAGTTCGGAGCCGACACTGAGAGCCTGTCTTTGAAGCCGCGCGGGGCTTCTGGTGAACCGGTGAACTCGCTCGCCCCGATCCGCGATCGGGGCGGCGTGGGGTTCTTCGCGGGGCGGTTGCCCGACGTCCTCGACGAGGTGACGACGGCCACGGAGTGGACTGCCCGGTAAACCCCGAAGAGGCCCGCTTCCCCCGGTGGCGCGGCCTCGCGTCCGCCGGATGGCGCAGTCGGCGTGCGTCCTGCCGTTCCTGACGATCTCCTTTCGTAGATGGGTTACGACATAGAACGCCCGCTCCGAGCGGGCACCACACGACGTGACGCACTGGGCATGGCCGCGGTGCTGCTGACGGGCGGCGCCCTCACCGTGGGGGCGGACTCGCCCTGGGCCGACCAGGAGCCCGACGACTCCTGCGAGGTCGCCTACGACGCCGAGTTCGAGGAAGTGCTCGCGCGGGCCGACGCGGAAGTTCCCGAGGACGACGCCCGCGGGCTCGCCCCGGACGGCCCCGCCCGCCGGCTCAAGCCGCCGCTGCGCCGCCGCTTCCGGGTCTCCACCCGCTACGGCGTCCGCGGCAGTTGGCTCGCGGGCCACCACCCCGGGGTCGACCTCGCGGTCCCCCGCGGCACCGCCGTGTACGCGGTGGGCGGCGGGGTCGTGGTGCTGGCCGGCTGGGCCGGGGCGTACGGCAAGGCCGTCACCGTGCGGATGCCGGACGGGCACTACGCGGTGTACGCGCACCTCTCCAGTATCCGGGTGCGCCAGGGCTCCCGCGTCGGCACCGGCGCGCGGCTCGGCAGCAGCGGGGCCACCGGCCGCGCCACCGGGCCCCACCTGCATCTGGAGATAAGGGCCAAGCGACACTACGGCTCGGACGTCAATCCCTACCGCTACCTCGCCCGGCGGGGCGCCCGACTCTGGTGATCCGTTGTCAGACCCGGCTGGCAGCATGAACGCATGGGATTCTTCGATGACTTGGCCGCGCCCGAGGAACCGGCCGGGCCGCGGGACGAGGTGGCCAGGCTCGGCCCTTGGGAGGAGCGGACGTCACGGGAGCGGCCACCGGTCGACTGGTTCTCGCCCGCGTTGGTGCCGCAGCTCGCCGTGGCCGGTGGTGGTCCTGCCGCCAAGGTGCTGGTGACCGGCTGGTCCGTGTGGCCGGACTCGGTCACGCTGCATCTCTCCGTGCACCGGTCGGTCCACTGGCAGGGCCGGCAGGTGGGCCGGCAGTCGGGGCTCCGGGTGGGGCTCCTGCTGGGCGACGGCAGGCGGGTGACCTCGCTCGACACGCCCGAGGAGTGGGTGCTCGGGCCCGCGCAGATGTACGCCGCCATGACGGGTCTGGGGAAGGCGACCGGTCTGATCCCGCTGGATCCCGGTTCGGGCGACGCCCGCCGTTCGCTGTACAGGAGGGACGTCGACCTGCACCTGCCGGAACTGCCGCCCCCTGGTGAGACGCTGCTGGTCGTCGAGTGGCCGGACGAGGAGATCCCCGAGACCCGCACGCCGGTCGACGCCGACGCTCTGCGCGCCGCGACCGCCCGCGCCCTGGAGGTCTGGCCCGACCTGCCCTCCCAGGAGGCGGGCACGGGCTTCGCGGCCATCCTCGACGTCCAGGCGGGCGGGCCCCCCGAATTCCTCGCCCGGCCGCTGTCCGCGTACGAGCGCAGGATGCTGCGCGAGCAGGAAGAGGAACGCCTGCGCTATGTACCGCGAGCCGACTGGGAGGGCATGCGCTACGAGGACTGGGGCGACGCGGCCCTGATCCGGGCCCGGCTCGACGGCGGCGCACCGGCCGACGCCGACAGCTGGTCGGGTGCCACACCCCTGCACCTGGCCGCGGAGCGGGGCGGCGCGGAGGCGGTGGCCGCGCTGCTCCCGCATGTCACACGTGTCGACGCACCGGACGACGAGGAGCACACCGCGCTGTGGCACGCCGCCTGCCGGGGCGACGAGGGCAGCGTCCGCGCGCTCATCGGGGCCGGGGCGGACGTGTGGTCCCCGCAGACCGGCCCCTGGTCACCGGGCCGACTGCTGCTGACGACGCCGCTCGCCCCGGTCGTCGCGGAGCTGCCGGGGGCGGTGGCGCTGCCGGCCGACGAACTGGCGGCCTTCCGTGCCGCGGACACCCTCGTCGAGGCCTTCGGCGCGGAGGAACCGTGGACCGAGGGGCTCGGCATCGCCTTCGTCCGCGACCTCGACGAGGACGAGGTCATCCGGCGGCTGGGCGCGGACCCCGCGCACTGCCCGGAGGTCACCCCGGAGGACGGCTCGTTCGACGAGGAGGACCGGGAGGAGGAGGCCCCCGATGATTCTCTGCGCTACGTGTCGGTGACCGCGCTGCCCGGCAGCCCCGGCGGCTGCGTCATCACCCAGGACGGGTACATGCCGAGCGATGACGCCGTGCTCCGCGCGATATCGCCGGGAACCAGCGTCTACGCGCTGTACTTCAACCCCAAGGGCGGCACCCACGGCACGCTGGCCAGGGACGGCGAACTCGTGGACCACGAAGAGGTCGGCCTCTCCCCCGACGAGACGGACCGGCCTGCGCACTGGCACTTCCGCTTCTGGCAGAGCGACTCCCAGGTCCCGTACACCGCGCGCACGCTCGCCTACGCCTGTGCGGCGGCCGGGCTGCGTGTCACCGACGGCAGGGTGGCCCTCGACGACCGGCACCCGCGACGCCGGGTGGAACTGCCCCCGGAGCTCACGCGCTGACGGCCACCCGACAAGATCAGGCAGCGGGTGTCGGGTCCGCCACCGTACGCGTTGCCTAGCGTTGCCCAGCGTGGTGCTCGCAGGAGAGGAAGGAGGCCGGGCGTGCTGGAGCGGCTCAACCAGGCCATGGAGTACGTCGAGGGCCACCTCGGCCAGTCCGTCGACGTGGCGGAGGCGGCCCGTATCGCGGCCACTTCTGAGTATCACCTGCGCCGGATGTTCTCGGCGCTCGCGGGCATGCCGCTCTCGGAGTACATCCGGCGCAGGCGACTGACCCTCGCGGGTGCCGAGGTGCTGACGGGGCGGGACACGCTCCTCGAAATCGCGGTCCGCCACGGGTACGGCTCGGGTGAGGCGTTCGCCAGGGCGTTCCGTGCCATGCACGGCATCGGGCCCGGCGAGGCCCGGCGCACCGGAGCCACGCTCAGCTCCCAGTCGCGGATGACGTTCCGGCTCACCGTCGACGGGAGCACCGACATGCGCTACCGCGTGGTGGACAAGCAGGCGTTCACCGTCGTCGGGCCCAAGGCCCGGGTACCGCTGGTGCACGCGGGGCCGAACCGGGCGATCATCGATTTCGTCCGGAGAATCCCGCCGGAGGAGATGGAGCGTCTGGAGGAGCTGTCGGACCAGGAGCCGAAGGGCGTCCTCGCCGTCTGCGACGACCTGGACCCGAGCCGCGCCGAAGGCACGGAACTCGACTACTACCAAGGCGTGATCACTTCCGCGGCGGCACCGGAGGGTGCGGCGACGCTGTCCGTCCCCGCCGGGTCGTGGGCGGTCTTCTCGGCCTCGGGCCCGGTGCCGGAAGCCATCCAGCACCTGTGGCGGGACGTGTTCACCGAGTGGTTCCCCTCCAACCCGTACCGCAGCCGCCCCGGCCCCGAGATCCTGCGGACGCGCCTGTCGGCGGACAAGTCCGGGGCGGACTCCGAGCTGTGGCTCCCCGTGGAGCGGGAGGAGATCAGGGGCTGACGCCCCGGCGGCTCGCGGCGAAGCGGGACGGGGGCATGCCGAAGGCGCGGGTGAAGGCGGCGGTGAACGCCGCGGGAGAGGAGTAGCCGATCCGGCTGCCGACTTCGCTGACCGAGGCGGTGCGCAGCAGGGGGACGGCCGCGAGCAGGCGCGCGCGGCCCCGCCAGACGGCGGGGCTTTCGCCCGTTTCGGCGCGGAAGCGGCGGGTGAAGGCCCGCTCACTCATCGCCGTACTTTCGGCCCAGGCGGCATTGGTGGCGTCGGGGTCGGGGGCTGCCAGGTAGGCGCGGCAGAGCCGTGCGAGGTCGGCGGAGGCGGGGATTCCTACGTGGAAGGGGAGCGGGGCGCGTTCGGCGATCTCGTACAGGAGGAGCGCGGCGATGCTCCCGGCGCGCCCGGAGAGGCTGTACTCGGCCTCGAACTCGACGGCGGCCAGAAGCAGTTCGCGCAGGAGCGGGGGGACGTCCACGACCGTGCAGGTGGCGGGCCACCAGGGGACCGCGTCCGGTTCGATGTACAGGCTCCGGGTGCTCACTCCCAGCATGCGGACCCGGTGGCGGGTGGCTGGCGGGATCAGGACGGCGCGCTCGGGGGGCACGGTCCAGGCGCCTTCGGCGGTGTCGACGGCCATGACGCCGGTGGCGCCGTAGAGGAACTGGGCGCGCCGGTGTTCGTGCCAGTCAAGGACGTGGCCGGGCGGGTAGTCGGTGCCGATGGGCAGGACGGCCCGGTCGACGTGGTCGACCTCGGCCAGCGGGACGTTCTTCACCCCTCCACCGTAGTGGCCGAGACGCGAAAGAACCGTGCCGACCATCGCATGCGGGTGGGGCGGCGCGGCTGGTGGGGTGGGGCCATGGACTTCGTGATGTTGGTCGGGGTCGGGCTCCTCACCGGGGTGACGACGGTGCTGTTCGGTTTCGGTGGCGGGTTCGTCGCCGTGCCGGTCGTGGTGGGGGCGGACGCCGTGCTCGGCGCGGACGCGATGCGGGTGGCGACGGCGACCTCGGCCCTGGTGATGGTGGTGAACTCGGGGTTCGCGACGGCCGTGACCCCGCGGCGCGTGCTCGTCGCGCTCCGCGGCAGCGGCAGGCTCCTCGTGCTGCTTGCCGCCGGTGCCGCGGCCGGCGCGTTCGCCGCCCGCATCGCCCCGGCCGGTCTGGCCCGCTGGGCGTTCGTCGGCTACGTCGCCCTGACCATCGTCGACCTGCTCCTGCGCCCCGGCTTCCTGCGTCCGCGGGCGCGGGCGCGGACCGAACCGGCCCCTGCTGCTCCGCGTCCGCTGCCGCCCGCCCTCGGCGCGCCGATCGGCGTGGTCGCCGCCTTCCTCGGCGTGGGCGGCAGCGTCATGACCGTGCCCGCGATGCGGCGGGCCGGGCACACGATGCGGGTGGCGACCTCGCTGGCCAACCCCCTCACCCTCGCCATCGCGCTCCCGGCCACCGCGGTCTCGCTCGGCGTGGCGGCGGTCCCTGCGGCCGCGGACGCGCACGTGCACTTGGTCGGCCTGCTCGACCTCCACGCCGCCGCGGCGCTGCTTCTGGGCGCCTTGCCGGTCATCGCGGTGCTCCGCCGACGCCCGCCGCGCATCCCCGACCGCGTCCACGCCTGGGCGTACGTGGGCCTGCTCGCGCTGGTGGCGGTCGCGATGCCACTGCTCTCCTGAGCCGGGACGCCGGCCCGGGAGTCCGGAGGAGCCGCCGAGAGGACGGGGCTCGGGCCCGCGCCGGAACCGTGGACGAAATCAGTCGAGACAGAACTCGTTGCCCTCAATGTCCTGCATCGGTATGCACGACTCGTTCTCCTCGTCGGCATACAGCGTCTGCACGTGTACCGCGCCGAGCGCGACCAGCCGTGCGCACTCGGCCTCGAGTGCGGCAAGCCGCTCCGCCCCCACGAGCCCGGTACCGACCCGCACGTCGAGATGCACCCGGTTCTTCACGACCTTGCCCTCGGGAACGCGCTGGAAGTACAGCCGCGGGCCGACACCCGAGGGGTCACCGCACACGAACGACGCGCCCTGGCGCTCAAGCGGCTGCGAGCGGTTGAACTCGTCCCACGTGGCGAATCCCTCCGGCGGCTCCGGTACAACGTACCCGAGCACCTCGCACCAGAAGCGGGCGACGCGCTCTGGGTCCGCACAGTCGAAGGTGACCTGGAACTGCTTGATCGTTGACATCGGCGCACCATAGCAGGGGGCTCTTTCGCTCATCTCCCGGGATTGGTGCGGGAGTTGGCGGGGCCCGGCACTCTCGGCGGACGAAGCCCTGGGTGACGCGCACCCTCGCGAGTCGACTCGGACACACAACTACTCTAAGTAGTCATCCAGTTGACGTTGGAACAGTTGCGGTGTCGTGACAATCCGACCGGCCTACGAGGATACAAACGGACTCTGAGCGGGAACGATGGAGACGTGACCTCGGTGCCGTCCAGGACTTCGGTGGCGTCCGGCGCCGGTCATCGCACGGCGTGCCACCACTCCGTTGATTACTCTCCGTGAAGGGAGAGGGACACTGCTTCACTGGGAAACGGGCACCGCCGACTTCACCTTCGGCCTGCGTCACCGCGTGGTGAACGGCACTGATGTCCTTGCGTTTTGGGGCGAACTGGACGCCTGGGCCGACCAGGAGCTCGCCCCCCGTGTCACAGCACTCCTCGACCGGGCCGGCCCGCGGGTCGTCACGGACCTGCGGGAGGTGACCTTCATGGACGCCGGCGGCCTGCGGCTGCTGGTCCGGATCCGGCGACAAGTGGCCCACCACCATGGCACCTTGTGGCTCGTCCCCGGCAGCGCGCGCAACTGGCGCCTGCTGCGCATCACCGCGCTGGACCGGGCCTTCACCATCCCGGCCTCCCCGCCCGTCCCCTGCGTACGGACCGGCGCACGCAGCGGGTACCGCTGACCCGACCGCGCGACCACCACCACACGCCACCACACCCCACGCCCTATGCCCGACCCCACGCCCACACACCCCCGCACCGTATGCGGTGCGTCCGGCAAGCCCGCATGAGAAGGAGCGCGCGGGGCATCCGGCAGCTATGCATCTCCCATCCATGCGCCTCCCCTCCCCGCGTCTCCCCTCGACCGCCGGCCGCGGAAAGCTCAAGGCGCGGCGTGCGGCCAAGGGCCGGGGCGTCGCCGCCGCGGCGCGCGCCGGATTCGTCGGGCGCGGTGTCATATACCTGCTGGTCGGCGCGCTCGCCCTGCGGATCGCCTTCGCCGACGGCGGGGGCGGCCGGCAGGCCGACCGCGGCGGAGCCATGGCGGAGCTCGCGGACCGGCCGTTCGGGAACGTACTCCTGTGGCTGCTCGGCTGCGCGCTGGCGGGCATGGCCCTGTGGCGGCTCTCGGAAGTCTTCTTCGGCCAGGCGGGCCCCGACGGCGACACCGCAGGAAAGCGGGCCCTGGCCGGTGCGCGCTGCCTCTTCTACGGCTTCGTGTCGTACTCCGTCCTCGCCTACGCCTCTGGCGACGAGGGCAGCGGCAGCGGTGCGAGCGACCGGAACACCCAGGACGCGACGGCGAAGGTGCTGGACTGGCCCGGCGGGCAGTGGATCGTCGCCGCCGCGGGCGCCGGGGTGATCGTGGCGGGACTCTGGATCGCCGGGCGCGCGCTCCTGCGCAAGTTCCACCGCCGACTGCGCATGTCCGAGATGTCCCGGCGGGTCCGCCGGGGCGTCGACATCCTCGGGACCACCGGCGGCGCGACGCGGGGCGTGGTGTTCGCCGCCGCCGGCGTCTTCGCCGTCACCGCGGCGCTGCGGCACAAGCCGGGTGAGGCCAAGGGCATGGACAACACCCTGCGTTCCTTCGCCGACACGGCCGGCGGACCGTGGCTGCTCGTGCTGATCGCCGTCGGCCTCGGCGCGTTCGGCCTCTTCTCCTGGGCGAACGCGCGCTGGCGCAAGTTCTGACTCCGGAACTCCGTGGGGCGGGAGGGCGTTGGCAGAACGACGCGCAGAACGCGCGGGCATGGACGAACGGGTAGTCGAGGTGGCACGGATGGCGATGTGGGACCGGATCAAGGACCAGGCCAAGGGTCTGCAGCAGCAGTCGCAGGGGGCTCGGGGCGGCGGCCACGGACGGTCGGGTTCCGGGTCCGGCGGTGGCTCGAAGGCGCAGCTCGTGGGCGTGCTCAAGACCCAGCTCGCCTCCCTCAAGACCGAGCTCAAGAGCGGTGCTTACCGGGACGCGAGCATGGCCATGTGCGCGCTGGTCGCGGCCGCCGACGGGTCGGTCGACCCGGCCGAGCGGCAGCATGTGGAGTCGCTGATCCTGCAGAACGACGTCCTGCGGAACTTCCCGCCCGAGCAGTTGCAGCAGCGGTTCAACAAGCACGTCGACCAGCTGACGGCCAACTTCCAGCAGGGCAAGACCCAGGCCATGCAGGAGATCGCCAAGGCGGCGAAGAAGCAGACGGAGGCCAAGGCCGTCGTGCAGACCGGCTTCGTCGTCGCCGGAGCGGACGGGTACATCGCTCCGGCCGAGGAGCAGGTCCTGCGGGAGGCGTGTGCGGCGCTCGGCGTCTCCCCGCAGGAGTTCGGCCTCTGATCCGGCCGCGATCCGGTCTGTGACCAGGCCATGATCGGGCCGCACAGCGACCCGCCCGCTCAGGCGCCCGCCCGCAGGCACATGCCCGCTCGGTCCCGCTCCGGGACCGAGCGGGACCGTGTCCCGCGTCCTGCCTCGGAGAGCGGTTCAGACAACCGCTCCTGTGCCTCGCTCCTTCCTCCTGCGCGCCTCCAACGGGCTGTATGCGCCCGGTTCGTCGTCGGAGTCGCCGGACCGGCCCGGGCGCGTGGCCGGTGGCGCCGCGGGGTGGCGTTGTTCGAGCGCGACAGCGAGGGGGACGGCGGTGAAGACGGTCGAGGCCGTGCCGACGAGGACGCCCGCGATCAGTGCGAGCGAGAAGTCCGCGAGCGAGTCGCCGCCGAGCACCGCCAGGGCGGTGAGGATGAACAGGGCGCCCATGCCCGTGTTGACCGTACGCGGCAGCGTCTGCACCACCGCCCGGTTGGCGGTGCCCGCGAGATCGCCGCGCGGATGGCGGCGGCACGCCTCCCGCATCCGGTCGAAGACGACCACCGTGTCGTTGACCGAGTAGCCGATCACGGTGAGCAGCGCGGCGAGGAAGACGCTGTCGACGGGCTTGCCGAGCCAGGCGAAGAGGCCCACCACGAGCAGCACGTCGTGGACCATCGCCGACACGGCCGCCGCCGCGAGCGTCCAGCGGAATCGCGCGCTCAGATAGATCAGCTGGGCGGCGACGGCGATACCGAGGGCGATGAGCGCCTTCTGGCGCAGCTCGCTGCCGAGGCTCGGTCCGATCAGTTCGTCGCGTTCGACGGTGACGGTGCCGCCCCGCTGCGCCAGAGCCTCCTTGACGCGCTGCTGTTCATCGTCGGTGAGCCGTTCCGTGCGTACGGAGATGTCGCCGTCCCCCGACTCCTGCACGACCGCGCGCGGAAAGCCCGCGTCGGACACGGCGCCACGTGCCGTGTCGGCGTCGACGGACCTGCTGGTGCTGTACTCGACGAGGCGGCCACCGGTGAACTCGACGCCGAATTCCAGCCCCCGCAGCGCGATGCCCGCGACGGCGACGGCGACCAGGAGGCCGCTGGCGCCGAGCCACCGGCGCCGGTGGCGGACGGGCCGCGGATCGCGGCGGGCCAGCCAGGTGCGGACGCGGCCCGCCGAGGCGAGGCCCGTCAGCGCCGGACGCCTGCGCACGAAGCTGCGGCCGACGGCGAAGTCGGCGAGCACGCGGGTGATGATCAGCGCGGTGACCATCGACGCGAGAACACCGATGCAGAGGGTGACGCCGAAGCCCTTGACCGGTCCTGTGGCGAAGAGGAAGAGCAGCCCGGCGGCGAGCAGCGTCGTCACGTTCGAGTCGATGACCGCGCTCCACGCCTTGGTGAAGCCGGTGCGGACCGGTTTGGCCAGGTCCTTCGAGCGTACGGCGAGGTACTCCTCCCGCGCCCGTTCGAAGACGAGCACGTTGGCGTCGACGGCCATGCCGATGGCCAGGACGAAGCCGGCGAGTCCCGGCAGGGTGAGCGTCGCGCCGAGCGCCACCAGAGCAGCGTACGAGAGGAGGCCGTAGAGCGCGAGGGCGAGCGCGGCGAGTGCGCCCATGAGCCGGTAGACGACGGTGAGGAACAGCGCGGTCAGGACGACGCCGATCACCGCCGCCCGGCTGCTCGCCTCGATGGCCTCGGCGCCGAGCGTCGGGCCGACCGTGCGCTGCTCGACGACGTCGACGGGCACCGGCAGCGCGCCGCCCTTGACGAGCGCGGCGAGGTCGCGGGCCTCGGTCCGGTCGAAGTCCCCGGTGATCTGGGTGGAACCGCCGGTGATACCGGTCTTGCACGCCACGCCAGGGTTGACGCCGGGCGCGGAGATGATCTTGTCGTCGAGGGTGATGGCGACGCGTCGTTCGGGTGCGCCCTGGGGCGCGCAGGCCGCGTCGCCGGTGAGCGTCGCCCAGGTGTGCCCGGCCGCCTTGCGGAAGTCGAGGGAGACGGTCCAGCCGGCGAGGGACTGCTGGTCGAGCATCGCCTCGGCGTCCTTGACGCCGTCACCGGTCAGCGCGGTGGGGCCGAGTTCGAGGTGGTTGCCTGGGCGGTCGGGGTCGGGCAGGGTCCGTGATCCGTCGGCGGCGGGCCGCGTGCCGCCCTTCTCCGCCGTTTCCCCGGTCACCGGGTGGATCGTCAGCTGGGCGGTACGCCCGATGACTTCGGCCGCTTTGCGCGGGTCCTGCACGCCGGGCAGTTCGACGATGATGCGCTTCTCGCCGGAGCGTGCGATGCCCGGTTCGGAGACACCGAGGGCGTCGACGCGCTGTCGCAGGACCTCCAGGGCGCGGTCGGTGGACGCGGCGTCCGCCTCGACGGTGGGCGAGTCCTTGGTCTCCAGGACGATTTGGGTGCCGCCTCGCAGGTCGAGGCCGAGGCGGGCGGATTGGGTGAGAGCGATGTAGAGGGACAGGGCGACGGCCGCGAGTGCGACGACCGCCCGCCACAGGGGTGCGCGTGACATGGGTTCTCCACGATGAGGGCAGGACGGAGAACGCCTGACCGGGCAGCGCGCATACGGCGGGCACGCACGGTGTGAGCGCGAGCGAGGCTCACCCCATGAGGGCTCGCGCACACGGCGTGCGCCGGGCCCCGTGCGGCATGCGTGTGCGACGGGTCAGGCGTCGGGAACGGTCTGCGTGCTCATCGGTGGGGCGGCCCGCGCGGAGCGGCCGTCGCGCGGGGCCGCTGCGGCGGCGCGAGGTCGGTGGCGGGACGTGCGTCCGCCCAGCCGCGCGCACGGTGCGGCGCCGAGTCGAGGGCCGTCGGCCCGGGACCGGGCGGCTGCGGACCGGGGATGTGCGCGTCCGGCCGGTGCGTGACGGCGATGTGGAGGGCCGGGGTGTCGTGGGGCCCGGTCGGGCGCCCGGCGTGCGCCGCCACGGCGTGCCGGGTGGGCGGCGCGCCGGCCGGTGCGCCGTACGCCGCCGCGGAGGGGACGAAGAGGGCGAGCACCGTGACGACGAGCGAGAGCGCGGATGCGGCCAGGCGCGCGGAACGGCTCTGCTGCGGCATGCCGGCCCCCGTCCTGCGCTGCTCGTCCGGAAGCGCTCGGCGCACCCCCGAACTCCCCAACGCACGGAGAGCCGGGCCGGTTCCGAGCGAGGGGCCGGACTTCACCCCCCGTACTCCACCAGGCTGGTCGGCACGACGATCCGGCGGGCGGGCGCCTGCGCGGCGGCCTCCTCCCCCGCTTCGGTTCCTCGGGCGCGCAGACGGTCGACGAGGAGGCGGCCCGCCGCGCGGCCGACCTCGTCGCTGTCGTACGCGACGAGCGTGAGGGCCAGGCCGAGCGCGTCGGCCAGCTCGAAGTCGTCGAAGCCCGCGAGGGCGACACCCGTGCCGCCCGCACCGCCCGCACGGCCCTCGGCCCGCAGCGCGCGGAACGCCCCTATCGTGTTGCGGTTGTTGGAGCAGAACAGCGCGGTCGGCGGGTCGGGCGACGCAAGGAGTTCGGCCGCGGCGCGGGTGGCCTCCTGCGGTTCCGTCTGGCCCTGGCGTACGAGGCCCGGGTCGACGGCGAGCCCGGCCGCGGCGAGGGCCGCCGCGTATCCGCGGAGTCTCTGCGTGCCGGTGTAGACGGCGGGCGGTGAGCCGAGGAAGCCGATGCGGCGGTGGCCGCGCGCCAGGAGGCGGGCCGTGGCGTCGCGGGCCCCGCCGAAGTCGTCGACCAGGACGCAGTCGGCGGTGAAGCCGTCGGGCGGGCGGCTGGCGAGGACCACAGGGACGCCGCCGGCCGCCGCCGCGGCGAGATGGCGCTGGTCGGCGCCTGCCGGGACGGCGATGACGCCGTCGACCCGGCGGGCCAGCAGGTCGGCGACCAGCTCCTGTTCGGCGTCGAGGTCCTGTCCGGTGTTGCCGATGACCGTCTTCAGGCCGTGCCGGGCGACCACGGAGTCGACGCCGAGGGCGAGACGTGAGTAGAAGGGGTTGGCGAGGTTGGTGACGACGAGCCCGACGAGGCCGGTGCCGCGGCCGAGCCGGAGGCTGCGGGCCACCTCGTTGGGGCGGTAGCCGAGCGCGGCGGCGGCGGCCCTGACCCGCTCGCGGGTGGCGGGCAGCACCTGCGGATCGTCGCGCAGCACTCGGGACGCCGTCATCGCACTGACCCCGGCGTGTTCGGCGACGTCCCGCAGGGTCGGCGGACCGCTTTTGGGCTCGCGCGGTGGCCGACCGCTGCTCGGGTCGTGCGGTCCGGGCATGGTGCGGATGTCCTTCCGTTCCGTTCGATGCCCCGCGTCGGCCCCCACTCAGGGCGCGGCTGCCGCGTGCGCCGCCGCGCCGACGAGCGCCGCGTTCCCGCCGAGGCGCGCGGGGCGCAGCGTGACGGGAGTATCCCCCAGCCCGGCGCGCAGCGCGGGGCGGAGCAGGTCCCAGGAGGCGGCCATGGCGCCGCCGACGACGAGGACGCTCGCGTCGAAGGCGCGCAGGTGCGGGCCGAGAACGGCGCCGAGGATCGTGAAGGCCTCCTCCAGGACGTGCCGCGCGTGCCGCTCCCCCGCCCGCGCCCGGTCCGCGATGTCGCTCACATCCAGGTCCGCGGGCGTGTCCTTGCCGCCGTAGCGCGCGAGGATCGCCCGTCGGGACACCGTCTCCTCCAGGGGTCTGCCATCCGCCTCGACGAGGTCGATGCGGCCCTGTGGCGGTACGCCGGGGCCTCGGTGCTGTACGTCGCCTGCCAGGAGGAAGGCCGAACCGACGCCTGTGCCGAGGGTGATGCCCACACTCCGCTCGTGCCCGTGCGCGGCGCCCGCCCGCCACTCGCCGAGGAGGAAGGCGTGCGCGTCGTTGAGGAAGACGGCTTCCGCGGGGCGCGGCCACACGCCGTCGAGGAGCACCGCGCGTACGTCGATGCCGTACAGGTCGTCGAACTTGCCGACGCCCTCGAAGCGGGCGACGCCCTTCTCGTAGTCGAAGGGGCCGGGGACGGCGACGCCCCACACCTGTCCGGCCGGGGCGTCCAGTTCTCCGGCGCAGCGCACGAGTGCGCCGAGGACGTGTTCGGCGGTGCCCCGGGGGTGGACCGGCCGCCGCACGTGCCGGGTCACGGTCGCGGTGGCGGGGTGGGCGAGGGCCGCGGTCACGTGGCTGCCGCCGAGTTCGAGGACGGGCATCGGGTGCGGCGGCCTCATGCGTCCGCTTCGGGGTGCTCGGGGCGGACCAGTGCCTTGACGACCTTGACCGGGGTCTCGCCGAGCGCTGCCAGCTCGTAGGGGCCGACCGCGGCGGGCACCGTCAGCGTCTCGGCCCGGTAGAGCGTATGCCGTTCCCCCGCCGCCGTGCGCACCATGACGCCCTCGCCCTCCACGACGTTCAGTACGTGGAAGCGGCCCGCCGTGTCGTCGTCGGCCACGGCGCCCTCGTCCAGGGCGTGGCGCCGCACTTCGTAGAACATCTCGTCCAGGGCGCCGAGGAGTTCCTCGCGCCAGCCGGGCCCCGCGCGCAGGGTGCGTGGTTCCTGGACCAGGTCCCGTGCGACGGCGGCGCCGCGACGTCCGGATTCCAGGTTGGCGAGGCCGTGTTCGTAAGGGAGTTGGCGGGGGTGTCCGTCGGCGTCGGGGCGCAGCCAGTCGTAGAAGCGGAGGGAGTAGAGGTAGGGGGTCGCGCTGATCTCCAGGACGACGTTCCCGGCGCCACTGGCGTGCGGGGTGCCCGCGGGGATCATGAAGAGGCGGCCCTGTTCGGCGGGGAAGGTCAGCACGTGGTCCTCGGGGTCCATGGGGACCCCGTCGTGCGCGGCCTCCTCTACCTCCTTGCGGAAGAGGTCGAGGTCGGCGTCCTCGCGCAGGCCGAGGAAGACGCGGGCCCGCGGGCCGCCCAGCGTCACGTAGTAGGTCTCGTGCTGGGTGTAGGACCAGCCGAACCGCTCCCTCATGTACGGCGCCTTGGGGTGGCAGTGCACGGAGAGGTTGCCGCCGCCCGCGGTGTCGAGGTAGTCGAAGCGGATCGGGAAGGAGGTGCCGAAGCGGTCGGCGACCTGGGTGCCGAGCACCGCCCCCGGGTGGAGGGCGCACAGCAACTGGAAGGGCACTTCGGCCTGTTGGCCGGGGTGGGTGCCGATGAGGAGACCGGACTCGGGGGCGATGAGTTCGTATCCGAGGGCGGTGTTGCGGGCCTCGGCACCGAAGCCGAGCCGCTGCTGCCCCCAATGGCCGCCCCAGGGCGTGGAGTTGAAGTAGGGCCTGGTCCGTACGGGGTGGTGCGCGAGGTGCGCGAGGGTGGCGCGCAGCCCGGCGCCGTCGATGCAGGTGGGCCGGTCACGGTCCTGGACGTCGAGCCAGGCGTCGAGGCGGGGCGCGAGGGCGTCGCGGTGGCGGTCGAGAACGGGCCAGTCGATGTAGAAGAGCCGCCTCAACGTCCCTTTCGCGCCCGGCAGTCCGAGGTTGCGGCCGGTTCCCGCGGCGACGGCCGCCTCGGCGTGGCGCTTGGGCAGGTCGGCGTACCAGAGCACGTCGTGCGGGACGAGGCATGCGCCGGGGCCGTGGACGAGCAGCAGCTCGCGGCCCTGGGGCCGCACCGGCCGCGGCAGGTCGTCGAAGAGGTCGCGGAGCGGGGTGTCGGCGAGCTTGGCGTAGTACGGGTCCTGGGCGTCCTCGGCGGATTCGGTGCGGCGTCGCACGGTGTCGGGCGGGGCGTGGTGGGCGCGCAGGTCGAGGGTGCGCACGGTGGTGCCGCGTTCGGACAGTTCCTCGGTCAGCCGGGCGGCGAGGCCGTCCCAGTCGACCGTCGGCGGGCCGTCCACGGCGACGGTGGCGGGGCCCGGGGGCAGTTGCGCGGCGACGCCCTGCCAGCCCGTGGCGAGGACGGCCCCGTGCGCGGGGGCGTAGCGCGGGTCGAGCCGGTACACACGTTCTCCTTCGCGCGGACGTACGGGAACAACGCTCGGGGCGGCTTTCACGGACGTACCGGAAAACCACCGGAAGCACCTGCAGGCCCTTCGGCCACCGCGTCCGGGCGCGTGAAGAGCACGGCGGTCGTGCCGAGCGCGGGCACGTCCAGCGCCACCTCGCCGCCGGTGAACGGCAGTTCGTCGCTCGCGGTGCCGAGGAAGTCCGCGCGATGGGCGGCGGCCACCGGGAAGCGGGCGCGGACCCGGCAGGTCACCGGCTGCTCCGCGAACGACTGCAGGCGCAGCAGGACGTGTCCGGGCCGCGGGGTGGTCGCACCGACGAGGCGCACCCGTGGGTCGTCCAGATCGGCGAAGCAATGGTGGTCCGGCGCGGCGTCCGAGACTCCTCTGGCCCGGACGGCGCGCATCGGACGGCTCCAGGCCGCGGCCGTCGCCGGTCCGAGTCCGGCCGCGCCTGAGCCGCTGGCCAGGCTGTACCGGAAGGTGAGCTCGAAGCCCTGCGCACTGGGGAAGTTGGTGTCCCAGAGGTTGTTGTGGATCCAGGAGAAGACGGTGGCGGGCTCGTCGTGGTCCATCGTCCTGGGGAACGGCGCGTAGGGCAGGGCGATGTTGCCGAACTGCACGAGCGGCGCGTCCTGCGTGGACCAGGCCACCGCCAGGTCGTCGTCGGCCAGGGTCACCCAGCGGCGCACCGCGCGCATGTGCGGGGCGGAGCCCGGTACCACCGGCAGTCCGCTGCCGGTGGCGCCGCCCGAGGCCTCCATCCGGACGACCGGTGCGTCGAAGGCGAAGGGGAAGGCGAAGTAGGCGCTCTCCTTGCCGAGTCCCCCGTCCTTGTCGAGGCGGTTCTCGATGTCGAGGCGGGGCACGCCGTGCCGGAGGGTGAGCGTGGTGCGCAGCCGGTTGGCTCCGGCCGGACGGGTCTCGTAGGTGACGGACTCGGCGACGGCCGTCGAGCGGCGGGCGATGAGTGCGGCGGGCGGGGCGACGGCTCGGACGCCGAGGTGTTCGAGGCGGTCCGACGCCGTGGTGCGGCTGGAGTTGTGGTTGAAGGCGCCCGCGGTGGTGTAGCTGTCGTGGACATAGCCGTTGAAGCCGACGACGGCGTCCGGGCGGACGAGTTCGCGGCCGGTCCGCTTGTCGATGACCGACGCGACGCAGGCGTGCGCGAGGTCGACGCGGACGGCGAGGTGCTCGTTCTGAAGGAAGGCCGGCTCGGGGTGGGCCAGCGCCTCGGCGGCCGACTCGGCGGGGTCCTCGCGTTCGGTGCCGCCGGTCGGGTTCCATCCGGTCGCGGCCCGCACCGTCGTGCCGTCCGGGCCCCGGGACGTCTCGGCGGCCGCGAGACGGATGTCGAGGCGCACCGATCCGGCGGCCGGCACGTCGTCGACGCGGACGAGCAGGAACCGGCCGGCGTCGCGGTGGTCGTCATTGGTCTGCGGCCTCTCCTCGCAGGCCAGCCGGCGCCCGTCGCGCGCGTCGTGAACGGTCACGGGCCGCTCCAGCGGCACGGTGCTCTCGGGCAGGAAGACGCCGACGACGTCGGTGCGCGGCCACGAGCAGGTGTTGACGACGTGGTACGTCGCCGCGGCGTCCGGCGAGGCGGCGAGCCGCTGTCCGAGGCGGGCGCTCGCGCGGGCGAGCAGCGCGTTGCCGTCGTCGTGGGCGCGCATCGCCTGCCCGTACTTCCAGTGCCACTGGTGCTCCCCCGAGTGGCCGCCCTCTTCCCCGTGGGTCCATGGGTCGCCGGCGCCCCAGGTGTGCTCGTCGAAGAGCGACACCGCCTCGTAGACCCCAGCGGCGTCCCTGCTGTCGTCCTCGGCCCCCGTGGCGTCGAGGAGGGCGGCGAACGTGCCGATGGTCTGGGCGTCGGCGACCACTGACTGGGCGGTCCGGGCCAGGGACAGCGGGAGCGCCCCCGACCCGACCCCGTCGACCCACCAGTCGGTCCAGTCCCCCTCGAAGGTGCGGATCTCGTGGCCGAGCCTGGCCTCGGCGTCGGTGAAGAAGTCCTCGTTGCGGGAGAGCCGCAGCCGGGGGAAGGCCCAGGTGTCGTTCCAGCGGCGGACGGTGTCGGCGATGACGCGGCGGGGCGGCGCGTTGTCGCCGAACTTGCCCTGGACGCGCAGGTGCAGGACGTCCCAGGGGTAGGGCTCGCGTTTGATCTCGGTGTGGTCCATGGCCCAGCCGAAGATGCCGCCGCGGTAGGGGTAGGGGTGGGTGGCCAGGGAGGTCAGGTAGGCGGGCAGCAGGTCGTCGACGTCCGCGTAGCCCGTGTCGAAGCCCAGGAGGGGGCCCTCCATGTAGGCGAGGCCGTGCGGGGTGTCGGTGACCCACACCAGAACGCTGTTGCCGCTGGGTGCGCGCCACCGGAAGAGGCGGGGCAGGTTCCCGCCGCCGACCAGGTGGGGCACGGAGCGCCCGGCCCAGTTGTGGGCGACGGAGAGGTACTTGACGCCCGCCGCGGCGAGGGCGTCGACGAGGCCGACGACGGCGCCGGGCACGTCGGTCTGCATGGCCGAGGTGAAGTGGACGCCATGCTCTTCGCTCACGGCACGGGCCGGGCGCAGGAGTTCGTGCAGCTCGTCCGTGGAGCAGGTCTCGGTGTGCAGGTTGAACGGCAGCGCGGTGAGTTCGATGCGTCCCTCCCCGACCCGGCGCATGAACTCCTCGACCTGTTCCGCCGGCCGGGCCCTCGCCCACTGCCGGAACGACCACAACGACTCGACGCACCACCGGAAGCGGGACTCCTCGGGCCAGCCGTCGGTGGCGCGGGACAGTTCGAGGCAGGAGTCGAGGAACGACAGGTGCTCGGCGAGGACCCGGCCCTGCGGGTCGGTGTAGCCGATGTCGAGGTGGGAGTGGTGGATCAGGTGCAGGGTCCACCGACGCTGCGGGGTCAGCTGTACGTCGATGCCGTTCCGTCCGTCCGCGAGGCCGACCGTGACGCGGGTGGCGCTCTCCACGGCGGGCAGCAGAAGCCGCACGGAGCGGCCGGGCCCGCCGACCCGTTCGCAGCGCAGGGCGGCACCGGATTCCGTACGCACGGTCAATCCGCCGGGTACCTCGGCTCCGTCGACGGGCTCGACCCGCAGTGACTGGAGGAGTGTGCCGCCGTCGTCGGTGTGGCGCAGGAGGGGTTCCTGGGTGAGCCGCAGGGTGGTGCCGTCCGGCAGAGTCCCCTGCGCGCCGACCACGCCGGCGCGCAGGCTGTCGCGTATCCGGTCGTTGTCCCAGTCGGTGGTGCGGACCAGAGCCCGTGTCGTCATGCGGATCTCTCCCGGGAAAGGGGGTGGGTCGGGTCAGCGGGTGGATGCGGTGATGCCGCGCAGGAACAGGCCGCGGAAGAGCAGGAAGAGGACGAGGGTCGGCACGGACACGATCAGTGCGCCGGCCAGGATGACGGGCGGGCCCGTCGAGGAGTAGGACTTGTTGAGGGTGGCCAGGGTGGCCATGACCGGCTGGATTTCGGGGCTGCGGCTGAGGGTGATGCCGAGGAGCAGGTCGTTCCAGACGGCCGTGAACTGGAAGAGGAAGGCCGCGCCGAGCCCCGACCTCATCAGGGGGACGTGGATGCGCCAGAAGATCCTGCGGAAGGAGGCGCCGTCGATCAGCGCCGCTTCCGTCAACTCCGGTGGCATGGTGGTCAGCTGATTGCGGATCAGGAAGAAGGCGAACGGCACCGCCCACGCCGCGTACACCAGCATCAGGCCGAGCCTGGTGTCGTACAGGTCGGCGTCCGCGTACAGGCCGAAGAGCGGCGCGAGGAACATCTGCAGCGGGAAGAGCGTGCCTGAGTAGATCAGCCAGAACCACAACGCGGGCCTGGGGATGGGCAGCACGACCACGGCGAACGCCGCCATGGACGCCACCAGGACCGCCACGAGGCCGCAGACCACGGCGTACAGGAGCGAGGAGCGGAAGCTGTCGCCGATGCCCGCGGCCCGCCAGGCCGTCCTGACGTTCTCCACCAGGTCGAAGCCCTGGAAGGTCCAGTCGGGCTTGCCGGTGTAGTCGGCCACCGGGGTCAGGGCGTTGACGACGAGGAGGTACAGCGGGACCAGCCAGAGCACCACGCATCCGGCGACGAACACATTGCGTACCGCGCGTCCCATGGGACTCCCCCTCCTCAGTTCTTCGCCGGGTTCGTGTCGGGCATCTGGCGGCGCAGGTACAGCCAGGACGAGGCGACCACGATCACCGAGAGGACCAGGGCGATGGCCGAGCCGTACCCCACGTGGAAGAGCCGGAACGTCTCCCGGTACATGCTCAGCGCGAGGGTCTCGGAGGAGCGGGACGGGCCGCCCTGGGTGAGGATCCAGATCATGTCGAACGCCTTGAGGCTGTTCACGATGGCCATGCCGACCACCACGACGGTCACGGCGCGCAGCCCGGGCAGCGTGATGTGGCGGAACATCCGCCAGCCGCTCGCCCCGTCCAGTTCGGCGGCCTCGACCGTCTCCCGTGGGATGGCGCGCAGGCCGATCGCGAAGAGGACGACGTTGAGACCGGTCGCCTGCCAGGTGCTCGCGACGATCATCGAGAGGGTGTTCTGCGGCCACTCCAGGAGCCAGGAGTGCGCGAGGCCGTCCAGTCCGGCGCCGCGCAGCGCCTGATTGAGCGCGCCCTGCGACGACAGCATGAAGTACCAGACGACGGCGGTGGCGGTGCCCGAGATCGCGTACGGCAGCACGATGATCAGCTGCGCGACGCCGCCGAAGCGCATCCGGTGGGTGGCGACGGCGATGAGGAGCCCGGCGAGGACGGGCAGGAGCAGCGTTCCGGCCACCCACAACACGGTGTTGAGCAGCGAACGGCCGAAGATCGGGTCGTCGGCGAGGCGCGCGTAGTTGTCGAATCCGGTGAAGCTGCTGGTGAAGCCGTTGTCCTCGAAGAAGCTGCCGTAGACGCTGCGGAAGAACGGGTAGACGAGCAGGACGCCGACGAACGCGAAGGCGGGCAGCGCCCAGGGCAGCGCGGCGAGGGGGCCGCCGAGCCGCTTGCCGCGCGCCCTCGCGGCCTGGTGCGGGCTGCGGACCGGCACCCTCCGGCGCGGGCGCGCGGACCCCGGCGCGCCGTGCGCGGGCGTCACGATGTCCGTCATGTCTTCTCCGCCTCCCGCCACACCTGCCAGGCGTCGTCGGCACGGTCCTGCATGGTGCGCAGCGTCTTGCGGTACGAGGAGGGGTTCAGGAGGAAACCCGCGAGGTCGTCGACGGTGGCCTCGACGAGTTCGGGCGGCCCCTGTTCCCAGAAGCGGTTGAGCAGCCACAGCTTGTCGCCGCGGACCTTCCTCGCGAGCGAGCCGATCACCGGGTTGGCCGGGGCGACCTCGGGGTTGGGGCAGCCGTCCTGGAGGGTGTGCGAGAAGGCCGTCATGACCTTGGGGTGCAGCCAGGCGGCGGTGGCCCGCAGCGCCTCGGTGTGGTCGGGCCCCTTGACGGTGGCGACCAGGGCGCTGGACTCGAAGATGACGGCGGGGCGGGCCGTGGGGTCGGCCATGGGGAGCACGAACGCGCCGAGGTTCTTGCCGGGCCTGGCGCCAGCGGCCGCGAGGGTGGAGCCGAGCCAGGTGCCGCAGGGCACCATGCCGAGCTTGCCGTGCACCACGGCGGCGGCCGCGTCGGGATGGTTCATGTCCATGGGCGTGAACCAGTCCTTGTCGAAGAAGGACACGATGGTGCGCAGGGCTCGTTCGGCGCGCGGGTCGGTGTACCGCTCGCGGCCGTTCATCAAGTCGTCGTAGAAGCGGGGGTCCTGGCGGCTGAGGATCTCCTGGAACCAGATGAAGGAGGGCCAGCGGTCACCGGCCGTGCCGTGCAGCGGGGTGATGCCGCCCTTCTTCAGGCGCGCGCAGGCGGTGAGGAAGTCGTCCCAGGTCCTGGGGGTTTCGAGGCGGTGTTCGCGGAAGACCTCGGGGTTGTGGAAGAACACCCAGTACGCGAGGTTCATCGGCAGGCCGTAGACGCGCCGCCGGTGAGTGAAGGCGGTGCGCAGGGAGGCGTCGACCCAGCCCTTGGCGACGGCGTCGTCCCACTGGCGGGTCAGGTCGACGATGCCGCCGGTGCGTGCGAGGTCCTGGAGGCGGTAGCCCGACCAGTACTTGAGCATGTCGGGTGTCTTCCTGGTCCGCAGCGAGGACCGCACGATCTGCTCGAACGACTCCAGGAACGGAATGGCCTGCGGGATCAGCTGCGGCGCCCCCACCGACCTCATGGCCGTGCCCGCCGCGGCCATCGGCTTCTCCCACTGCGCGCTGTCACCGAGGACGGCCACCTTGCCCGCGGGCTGCCCCTCGGCGGCGCCGCAGGCGGTGGCGAGCCCGCCGGCCGCGGCGGCCAGGAGCAGGGCGCGGCGGTCGAGGGCCGGTCCTTGCGACGTCGGCCGTGCGAGCGGTGCCGGTGGTGCGAGCGGTGCCGGTGGCGCTGGGCGCGCTGGGTGACGACTACCTGACATGGATGACTCCCTCAGGTGTGCCTCAGCCCGTTGTTAGCGTTAACACGGACGCCTTGGAGCTTCACCTCGGGCACCGTCGATGTCAATGGGTCGCGAGCAGGCCGGTCCCCAACCTCCTTGCTACCCCGGACCGGCCCGACGCGCCCGCGCGCCGGGGCGGCCGTAGCGTTGCCGCCATGTGCTGGAGCGCGACGGCCGACCTGGTCGCGGGAGCGGGCATCTCGGCCGTGGGGGTCGCCTCGGTGACGCTGGCGGTCCGCCGCCCCCGTGACCTGCCGTTGGCCGCGCTGCCGCTGCTCCTGGGCGCCCACCAGATCATCGAGGCCGCGGTCTGGCACCACGACGGCGGCACCGGACCCGCCACCGTCGCCTGGGCCGTCGTCGCACTCCCCCTGTTGGCGGTGTGGGTACCGGCGGCCGTGCTGTGCGCCGCGCCGCGAAACGCGCGCCGCCGGCTGCTCGTCCCGCTGGCGGCGGGGGTCCTGACGGCGACCGCGCTCGCGTACGCGCTGGCGACCCGCACCGTGACGGCCGAGATCCGCGGGCACACCGTCGGGTACTCCCTGGGCCTGCCGCAGCCGGCGCTGGTCGTCATCGGCTACCTGCTCGCCACCATCGGCTCCCTGCTCCTCTCCGGTGACCGGGGACTCGTCCTGTTCGGCGTCCTCGTCGCCATCGGGGCCGCGGTCTGCGCCGTGCTGTGGCGGCAGGAGTACGTCTCGACCTGGTGCGCGATCGCCGCGGTGTGCTCCGTGGTCCTGGCGCTCTGGATCAGAGGTCGTCGTCGGCGGTCCTAAGCCGGGTCCAGGTCGGCGTGGACCAAGTCGTGGTCCGAGTACGGGGTGGGGTGCACGCCGTGGCCGAACGGGACGATGTCCCGCAGGAAGATGTAGTCGAACTTGCTGCGCCAGTCGGTGGTCGGCTCGCAGATGCCGGTGGCCGCGGGGTGGCACTGGGGGTCGGCGTCCGCGGCCAGCGCCCATATCCGGGTGAGTTCCGGCGTGTCCGGCACGGCGTTGAAGTCGCCGAGAACGATCGCGCGGTCGTGCCGGGCGACGGCTGCGGCGAGCACCCGGGTCTGGCCCGCCCGGACCGCCTCTTGCCGGCGTTGGGCGAGGTGGGTGTTGAAGACTCGCACGGACCGGCCGCCCACGGTGGTGGTGACTGCCAGGTACCCGCGGTCCTCGGATCCGCCGTCGGGGTACTCCACGTTCTCGCGGTCCGTCATCGGCGCCGCCGAGAGGATCGCCTGGCCGAAGGCGCCCGGGCTCCACGGCCACCCCCCGCAGCGGCTCCGCTTGTGCAGCACCGCCCCGTACTCGACGTGGTATTCCAGCCCGTAGAGGATCCTCAGGTAGTCCCGGATCCGCTCGACGTCACGCACACACGCTTCCTGCAGGCCGATGACCTGAGGCGCGTACCTGGCGATCTCCGCCGCGCGGCCGATCTCGCTCGCGTCGCAGGGGTTGCAGACGTTCCAGGTCATGACGCGGTTCGGTACGACGTCCCGGTCGCCCGCGACGGGCAGTGACCCGGCGTGGAAACCGCCGCTCGACGCGCTCGGGCCGACCAGCACCAGACATGCCACCGCCATGGCGCCCGCGAGCCACCGCGTGCCCTTTCCGAGCACCCCGCCCCCTCCACTCCCCCACGTGCACATGCGCACCCGTGGCATCTGCCGTCTCCCTGCCAGAGGCTATGTGACGGATCGTTGTTTGGTCTCGTCCGGAAAGGACACTCGAACGGCAGGAGCGGCTGATCCTCGGGATGCCGGTCCGGGTAAGCGAAAACCTGTGTTTCAGGTGTCGATCAGGGAGTCGTGCGTGAGCAACGAAATGTGGAGTTACGTTCCGACCGCCGGGCACGGCCCGGACGCCGATCTGACGGGCTACAAGGTCGAAGCCGCGGACGGCCACATCGGCAAGGTCGACAAGCATTCCGACGAGGTCGCCAACCAGTACATCGTCGTCGACACCGGCGTATGGATCTTCGGCAAGGAGGTTCTGCTGCCCGCCAGTACCGTCACGGCCATCGACCACGAAGCCCGGCGGATTCTGGTCTCGCTCACCAAGGAGCAGATCAAGGACGCGCCCGAGTTCGACAAGGAAAAGCACTTGGGCGACCCCGCATACCGCGACCAGCTCGGGGGTTATTACAGCAGCTCGGGCCACTGATTCCGCTCTGCGGTTTCACCCGTCAGGCGTACACTGAAAAGAGTTCTGAGGGTCGGAGGATCCATGATCGCACTCGGTATCATCTTGCTCGTCATCGGCCTGCTGACAGGCATATCCATCCTCTGGACCATCGGCGTCGCACTCGTCGTCATCGGTGCGGTGCTCTGGGTCCTCGGGGCGGTCGGACACTCGGTGGGCGGTCGCAGGCATTATTGGTGAATGTCAGCGGAGCCTGTGAACCGGTGACATCCATTGGCCCGTGGGAAGGGGGCCGGAGCAATTG
>NZ_JBHVYE010000033.1:0-81530 GCF_042881135.1 Streptomyces sp. NPDC058284
GGGAACTCGGCGGCGGCGCCGTTTCGTTGACAGGAGACCAGCCGCGTACCGCAAGAAACAGAAGACCCACCGCCGACCCCGGTGTTCCACCTCACTGTGACGTATGGCACGATGCTGGCCACCTCCCCACCGGCACGCCCTCACAGGAGACACTTCCTCGTGCAGCACCCCGCGGTCCCGGAACTGGCGCACACCACCGCCCGCCCCATCCACTGGCTGGCCACCGCGGCCGCACTGGCCGCCGTCGTCGCGGGCTCCGCGTTCCTCAAACCCGACGACGCGACCGCCGCCCAGACGGGCCCCCAGCCGCACTCCAGAGCCGCCGCGGCAGCACCGGCCCCGGCCCCCGCACCCGACCCCGCCGCCGTCGACTTCCCACTCGACTGCGGCCCCGTGAAGAGCGCGGTCAAGAAGAAGGCCACCGGCGACCTCGACGGCGACGGCAGCCCCGAGACCGTCGCCGTCGTGCACTGCGAAGCCGGATCGGGCACACCGCCCGACGGGATCTACGTCATCACCAGGGCAGGCACGGCCAAGCCGCGCGTCGTCGCCACCCTCCTCGACCCCAAGGACCGGCAGAACGTGCGCGACTTCGCCGTACGCGACGGCGCCGTCACCGCCACCCTGCTCGGCTACTCCTCGCCCGACATACCCCGCTGCTGCCCCGACCAGCAGGACAGAGCCAAGTGGCAGTGGAAGGACGGCACGTTCGAACGGGGCACCCCCGACCGGGCCCGCAGCATCTGAGAGCCTGTGTCATATCCCCGGCCGGGTGGTCGCCGCCTGGCACGCACGCTCGCCGCGTTGCCGAAAAGCCCTAGTAGCTCCGCTACGAGGACTTCCCGGCGCCTTGCGATCGCACGCACCAGACGACGCCCACTGATCCGACCGGGGATATGACACAGGCTCTGACACCCCCCGAAGGGCGCGCGATCACGCCGCGTCGGGACCGTACACCTCGACCCGGTCCGAGACCCGACGCACATGGATGCAGTCGCCGGGACACTCCTTGGCCGAATCCACCACATCGGTGAGGAGCGTCAGCGGCACCGGCGTTGTCGCCCCAGGAGCCTGCAGCAACTCGTCGTCACCACTCTTCACATACGCCAGACCATCGATGTCCAGCTCGAAGACCTCAGGGGCGTACTGCGCGCAGATACCGTCCCCGGTACAGAGGTCCTGGTCGATCCAGACCTCCAGATCGTGGCCCTCACTGCCGGTCTCGGCCTCGTGCCGCACGGTCATCTCTCCTGCCGGTCGCTGCGCCGGTCCGCCCGACAATGCAGCAAGTCGGGCCAGCCCTGACGGGTGTTGAACGCTTCGACGATACAACCGTCCGCTTTCCGATGTTGTTGGGTGGGTATTCACCTCGTGTGAGGGAGAGCGCAAGGGTGAAGATCGGACACACCCCCATCGTCTTTGTGATCTAGGGGTTTCAATCGACACCCACCCAGGTAGGGTCTGGAAGCGTCCAGCTCCCCTTGGAGGAGGTGAGGACCGTGGCAGCCCACGACGACGACATCAACCGCGGCATCCGGCCGGGACGAGGGTCCGAGGACCCCGCCGGTCAGGTTGCCTATCTCGAGCAGGAAATCGCCGTCCTGCGACGCAAGCTCGCCGACTCTCCGCGTCATACGAGGATTCTCGAAGAGCGGATCGTCGAGCTGCAGACCAACCTGGCCGGCGTGTCCGCACAGAACGAGCGGCTCGCCAACACGCTCCGTGAGGCCCGCGACCAGATCGTGGCCCTCAAGGAGGAAGTCGACCGGCTCGCACAGCCACCGGCCGGCTTCGGAGTCTTCCTCGTGGCGAACGAGGACGGCACGGCGGACATCTTCACCGGGGGCCGCAAGCTCCGGGTGAACGTCAGCCCGAGCGTGGAGCTCGAAGAGCTCAGGCGCGGCCAGGAAGTCATGCTCAACGAAGCGCTCAACGTGGTCGAGGCCATGGAGTACGAGAGCGTCGGAGACATCGTCACCCTCAAGGAAATCCTCGAGGACGGCGAGCGCGCCCTGGTGATCGGACACACCGACGAAGAAAGAGTGGTCCGGCTCGCCGAACCACTCCTCGACGTCACCATCAGGGCAGGCGACGCACTCCTGCTCGAACCACGCTCCGGCTACGTCTACGAAGTGGTCCCCAAGAGCGAGGTCGAAGAACTCGTCCTCGAAGAGGTCCCGGACATCGACTACGACAAGATCGGCGGCCTGGGCAACCAGATCGAACTGATCCGCGACGCGGTCGAACTGCCCTACCTCTACCCCGACCTCTTCAAAGAGCACGAACTACGGCCCCCCAAGGGCGTCCTGCTCTACGGCCCACCCGGCTGCGGCAAGACGCTGATCGCGAAGGCCGTCGCCAACTCCCTCGCCAAAAAGGTCGCCGAGGTGACCGGACAGCCCGCGGGAAAGAGCTACTTCCTCAACATCAAGGGCCCCGAACTCCTCAACAAGTACGTCGGCGAGACCGAGCGCCACATCCGCCTGGTCTTCCAGCGTGCCCGCGAGAAGGCGAGCGAAGGCACCCCCGTCATCGTCTTCTTCGACGAGATGGAATCCCTCTTCCGCACCCGCGGATCCGGAGTCAGCTCGGACGTGGAGAACACCATCGTCCCCCAGCTGCTCGCCGAGATCGACGGCGTGGAAGGCCTGGAGAACGTCATCGTCATCGGCGCCTCCAACCGCGAAGACATGATCGACCCCGCCATCCTGCGCCCCGGCCGACTCGACGTGAAGATCAAGATCGAGCGCCCGGACGCCGAGGCGGCCAAGGACATCTTCGCCAAGTACCTCACCGAACGGCTCCCGCTCCACTCGGACGACCTCGCCGAACACAGCGCCGACCGGCGCGCCACGGTGCACGGCATGATCCAGTCCGTGGTCGAGCAGATGTACGCGGAGTCCGAGGAGAACCGCTTCCTCGAGGTGACGTACGCGAACGGAGACAAGGAAGTCCTGTACTTCAAGGACTTCAATTCCGGCGCCATGATCGAGAACATCGTGGGCCGCGCCAAGAAGATGGCCATCAAGGCCTTCCTCGAAGCCAACCAGAAGGGCCTACGGGTCGCTCACCTCCTCCAGGCTTGCATCGACGAGTTCAAGGAGAACGAGGACCTGCCCAACACCACCAACCCGGACGACTGGGCCAGGATCTCCGGAAAGAAGGGTGAACGGATCGTCTACATCCGCACCCTCGTCACCGGAAAGCAGGGCGCGGACACCGGACGCTCCATCGACACGGTGGCCAACACCGGTCAATACCTCTAGAACACAGGGCGGCTGCGGGTGTCCTTCACGGGTACCCGCAGCCGTCTGCTTTTCAATGAAGGCAATGATCTCCCCACCAGCGCAAAGGCGTTCTAGGCTCTTCGGTACCGCCGAGTCGCGCAGTGCGGGGACGGGCACCGCACACGCACCGGAGAACCAGCGGTACTTGAGCGCCGTTCCCGAAGGGGAGCGCCGCCGGGCAAGGAGGGCCGCATGACCGTACGGCGAGTAATGGGCATCGAGACGGAGTACGGCATCTCCGTCCCCGGCCATCCCAACGCCAATGCCATGCTCACCTCGTCCCAGATCGTCAACGCCTATGCCGCGGCGATGCACCGGGCGCGACGCGCCCGCTGGGACTTCGAGGAGGAGAACCCGCTGCGGGACGCGCGGGGTTTCGACCTCGCCCGCGAGGCCGCCGACTCCAGCCAGCTGACCGACGAGGACATCGGCCTCGCCAACGTCATCCTCACCAACGGCGCACGCCTGTACGTCGACCACGCACACCCCGAATACAGCTCACCGGAGATCACCAACCCCCGGGACGCCGTCCTGTGGGACAAGGCCGGCGAACGCATCATGGCCGAGGCCGCCGACCGCGCGGCCCAGCTCCCCGGCGCCCAACCGATCCACCTCTACAAGAACAACACCGACAACAAGGGCGCCTCCTACGGCACGCACGAGAACTACCTCATGAGGCGGGACACCCCCTTCTCCGACATCGTGCGGCACCTGACACCGTTCTTCATCTCCCGCCAGGTCGTCACCGGCGCCGGACGCGTCGGCATCGGTCAGGACGGCCATGAGCACGGCTTCCAGCTCAGCCAGCGCGCCGACTACTTCGAGGTCGAAGTGGGCCTGGAGACGACCCTCAAGCGGCCCATCATCAACACCCGGGACGAGCCGCACTCCGACGCCGAGAAATACCGCAGGCTCCACGTCATCATCGGCGACGCGAACCTCTCGGAGATCTCCACCTACCTCAAGCTCGGCACCACCTCGCTCGTCCTCGCCATGATCGAGGACGGCTTCATCGCGGTCGACCTCGCCGTGGACCAGCCCGTGCGCACCCTCCACCAGGTGTCGCACGACGCGACGCTCAAGCATCTCGTGACGCTCCGTAGCGGCCGTTCACTCACCGCCGTACAGCTCCAGATGGAGTACTTCGAGCTGGCCCGCAAATACGTCGAGGAGCGGTACGGCTCCGACGTCGACGAGCAGACCAAGGACGTCCTGGCCCGCTGGGAGGACGTACTCGGCCGCCTCGAAAGCGATCCTATGAGCCTCTCCGGAGAGCTCGACTGGGTCGCCAAACGGGAGCTCATGGAGGGCTACCGCCGCCGTGACAGCCTCGACTGGGACGCCGCGCGGCTCCATCTGGTCGACCTCCAGTACGCCGACGTACGGGCCGAGAAGGGCCTGTACAACCGCCTGGTGGCCCGGGGCAAGATGAAGCGGCTCCTCGACGAGGCGGACGTCGAACGGGCCATCGGCAAGCCGCCCGAGGACACCCGCGCGTACTTCCGCGGCCGCTGCCTCGAGCAGTACGCGGACGACGTGGCCGCGGCGTCCTGGGACTCCGTCATCTTCGACCTCCCGGGCCGCGACTCTCTGCAACGGGTCCCCACGCTGGAGCCCCTGCGCGGCACGCGGAACCACGTCAAGGAACTGCTGGACCGCTGCCGCACGGCAGAGGATCTGGTTCGGGTGCTCTCCGGCGGCTGAAAGGTCATCGCCGGGGGAATCACACAGGTGGGTCCCGCAGGTTGAGCCAACAGCGGGGCCGATGTCGGACCCGAAGCGTAGGGTCTGATCAAGAACGTCTAACCGAGCGAGCGGGGTGAGGTAGATGGCGACCAAGGACACCGGCGGCGGACAGCAGAAGGCGACGCGTTCCACCGAGGAGACCGAGGAGCAGACGCAGGACGCGCAGGCTTCCGAGGACCTCAAGGAACGCCAGGAGAAGCTGAGCGACGACGTGGACTCGGTTCTTGACGAGATTGATGACGTCTTGGAGGAAAATGCCGAGGATTTTGTACGGAGTTTCGTGCAAAAGGGTGGACAGTGACGAATGTCCGAATCGGGCATTGGGAAGAAGTGCTCTACTTGTCAGCAGACTCTTCCTGTCGGCGCGTTCGCGGCGAACAGGTCGCGGCCTGATGGCTTGCAGACCAGTTGCCGCGAATGCGCGGCTGAGTACTACAAGCGTCGCCAAGAAGCTCGCGGCAAGTCGGTTCGCGAGAAGGTAGCCGTTCCCGAGGGACACAAGCTCTGCCGCACCTGCGACCAGATCAAGCCGCATGCTGAGTGGCACTGCAATGGAACCGCCTCGGATGGCCTGTCGACGCGCTGCAAGGCGTGCCGGGCCATCCAGGGGCGGGAGGGGCATCTGAAGCGCCAGTACGGCATGACCGAAGCCGAACGCGACGAGATGATCGCCTCCCAGATGGGGCTCTGCGTGATCTGTCTCAGTGCCCCCGCCGCCCATGTGGATCACTGCCACGAGACGGGTAAAGTCCGTGGCGTACCGTGCTTCAACTGCAATTCGGCCATCGGCAAGTTGGGAGACGATCCCGACACTGTTCGTCGGGCTGCCGCCTACCTGGAGGGAACCTCGTGGAAGCCAATACTCGTGGCGCAGGGCGTCTACCGGCTGCCTTCCTGACGCCTGGTTCGTCGTCGTTCATGGACTTCCTGTCCGAGCATCAGCCCGAGATCCTGCCGGGCAACCGTCAACTGCCGCCCACCCAGGGCGTGGTCGAGGCGCCGCACGGCACGACCATTGTGGCCGTGACGTTCCCGGGGGGTGTCGTCCTCGCCGGTGACCGGCGGGCGACGATGGGCAATGTGATCGCTCAGCGCGACATCGAGAAGGTCTTCCCGGCCGACGAGTACTCGGCGGTGGGCATCGCCGGCACGGCGGGTCTGGCCGTGGAGATGGTCAAGCTGTTCCAGCTGGAGCTGGAGCACTTCGAGAAGGTGGAGGGCGCGACGCTCTCGCTGGAGGGCAAGGCGAACCGCCTGTCCACGATGATCCGGGGCAACCTCGGCATGGCCATGCAGGGTCTCGCCGTGGTGCCGCTCTTCGCGGGGTACGACGTGGACCGGGAGAAGGGCCGCATCTTCTCGTACGACGTGACGGGTGGCCGTTCCGAGGAGCACGGTTTCGCGGCGACCGGTTCGGGTTCGGTCTTCGCGCGCGGTGCGATGAAGAAGCTGTACCACGCGGGTCTGACGGAGGAGCAGGCGACGACCCTGGTCATCCAGGCGTTGTACGACGCGGCCGATGACGACTCGGCGACCGGCGGTCCGGATGTGGCGCGCCGGATCTACCCCATCGTCACGGTGATCACTGATGAGGGGTTCCGGCGGCTGACGGAGGAGGAGTCCTCCGCGATCGCGCGTTCGATCCTGGAGAAGCGGCTTGAGCAGCCGGACGGCCCGCGGGCCGCGTTGCTCTGATCGCTCCGTTTTCGCCACTGACTGAAGTTTTGACAGAAAGGGACGGATCCGGTGTCGACGCCGTTCTATGTCTCACCCCAGCAGGCCATGGCCGACCGGGCGGAATACGCCCGGAAGGGTATCGCCCGCGGTCGCAGCCTTGTCGTGTTGCAGTTTGCCGATGGCATCGTGTTCGTCGGTGAGAACCCGTCCCGTGCGCTGCACAAGTTCAGCGAGATCTATGACCGGATCGGCTTCGCGGCCGCCGGTAAGTACAACGAGTACGAGAATTTGCGGATCGGCGGGGTCCGCTATGCCGATCTTCGTGGTTACACCTATGACCGTGCCGATGTGACGGCTCGTGGGTTGGCCAACGTCTACGCGCAGACTCTGGGCACGATCTTCTCCAGCAATGCGGAGAAGCCGTACGAGGTGGAGCTGGTCGTCGCGGAGGTCGGCACGACGCCGGACGGTGATCAGATCTACCGTCTGCCGCATGACGGTTCGATCGTGGATGAGCACGGTTCGGTCGCGGTGGGTGGTAACGCGGAGCAGATCAGTAGCTATCTGGATCAGCGCCATCAGGACGGGATGACGCTCGCCGAGGCGTTGAAGCTCGCGGTGCAGGCGCTGTCCCGTGACACCAACGGCAGTGAGCGGGAGATTCCCGCGGAGCGGCTGGAGGTGGCGGTCCTGGACCGTACGCGGCCTCAGCAGCGGAAGTTCAAGCGGATCGTGGGGCGTCAGCTCTCGCGTCTGCTCGATGAGGGCGGTGCGACGGACGCGGACTCCGACACCGAGACGGACACGGACTCGGGCTCGGGCTCGGGTCCCGTGCAGACGTCCGGCGGCGACGTCGAGTAGCCCTTCGGCGCGGTGCGCCCCGTGTTCCGGTCCGACGGCCGGAGCGCGGGGCGCTTTTGTATGCCCGGGGGGCGGAGGCCGGGGGCCGGGGTCAGTGGGCGGGACCGGTGGAGCCGCGCACGATGAGGTGGACGGGGAGTGGTGTGGCGTCGGGGGTGCGGCCTTCCAGGACGGCGACGAGGGATTCCATGCCGCGTTCTCCGAAGCGTTCGGCGGGGAGGCGGACGGTGGTGAGTTCGGGTTCGACGGCGGTTGCCAGGGTGAGGTCGTCGAAGCCGGTGACGGAGATGTCCTCGGGGATGCGCAGGCCGAGTCGGCGGGCGGCTTTGCAGGCGCCCGCGGAGAGGAAGTCGTCGTCGCAGATGATGGCGGTGGGCCGGGGGCCGGGGGCGGAGAGGGCGGCTTCGGCGGCGGCGCGGGCGCCTTCGACGTTGAGGGGTGCGGTCATGCGGCGTACGGCGGTGTGGGTGCCGCGCAGGGTGTGGGCGAGCGCTTCGGCGCGTACGTCGAAGGTCCAGGAGTCGACGTCGGCCGCGAGGTGCAGGAAGTCGCGGTGGCCGAGGGCGAGGAGGTGTTCGGTGGCCTGGCGCATGCCGTCGGCGAGGTCGAGGTTGACGGTGGCGGCGCCGTGGCTGCCTGCGGGGTCGCTGTCGAGCATGACGAGGGGGAGGTCGTCGCCGCGGATGGTGGCGAGGGTGTCGGAGGCCATGGAGGAGGCGAGTACGCCGTCCAGTGAGGCGCGTGCGGAGGCGAAGGGGTCGCGGGCGGGGCCGATGCCGTCGGGGGAGGGGTAGAGCACGACGCCGAAGTCGTGGCGGGCGGCGATGCGGGCGACGCCGGTGTAGACGTGTGCGAAGAATTCGTTGGTGAGTTCGGGGACGACGAGGAGGGCTGTTCTGGTTCTGCCGAGGCGCAGGTTGCGGGCGGCGAGGTTGGGGCGGTAGCCGAGGTCTCGTGCGGCGGTGCGTACGCGTTCGGCGGTGGGTTCGGCGACGCGGCCGCGCCATTTGTCGCCGAGTACGAGGGAGACGGTGGCCTGGGAGACTCCGGCGGCGCGTGCGACGTCGCGGCTCGTGGGGCGGGGCCCCGCGGTTTCCTGCTGTGGCCCGGCCACTCTTACCTCCCGGATCGTGTCCGCGGTGGGACGCGCGTGCGTGTGCGGGTGCGGGCGCGTGTGGAAACGCTGTGGACCCGCGGACAGCGTTCATGGTACGTATGACGCTCGACGTTATACGTAAAACCTTGGGCGGTGTCGCCCGGCGAAGGGACGGGCCATGGCAGCCGGATACGCGCAGATCCTGCGGACCAGATACGCGATGCGGCTGCTGGCCGGGACGCTGGTGGGCCGGCTCCCGAACGCCACGGCGGCCATCGCCATCGTGCTGTTCATCCGCGCCGAGGGCGGCACGTACAGCCTGGCGGGCGCGCTCGCCGCGGTGTACGGCGTCGCCAACGCCGTCGGCCAGCCGCTCCTCGGCCGCCTCGTCGACGTGCACGGCCAGCCACGTGTCCAGCTTCCCGCCGCGCTCCTGTCCGCCGTGGGCATGGCGGCGTTCGCCTTCACGGGCCCCGACCGGCTGGAGCTCGCGTACGTCTCGGTGGGTGCGGCGGGCCTCTTCACGCCGCCCCTGGAGGGGGGTTTGCGCGCCCTGTGGCCGAGCGTCCTCGGCAAGGAGGAGCAGGTGCACACGGCGTACGCCATGGACGCCATCGCGCAGGAAGTCATGTTCACCGTCGGACCGTTGCTCGTGACGGCCTGCGTGGCCCTCTGGTCGGAGCAGGCGGCGCTGCTCGTGGTCAACGCCGTCGGTGTGCTGGGGGCGCTCTCCGTGGTGATGTCGCGGCCCTCGCGCGCCTGGCGCTCGGCGCCCCGGGAGGCGCATTGGCTCGGGGCCCTGCGCTCGCCCGGACTTCTCGCGCTCCTCGGGGCGTTCCTCTTCATCGGCATGGCGCTGGGTTCCATCACGGTTGCCGGGGTGTCGTACGCGGACGGCCACGGCGGTGACGCGGTCTACGGCTGGATGATGGCGGCGCTCGGTCTCGGTGCGCTGCTCGGCGGCTCCGTGTACGGGGCGCGGCGGTGGAGCGGGGTGCCGGAGCGGCGGCTCACCGTGCTCGTGGCGCTGCTGGCCGTCTGCTACGTGCCGTTGACGCTGACGCCGGGGGCGCTCGCGATGACGGGGCTCACCGCGGTCGCCGGTGTATTCCTCGCGCCGGCGCTCGCGTGCGCGTTCATCATCGTCGACCGGCACGCGCCGCGCGGCACGGTCACGGAGGCGTTCTCGTGGCTGGTGACGACGTTCACCGTGGGCGCCTCGCTCGGGACGGCCGCCGCGGGGCCGGTCGTTGAATGGGGAGGTACGGAGTGGGGCTTCGCGGTGCCGGGGCTCGCAGGTGGGGGCGCGCTTCTGGTTTTGCTGGCCACCGCGCGGGTACTGGTGGCCGGCGACGATTGCGGGGTCGTTGCGGGTTCATCGGAAAATGATCGAAACGGTGCCGTCGAACCCGGTTTCAGTGCCGGGCATCAGGCGTAATGTTCAGTCATGGACCGCCGCATTTTCGGGCTGGAGAACGAGTACGGCGTCACGTGCACGTTCAGGGGACAGCGCCGCCTGTCGCCTGACGAGGTGGCGCGCTACCTCTTCCGCCGTGTCGTGTCATGGGGCCGCAGCAGCAACGTCTTCCTGCGGAACGGCGCCCGCCTCTATCTTGACGTGGGATCACATCCGGAATATGCAACGCCCGAATGTGACAACGTGACCGAGTTGGTCACCCACGACAAAGCGGGCGAGCGCATTCTGGAAGGCCTGCTCGTCGACGCCGAACGCCGTCTGCATGAGGAGGGAATCGCGGGCGACGTCTATCTCTTCAAGAACAACACCGATTCGGCGGGAAACTCCTACGGTTGTCACGAGAACTATCTGGTGGCCCGTCACGGAGAGTTCTCGCGACTCGCGGACATTCTCATTCCGTTCCTCGTCACCCGTCAGCTGCTCTGCGGGGCGGGCAAGGTGCTGCAGACTCCGCGCGGCGCCGTGTACTGCGTCAGCCAGCGTGCCGAGCACATCTGGGAGGGCGTGTCGTCCGCGACCACCCGCTCCCGGCCGATCATCAACACCCGCGACGAGCCGCACGCGGACGCCGAGCGGTACCGCAGGCTCCACGTCATCGTCGGCGACTCGAACATGTCCGAGACGACCATGCTCCTGAAGGTCGGCGCCACCGATCTCGTGCTGCGCATGATCGAGGCGGGCACGGTGATGCGCGACCTCACCCTGGAGAATCCGATCAGGGCCATCCGCGAGGTCAGCCACGACATCACGGGCCGCCGCAAGGTGCGTCTGGCCAGCGGTCGTGAGGCCTCGGCCCTCGAAGTGCAGCGCGAGTACTACGAGAAGGCGGTGGACTTCGTCGACCGCCGCGGTATCCGCACCGGCACCGTCGAGCAGGTCCTCGAGCTGTGGGGCCGCACGCTGGACGCGATCGAGACCGAGGACCTCGACCGCATCGGTACCGAGATCGACTGGGTCATGAAGTACAAGCTCATCGAGCGGTACCGGGCCAAGAACAACATGACCATGTCGCACCCGCGGGTCGCGCAGATAGACCTCGCGTACCACGACATCCACCGTCGGCGGGGGCTCTACTACCTCCTGGAGAAGAAGGGGCAAGCCGCCCGTATCTGCAACGACTTGAAGATCTTCGAGGGCAAGTCGGTGCCGCCGCAGACCACCCGGGCGCGGCTGCGCGGCGACTTCATCCGGCGGGCCCAGGAGCAGCGCAGGGACTTCACGGTCGACTGGGTCCACCTCAAGCTCAACGACCAGGCACAGCGCACCGTGTTGTGCAAGGACCCGTTCCGTTCCGTGGACGACCGGGTGGAGAAGCTCATCGCCGGCATGTGAGCCAAGTGGGCCGGGTGAATGGAGTGACGTTGCGGGAACGCAACGCGGGCGCCGCACGTTCCTCGTGCGGCGCCCTTCTCACGCCGTAGAGTTGCGCGCACTCCAACCACAAGATCGACCGATACGAGGCCCCCACCGTGCGCCGACGCTCACTCCTCCTTGCTGTCCCGGCCGGCCTGCTCACGCTGGCAGGCTGTGGTGACGACAAGGCCGACAAGGCCAAGACCAAGCCCAGCGACAGCCCGACCAACTCCGCGTCGGCGCCGCCGACCGCGAAGATCGTGGACGGTCCGCTGCCCGAGATCACGAAGGGCACGAAGTTCGGCGAGAAGCCGACCGTGGCCAAGGGCAAGGGCAAGGCGTCCTCCGACCTGGCGGTCAAGACCCTGATCGAGGGCAAGGGCAAGGAGGTCGTCAAGGGCGACTATCTGCAGGCCAACTACCTCGGCCAGATCTGGGCGACGGGCAAGGTCTTCGACAACTCCTACGACCGCGGCAATCCCACGGTCTTCCCGATCGGCGTCGGCCAGGTCATTCCCGGCTGGGACCAGGCGCTGGTCGGCAAGAAGCTCGACAGCCGCGTGGAGCTCGCCATCCCCCCGAAGATGGGTTACGGCGAGCAGGGCAACAAGGACGCGGGCATCAAGGGCTCGGACACCCTCGTGTTCGTCGTCGACCTGGTCGGCACCTTCACCGCCAAGAGCTCGGCGAAGGGCAAGGAGGTGGCGCAGTCCAACAAGGACCTGCCCAAGGTCGGCACGAACACCGACGGCAAGGCCCCCTCCATCGACATCCCGAAGGCGAAGGCCCCCGAGAAGCTCGTCGCGTCGTACATCATCGAGGGCGACGGTGACGAGGTGAAGGAGACCGACAGCCTCCTGTGCCAGTACGAGGGCGTGCTGTGGGCGGACGGCAAGGAGTTCGACTCCTCGTACAAGCGCAAGCAGCTGGCCTCGTTCCAGCTCGCGCAGGTCGTCAAGGGCTGGGCGCAGGGTCTGACCGGCAAGAAGGTCGGCAGCCGCGTCCTGGTCGTCATCCCGCCGGAGCTGGGGTACGGCGAGAAGCCCCCGCAGGGCACCCCCATCAAGAAGGACTCCACGCTGGTCTTCTGCGTGGACATCCTCGCGAAGATGTGACCCTCGGGGGATGCAAGACTGTCCGCGCTGACCTTTCGTATCAAAGCAGGAGCATTTTCGTGAGCATCGACAAGCCCGAGGTCGACTTCCCCGTCGGCGAGCCGCCGGCCGATCTGCAGATCAAGGACATCTGGGAGGGTGACGGGGCGGTCGCCAAGGCGGGCGACTTCGTCAAGGTCCACTACGTGGGCGTCGCCTTCAGCACCGGCGAGGAGTTCGACGCCAGCTGGAACCGCGGCAACCCGCTGGAGTTCCAGCTGGGCGCCGGCCAGGTCATCTCCGGCTGGGACCAGGGCGTGCAGGGCATGAAGGTCGGTGGCCGGCGCGAGCTGACCATCCCGGCCCACCTCGCGTACGGCGACCGCGGCGCCGGTGGCGGCCGCATCGCGCCGGGCGAGACGCTGATCTTCGTCTGCGACCTCGTCTCCGTCTGAGGACGACGTCCGCGACCTGAGCGGTCCACCGAGGGCCCATGTCCGTCCGGCATGGGCCCTCGGCCGTGTCCGGGCACGGGCCCTCGGCTTTGCCCGGACACCCCGGGGCGGTACGGTCATCGGTCGGAAGCATTGTGCGTTGTATGGCCGAGAAAGGGCGTCGATGGCCATTGCCAAGGCCGAGCGGCTGATGAATCTGGCGCTGTGCCTGCTCGGGACCCGGCGGCCGCTCAGCAAGCGTGAGCTGCGCGACTCCATCGAGGCATACGTCGAGGCCTTCGGGCCGGGGGGCCGGGCGGCCGCGTCCGACGACTCCTTCAACCGGATGTTCGAGCGCGACAAGGACGATCTGCGCGAGCTCGGTCTGGTCATCGAGACCGTGGAGAACCTCGACGGCGAGGTCGGCTACCTCGCCCGCCGTGACAGCAACCGCCTGCCGCCCATCACGATAGACGCCGAGGAGGCCGCGGCCCTCGGTCTGGCCGCCAAGGTCTGGCAGCAGGCCCGGCTCGCCGGGGCCGCCAGCGGCGCCCTGCAGAAGCTGCGCGCCGCCGGGCTGCCCGAGGACGCCGACCCGTACGGGGCGCACAGCGCCCTGGAGCCGCGGATCCCCGCGCACGAGGCGTCCTTCGAGCCGCTGATGCTCGCCCTGCGCGACCGCCGACCCATCGTCTTCGACTACCGCAAGGCCACCGCGGCCCGCCCCGAGCAGCGCCACGTCGAGCCCTGGGCGCTGGAGTGCTGGCGCGGCCACTGGTACCTCGCCGGATGGGACCGCGACCGGGGCGCCGAGCGTGTCTTCCGGCTTTCGCGGATCACCGGCAAGGTGCGCGCCCGCGCCGGAAAGTACACGGCCGACGTCCCGGACGTCGTCACGGTCCGCGAGACCGTCGCGGGCTGGGCGGGGGAGATCGCCGACCGCACCGCCCTGATCCGGCTGCGCACGGGGTCCGGGTACCCGCTGCGGGCCAAGGCCGTCGCGCTGCGGGAACTGGGCGACGGGTGGGACGAGTTGGAGATTCCGTACGGCCACGGGCTCGATGCCTGGCTGGTGGAGTTCGGGCCCGACGTGGTGGTCCTGGAGCCCGCCGAGCTGCGGGCCGACGTCGTGGACCGGCTGCGCGCCGTGGCCAAGGGCTGAGGGGGAGCGGAAGAGTAATGGCCTCGAACGCCATCGACCAGACGCGGCGGATGCTGTCGCTGGTGACCTATCTGCGCGAGCGCCCCGGCGCCCACGTCGAGGACGTCGCCCGCGCCTTCGGTATCACTCCCGACGAGCTGATCTCCGACCTCGACGTGCTGCCGATGTGCGGGACCAGCTTCCGCGGCGGCGACCTCCTGGACATCGACACCGACGGCGACCGCATCTGGTGGCACAACCCCGACGACGTGGCGGCCCCGCTGCGCCTCGCCGCCGACGAGGCGACCGCGCTGCTCGTGGCCGCCCGCGCGGTGGCGACCCTGCCCGGCCTGCGCGAGAGCGACCGGCTCGCGCTCCTGCGCGCCACCGCGAAGCTGGAGACGGCGGCCGGTGAGGCCGCGGGCGCCAGCTCCCGACTTTCGGTGACCTTCGAGTCGGAGGGCGGCGTCTTCGCCGACGTCGACCGGGCCATCTCCGAGCGGCGCCGGCTCTGGATCCGCTACTACTCGCCCGCCCGCGACGAGGTCACCGAGCGCGAGATCGACCCCATCCGGCTGGTGAGCGTCGGCCACACCTATGTGGAGGCGTGGTGCCGCCGCTCCGAGGCGCGGCGCACCTTCCGCCTCGACCGGGTCGCCGAGATCAAGATCCTCGACGAGCCGTCCGCGCCGCCCGAGGTCGAGCTGCGCGACCTCTCCGAAGGCCTCGTGCAGCCCGCCGCCGAGGACCCCGAGGTCGTCGTCGAGGTCGGCCCCGGCGGCCGCTGGGTCGCCGAGTACTACCCCCACGACAGTGCCGAGGAGCTGCCCGACGGCGGCCTGCGGATCACGCTGCGCACCCCCGACCCCGCATCGCTGCGCCGTCTCGCGCTGCGCCTGGGCAGGGACGGGCGGATCGTCTCCCCGGCGCAGCTCGCGGACAGCGCGCGGCAGGCGGCACGCGAGGCACTCCAGGCGTACGAGAGGGATGACGAGAGGCAGGAGCAAGGGCGTTGACCACACCGACCACGGCCGGACTTCCCGGGGTGCCCGCGCAGACGCGGCGTACCCCGGTCCTCTTCACCGCCGCCTGCCCCGACTGCCGCGCCCGCTTCGAGCTGTCCGCGGGGGCGCTGCGTCTCGCGATCGGCGCCAGCAGCCGCACCACCTTCTACTCCTTCACCTGCCCCGAGTGCGGGGCCGCGGTGCGCAAGCCCGCGGGTGAGCGCATCGTCGAACTCCTCACCGGCGGCGGGGTGCGGACGCTGCGTCTGCACTCGACCGTCTAGGCTCGGCGCATGTTCTGGGCGATGCTCGCGATCGCGGCGGGCTTCTTGGGCCTCGCCGTCCTCGGTGTAATGGCGGTCAAGGTCTTCGTGGAGGCGCAGCGTCTCGCGCGTCAAGTGACCGAGACCACACGGCGGATCAACCGGGCGGCGGAGGACCTGGAGAGGGCCGCGGCCGATGTTGCCCGTGCGGGACAAGGGGCTCTTTAGCGTCCGCGACCTGTCAACTCCCCGCGGTGGACCGGTACGCTGCGAATACGGCCCGGGATCGAGGCGGGGGGCCGCACTCGGAGTACGCGCGGGGATTGCCGAGCGTTTACCCCGGGGGGTTACGATCGCTGCAAGCGCGGGAGATCGGATAAATGTCCGGTCTGCCGAGCACCAGACTCCTGTCGCCTCGGTGAAGAAGGTATACAGCTATGGGTAGGCTCGGCCCCACCGAGATCATTCTCATCCTCGTCGTCATCGTCCTGCTGTTCGGCGCCAAGAAGCTGCCCGACATGGCGCGCTCCCTCGGCAAGTCGGCCCGCATCCTCAAGAGCGAGGCCAAGGCCATGAAGTCCGAGAGCAAGGACGACGCCGCCGCTCCGGCCGACCCGCCGAGCGAGCCGGTCGTCCAGCCGCGCACGATCAAGGCTGCCCCCGGCGACGTGACCAGCTCGCGCCCGGTCACCGAACCGACCGACCGTACGACGCAGCGCTGATCCAAGGCCGGCGCCGGCCGGCCTGCCGCACGAGATGAGGACGTGGGTTGCTCAAGTCTGCCCGCAAGAAGGAGAAGGACCCCGAGGGGCGGATGCCCCTCGCGGAGCACCTTCGCGAGCTCCGCAACCGGCTCGCCAAGGGGCTCCTCGCGATCACGGTCGTATCGATCGTGGCCGCGTTCTACAGCCAGGAGCTGATGGAGTTCCTGGCTGATCCCGTGCCGCGCTGCGAGCCCGGCATGAAGCAGACCGGCGGCCACTGCGCGACGGTGACCTTCAACGACCTGCTTTCGCCCTTCACCACCACGGTGAAGGTCAGCCTCATGGTCGGCATCATCGTGTCCAGCCCGGTCTGGCTGTACCAGCTGTGGGCGTTCGTCGCGCCGGGCCTGCACAAGCACGAGCGGAAGTACACCTACTGGTTCGTCTCGGCCGCCGTGCCCCTCTTCTTCGCCGGCGCCTGGCTCGCGTACACGATCCTTCCCGTCAGCATGCGCGTCCTGCTCGGCATCACGCCGGACGGGGCCCAGAACCTCCTGCCGATGGACAAGATCCTCGACTTCACCGTCAGGATGGTCCTCGTCTTCGGCGCCTCGTTCGAGCTGCCACTGCTGCTGGTGATGCTCAACGCGACGGGCATAGTGACCGGCCGCCGCATGCTGACCTGGTGGCGCGGCGTGGTCATGGGCGTCTTCATCTTCGGCGCGGTGGCGACCCCGACCACCGACCCGGTCGGCATGATCGCCCTCGCCGGACCGATCGTCGTCCTCTACTTCATCGCCGTCGGTTTCTCCCTCCTCAACGACAGGCGCCGCCGTCGCCACGACCCCGACGCCGAGCTCGACGACGACGAGGCGTCCGACATCGACCTCACGCCCGAGGCCGTCGACGACGTCGAATCGGTGCGGCCGCCCAGGGCGCTGCCCGAGCAGGCGGGCACCGGCCGGGCCGATCACCGGGTGAACGGTTTCGACGATGTGACGTGACCTTGTAGGGTCCCGTCGTGACAAGCGAGATCACCCTCTTCGTCAACCCCACCGCGGGCCGCGGCCGGGGCGCCCGCGCGGCGCAGCCGGCCGCTTCGGCGTTGCGGGCCCGCGGCTTCCGCGTACGGACGGTCATCGGTGAGGACGCCCCCGACGCGCTGCGGCGGGCCCGTGCGGCCGTCGGCGCGGGCACCGGGGCGCTGATAGCCGTCGGCGGTGACGGCATGGCGAGCCTCGCGCTGCGGGCCGTCGCGGGGACGCGGACCCCGCTCGGCGTGATCGCCGTGGGGACCGGCAACGACTTCGCGCGCGCCCTCGGCCTGCCGGTGCGCGAGCCGGCGGCCGCGGGGGAGATCGTGGCCGAGGCGCTCAAGGGGGCCAGGACGCGCGACGTCGACCTGGGCGAGGTGGGCGGCACCTGGTTCGCGACCGTGCTCGCGTCGGGCTTCGACTCGCGGGTCAACGACCGGGGCAACCGGATGCGGTGGCCCACGGGACGCTTCAAGTACGACCTCGCGATGATCGCGGAGCTGGCGGCGTTCAAGCCGATCCCCTATCGCATCACGCTGGACGGCGGCGCCGTCCACGAGGTCGAGGCCACCCTCGTCGCGGTCGGCAACGGGACCTCGTACGGCGGCGGCATGCGGATCTGCGCCGGGGCCGACATGGGCGACGGGCTCTTCGACGTCACGGTGGTGGGGGAGTGCAGCCGGACGACGCTGCTCAAGGTCTTCCCGCGGGTCTACAAGGGCACGCACCTCGACCATCCGTTGGTCACCGTGCACCGCGCCGCGACGGTGGAGCTCGCCGCGCCCGGCATCACCGGATACGCCGACGGGGAGCCGCTGGGCGCGCTGCCGCTGACCGCGCGGTGCGTACCGGGGGCGGTGCGGGTGCTCGTGCCCTGAGCGCCTGTCTTTCGACCCCCGCCCGCGCCCGTTCGGATAATGATCGTCCGTTGTCAGTGGTGGCCGGTAGTCTCGAAAGCACGATGACAGAGGACCTCTCACCGGCCGAGCGGTATGCGGCGGCGCGCAAGCGCGCTGTCGAGCAGGCCACCGCACTCGCGTCCTTCCGCGAGATGTACGAATTCGGCCTCGACCCCTTCCAGATCGAGGCCTGCAAGGCCCTCGAGGCGGGCAAGGGCGTGCTCGTGGCCGCCCCCACGGGCTCGGGCAAGACGATCGTCGGCGAGTTCGCCGTGCACCTGGCGCTCGGCCAGGGCAAGAAGTGTTTCTACACCACGCCCATCAAGGCGCTCTCCAACCAGAAGTACGCCGACCTCGCCAAGCGGTACGGCGCGGACAAGGTCGGCCTGCTCACCGGCGACAACAGCGTCAACAGCGATGCCCCGGTGGTCGTCATGACCACCGAGGTCCTGCGGAACATGCTGTATTCGGGCTCGCAGTCGCTGCTCAACCTCGGCTATGTGGTCATGGACGAGGTGCACTACCTCTCCGACCGCTTCCGGGGCGCCGTCTGGGAGGAAGTGATCATCCATCTGCAGGAGTCGGTCACGCTGGTCTCCCTCTCGGCCACGGTGTCGAACGCGGAGGAGTTCGGCGACTGGCTCGACACCGTGCGCGGCGACACCGAGGTGATCGTCTCCGAGCACCGGCCCGTGCCGCTCTTCCAGCACGTCCTCGCCGGGCGCCGGATGTACGACCTCTTCGAGGAGGGCGAGGGCCAGCGCAGGGCGGTCAACCCCGACCTCACGCGGATGGCGCGGATGGAGGCCAGCCGCTCGTACAACCCGCGCGAGCGCCGCAAGGGCAAGATGATCCGCGAGGCCGACCGGGAGCGCGAGCGCCGTCAGCGTTCGCGGATCTGGACGCCGGGCCGCCCCGAGGTCATCGAGCGGCTCGACGCCGAAGGGCTGCTGCCCGCCATCACCTTCATCTTCAGCCGCGCGGCCTGCGAGGCCGCCGTGCAGCAGTGCATGTACGCGGGGCTCAGGCTGAACGACGACGAGGCGCGGATGACGGTCCGCGGGATCGTCGAGGAGCGCACGGCCTCGATCCCCAACGAGGACCTGCACGTCCTTGGCTACTACGAATGGCTGGAGGGTCTCGAGCGCGGCATCGCGGCGCACCACGCGGGCATGCTGCCGACCTTCAAGGAGGTCGTCGAGGAGCTGTTCGTGCGCGGTCTGGTCAAGGCCGTCTTCGCCACCGAGACGCTCGCCCTCGGTATCAACATGCCCGCGCGCAGTGTGGTGCTCGAGAAGCTCGTCAAGTGGAACGGCGAGCAGCACGCAGACATCACCCCGGGCGAGTACACGCAGCTGACCGGCCGTGCGGGCCGTCGCGGCATCGATGTCGAGGGCCATGCGGTGGTCCTCTGGCAGCGCGCCATGAGCCCCGAGCATCTGGCAGGGCTGGCGGGCACGCGTACGTACCCGCTGCGCTCCAGCTTCAAGCCGTCGTACAACATGGCGGTGAACCTGGTCGAGCAGTTCGGCAGGCACCGCTCGCGCGAGCTCCTCGAAACCTCCTTCGCGCAGTTCCAGGCCGACAAGTCGGTCGTCGGGATCTCCCGGCAGGTGCAGAAGAACGAGGAGGGCCTGGAGGGCTACAAGGCCTCCATGACCTGTCACCTGGGCGACTTCGAGGAGTATGCGCGGCTGCGCCGCGAGCTCAAGGACCGCGAGACCGAGCTGGCCAAGCAGGGCGCGGTCCAGCGCAGGGCCGCCGCTGCCGCCGCCCTGGAGAAGCTGAAGCCGGGCGACGTCATCCACGTGCCCACCGGGAAGTACGCGGGGCTGGCGCTCGTCCTGGACCCGGGCATTTCGGCCGGGCGGGCCAACGGCCACCGGGACTTCGATCACGTGGACGGCCCCCGTCCGCTCGTCCTCACCGCCGAGCGGCAGGTCAAGCGGCTCGCGTCGATGGACTTCCCGGTGCCAGTCGAGGCCGTGGAGCGGATGCGCATCCCGAAGTCGTTCAACGCGCGCTCGCCGCAGTCCCGCCGTGACCTGGCGTCCGCGCTGCGCACCAAGGCCGGGCACCTCGTGCCCGACCGGCACCGCAAGGGGCGCGCGACGGCCGCCGACGACCAGGAGATCGCGAGGCTGCGCGCGGAGCTGCGCGCGCACCCCTGCCACGGCTGCGACGAGCGGGAGGACCACGCGCGCTGGGCCGAGCGGTACTACCGCCTCAAGCGCGACACCTCGCAGCTGGAGCGCCGCATCGAGGGGCGTACGAACACGATCGCCCGTACCTTCGACCGGATCGTCGCCCTCCTCAGCGAGCTGGACTACCTGCGCGGCGACGAGGTCACCGAGCACGGCAAGCGGCTCGCCCGGTTGTACGGGGAGCTGGACCTGCTGGCCAGCGAATGCCTGCGCGCCGGGGTGTGGGAAGGGCTGAGTCCGGCCGAACTGGCCGCGTGCGTCTCGGCGTTGGTGTACGAGGCGCGGGTCGGTGACGATGCCCTCGCGCCCAAGCTGCCGTCCGGGGCGGCGAAGGCGGCGCTGGGCGAGATGGTGCGGATCTGGGGCAGCCTCGACGGCCTGGAGGAAGAGTTCAGGATCAGTCAGACGGAGGGCGTCGGCCAGCGCGAGCCCGACCTCGGCTTCGCCTGGGCGGCGTACATGTGGGCCTCCGGCAAGGGCCTCGACGAGGTGCTGCGCGAGGCGGAGATGCCGGCCGGTGACTTCGTGCGCTGGTGCAAGCAGGTCATCGACGTGCTCGGGCAGATCGCCGCGGCGGCCCCGGGCGGGGGCGGCACGGTGGCGAAGAACGCCCGCAAGGCGGTCGACCTGCTGCTGCGGGGTGTGGTGGCGTACAGCTCGGTGGGCTGAGCGGGACCTCTGCGGCGCGCACGGGCGCGCCCCTCGACCAACTCGGTCGCGGGGCGCGCCCGTTCGACGTTTTTCCGGGCGTTCGAGACGTCACGCCATGTGTTCGAATGGTCGCCGGGTGTACAAAAGGGCAGAGTGTATGCCCGTCGGCGAGGCCTCTGCAGGGGGTTGCCGAATATGACACGGCGCCGAATCCGGCGCACTAAGCTCGCCCGGAGCGCGGCGAGTTGAACGAGTTGCGACAGATTCGCGCGCTTGTTCCCAAATCTTCCGTTCGTTCGGTTTGTCATCCTCCACATATGTTCTGGCATCCCCCAAAGACGTCATTCCCCCCAAGACGAGTGTTCAGAGGGCATACATGGTGAGTGTTCAATCGCCTCCCGGTGGCCGAGAAGTCCCTTACGCGCGCGTGCTGTTGCTGCCCGCCATGCTGATGGCGGCGGCGACCGGAGCCGCCGTCGCCACGGTGACGGAACCGGCCCGCCCCGCCGTCGGCTGGTGCGGCGCCGTCGCGACCCTCATGGTCATCGCGGTCGGCGCCGAAGCGGTGCGGCGCGGCCGGACCATCCGGGGGCAGCGCACGCAGTACGCACAGCGCCTCGCCTTCCTCGAGCGGCGCATCGCCTCCCACGACGACGAGACCGTGCGCCTGGGCCGGGAGATCCTGCCCGACGCGCTCTGGCGGCTGCGCCAGAACGAGACCCCCGTCGACGTGATCCGCAACGTCGTGGACAAGGACGAGGCCTACCGCGACCTCCCCGACGCGCAGCGCGACCTGCTCCGCTCCATCCTGGAGATCCTGGACCACGAGGAAGCGATGCGCGAGTCCGCGCAGCGCGCCTTCGTCAACATCGCCCGGCGCGTCCAGTCGATCGTCCACCAGCAGGCCGCTGAACTGCGCGAGATGGAGGAGTTCCACGGGCGCAACCCCGAGGTCTTCGACGACCTGCTGCGCATCGACCACGGCACCGCGCTGATCGGCCGGCTCGCCGACTCCATCGCGGTGCTCGGCGGCGCCCGCCCCGGCCGCCAGTGGCCCAAGCCCGTACCGCTGTTCAGCGTGCTGCGCGGCGCGATGTCCCGGATCCTGGACTACCCGCGCGTCGAACTGCACTCGATCGCCAACGTCGCGATCCACGGCACCTCCGTCGAACCGCTCATCCACGCCTGCGCCGAACTCCTCGACAACGCCACCCGCTACTCGCCGCCGCAGACCAAGGTGCACGTCACCGCCGTCGAGGTGCAGACCGGCATCGCCGTCGAGATCGAGGACGGCGGTGTCAGCCTCAGCGAGGAGGCGCGGGCCCGCGCCGAGCACATGCTGGAGCAGGCGCAGGCCGGCATCGACCTCAACGACCTCGGTGAGACGCCCCGCCTCGGCATGGCCGTCGTCGGCCGCCTCTCGCAGATGTACAACCTCCAGGTCTCCCTGCGCCAGTCCGCGTACGGCGGGGTCCGCGCGGTCCTCATCGTGCCGCACGAGATGATCACCACCGGGCCCGCGCCCGGCCTCGCCCACGGCATCGGCGCCTCCGCCGTGCCCCGCGTGGACAACGCGGGACGCACCATCGAGGAGCCCGCCCGCAACATCCGCCGCAAGAAGCCCCGCGTCGTCACCGCGGGCCCACCGCTGCGCTCCCCGCTCACCGCGAACATGGCGGACGACGTCCCCGAGGTCACCGAGTGGACGGAGGGCGGCCTGCCGCAGCGCCGCAGCCGGGTCAAGATCTCCCTCAGCGAGCGGTACGCCCAGGAAGCCGAGGCCCAGCGCATCGCCGAGGCGCACGCCGCCGCGACCGCGCCGCCCCCGCCCGCCCCGAAGCGCGAGGAACCCGAACCGGGCCTGTGGATCGAGGCCTTCATGAAGGGCGTCAAGGGCGAGGGCCCGGGCAACCCCGACGGGGTGCCCCCGCAGAACAACCACGGCAGCGCCGACGAGAGGGACTGGCAGTGATCCAGCAACGCGCCAACTTCGACTGGATGCTGAAGGAGCTCGCCGACGGGGTACCCCAGACCCGGCAGATCGTGGTGCTCTCCGCCGACGGCCTGCGCATCGCGCGCTACGGCGGCGACCCGGACGCGGCCGACCGCATCGCCGCGGCCTGCGCGGGACTGCAGAGCCTGGCCGCCGCCGTGGCCACCGAGATCCCGCACAGCGACGGCGGCATGAAGATGGTCATCATCGAGATCAACGGCGGCTACTTCTACCTGATGGCCGCGGGCACGGGCGCCTACCTCGCCGTGCTCGCGGACGAGACCGTCGACGCGGGCCTCATCGGCACCCGCATGCGCGACCTGGTCGTACGCATCGGGGCGCACCTGACGAGCCCGCCCAGGCGCGACGGGCAGGCCGTATGACTCCTCCGCGAGACGCCCCCCGCGGCTCCCGACCGGACGACGTCCCGCCGCAGGGCCCCGCACCGCCCCAGCGGGAGCGCCGCAGCCCCGAGAACCCGGAGCGGCTGTACATCCTCACCGGCGAGGGCTCCGAGCGGGCACCGCTCGACCTCGTCACCCTGATCGTGGCGCAGGGAGAGGCGTCCCCCACGGCTCAGCCGGAGCACTCCGCGGTCCTGCGGCTGTGCCCGACACCGCTCTCCGTCGCCGAGCTCTCGGCGTACCTGGCACTGCCGTTCAGCGTCGTGACCGTCGTCCTGACGGAGCTGCTCGCGGCCGAGCTCGTCCAGGCGCGCGCTCCCATCGTCCGCTCCGCGCTCCCCGACCGATCCCTTCTCGAAGCGGTGATGCATGGACTTCAAAAGCTCTGACACGATCACGGGACCACGCAGCGAGGACGTCCTGCCGCACACGGCCGCGGCCGCCGTGAAGGTCGTGATCGTGGGCGGCTTCGGGGTCGGCAAGACGACGATGGTCGGCTCGGTCAGCGAGATCCGCCCGCTGACCACCGAGGAGACGATGACCCAGGCGGGCATCGGGGTCGACGACAACTACGGCTCCGAGTCCAAGACGGCCACCACCGTGGCGATGGACTTCGGACGGATCAGCATCTCCGAGGAGCTCGTCCTCTACCTCTTCGGCACCCCCGGCCAGGAGCGCTTCTGGTTCCTGTGGAACGGCCTCTTCGAGGGCGCGCTCGGCGCGGTCGTCCTCATCGACACCCGCAGGCTCGAAGTCAGCTTCGACGTCATCGGCCGCCTGGAGGAGCGCGGTGTGCCGTTCGTCGTCGCCGTCAACGACTTCCCCGACGCGCCCCACCACCCGACCGAGACCCTGCGCAGGGCCCTCGACCTGGAACCGGTGGTGCCGATCATGGCGTGCGACGCGCGCCGCAGGGAGTCCAGCCGCGATGTCCTGATGACCCTCATGCGCTACCTGCACTCCCTGACGGTGGCGCGCGTCTGACCGCGCCCGCGCCCCCGTATCCAGCAACCCGGAACCCCCTCAGCGAATCCCGGAGCGACGACCGTGACGACTCCTCCCACCCCTTCCTGGCCCGGCACCGAGGCCCCCGCCGCCGCGCCCCCCGGCTGCCCGGCCCACGGCCTGGGCCCCGGCGGCCTGCGCCGTCTCTACGGCCCCGAGGCGGAAGCCGACCTGGCGGGCCTGTACGAGAAGCTGCGCGCCGAGCACGGCCCGGTCGCGCCCGTACTGATCCACAACGACGTGCCGATCTGGGCTGTGCTCGGCCACAGCGAGAACCTGCACATGCTCCGCACCCCCTCGCAGTACACCCGCGACTCACGCCGCTGGCGGGCCGTGCAGGACGGCAGCGCGGGCCCCGACCACCCGCTCGCACCCGTCTTCACCTGGCAGCCGATGTGCAGCTTCGTCGAGGGCGACGAGCACCAGCGGCTGCGCGGCGCGGTCACCGGCGCCATGTCGGGCATCGACCACCGCGGCATCCGCCGCCACATCAACCGCTATACGAACCTCCTCATCAACGACTTCTGCCAGGACGGCCACGCCGACCTGGTCAGCCGGTTCGCCGAGCACCTGCCGATGATGGTGATGTGCCACGTCCTCGGCATGCCGGAGGAGTACAACGAACGCATGGTCCAGTCCGCCCGCGACATGATCAAGGGCACCGAGACCGCCATCGCCAGCAACGCGTACGTGATGGAGGTCCTGATGGGCCTCGTGGCGCGGCGGCGTGCCCATTCCGAGGAGGACTTCACCAGCAGCCTCATCGCCCACCCGGCGCGGCTCACCGACGACGAGGTGGCCGCGCATCTGCGCCTTGTCCTCATCGCCGCGTACGAGGCCACCGCCAACCTCATCGCCAACGTGCTGCGCATGGTCCTCACCGACCCGCGCTTCCGCGCCCAGCTCAGCGGCGGTCAGATGACGGTGCCCGAGGCGGTCGAGCAGTCCCTGTGGGACGAGCCGCCGTTCAGTGCGATGGTCGGCTACTTCGCCAAGCAGGACACCCAGCTCGGCGGCCAGCGGATCAGGGCGGGCGACGGACTGATCCTGGGCATCGCGCCCGGCAACGTCGACCCGGTGGTACGGCCCGACCTCGCCGCCAACATGCAGGGCAACCGCTCGCACCTCGCGTTCAGCGGCGGCCCGCACGAGTGTCCGGGCCAGGACATCGGCCGCGCCATCGCCGACACCGGCGTCGACGCGCTCCTGATGCGACTGCCGGACGTCGAACTGTCCGTGGACGAGCGGGAGTTGCGGTGGACCTCGTCGATCCTCTCGCGGCACCTGGTGGAGCTGCCGGTCCAGTTCCAGCCGCGCCCGCCGCAGGACGTCATGGCCCGCCCCTCGGCGCAGGTGCCGACGCCGCGCAGGGACTGGCAGGTCTCGTCCCCGCCCCCGCGCCGGCCGGAACCCGCGGCCCCGGCCGCGCCCCCGGCCGCCGCCCCCGCGGCGCCCGAGGCCGCGCCCCGGCCCAGGGGGGCGTGGCAGCGCTTCCTCCTCTGGTGGCGCGGCTACTGACGGCTACGGCCGCGGCTACGGCTGCCGCGCCCAGGCGTCGTACGCCGTCCAGGCCTCCAGCGTCCGCCCGCTGACGAAGCGGTGGGCGACGCCCGTGACCGGATCCGTGAACTCCAGGGCCCGCGCCAGGAGTTGCAGGGGCCGCCGGAAGTCGTCCGGCGCCGCGGGTCCGGTCACCACCGGATACACCGGATCGCCGAGGATCGGCAGCCCCGACGCGTTCATGTGGACGCGCAGCTGGTGGGTCCGGCCGGTGTGCGGGGTGAGGCGGTAGCGGCCGAGACCGGCGCGGTGCTCGACGAGTTCGATCCGGCTCTCGCTGTTCGGCTCCGCGCCCTCGACCTCGTACGCCGCGATGACCCCGCGGTCCTTGCGGATGTGGCTGCGCACGGTCCGTGGAAGCGGTACGCCGGGGTCGTACGGCGCCACCGCCTCGTACTCCTTGCGCACGAGGCGGTCGCGGAACAGCGTCTGGTACGCGCCGCGCTCCTCGGGCCGCACGGTGAACAGGAGCAGCCCGGCGGTGAGGCGGTCCAGGCGGTGCGCGGCGCCGAGCGCCGGGATGCCGAGCTCGCCGCGCAGCCGGGCGAGCGCGGTCTGGGTGACGTGGCTGCCGCGCGGCATGGTCGCGAGGAAGTGCGGCTTGTCCACGACGACGATGTGCTCGTCGCGGTGGACGACGTCGAGGGCGAAGGGGACGGTGACCTCGGCCGGCGGGTCGCGGTGGAACCAGACGTGGGCGCCCGGGACGTAGCGGGTGTCGGGCGCCACCGGCGTCCCGTCCTCGCCGACGATCCTGCCGTCCCGCACCATCGCGTCGATGACCCCGGGCCCGGCCGTGAGCCGCTCCACCAGGTGGTCGCGCACGGTCGGCCACGTTCCGTCGTGCGGCAGCCTGACCCGCACGGGGTCGACGCCGTCGCGCTGGGGGAGGGGGGACGGCGGAACGCGGGGCTTTCGTCTCATCAGGAGGCCAGCGTACGGGGGCGCTCGGGGGCGGGGCTCGACGGCTTGTGTGCGCCCCGGAAAACCACTGCCGCCGGGCGGGGCGCCGCTGGCACGATGCGGCCATGCCTTTCAAGATCTCCGACATCGTCCCGGCCGGCACGCTGGCCCGCCGGGAGCAGCCGGCGCTCCCCGTCCCCGGCGGCCTGGTCCTGCGCCCCTGGACATCCGCCGACGCGCCCGCCGTCCACGAGGCGTTCCAGGACCCCGTGATCCAGCGCTGGCACGCGCGTGTGTCCGCGTCCGAGAGCGAGTCCCGCGGCTGGATCGAGGGCTGGCGCGAGGCCTGGGGCGAGGAGCACGACGCGTACTGGGCGATCGCCGACGCAGGCAGTGACGAGGTGGTCGGGCGCGTCGCCCTGCGGCGCATCGTGCTCGCCGACGGGCAGGCCGAGATGGCGTACTGGACCATGCCGTCGGCGCGCGGCCGGGGCGTGGCCTCGCGCGCGGTCGTGGCGCTCACGGAGTGGGCCTTCGACGAGGTGGGCCTGCACCGCCTGGAGCTGACGCACTCGACGGCCAACGAGGCGTCCTGCCGCGTCGCCCTGAAGACCGGCTTCACCGCGGAGGGCACCAAGCGCAGCGCGCTGCTGCACGAGGACGGCTGGCACGACATGCATCTGCACGCGCGGATCAGGGGGGAGGGGGCGGGCGTGCCGGTGTGATGCGCCGGAGTTCGGGGCGGGGGTGCGTGCGTGGGCGCGGCGGGAGCGGCGGGGGCGACCGCGTCGGATTGCCTGCGGGTCCGCAGGGGTGCGTACACAAGCGGGAGGCGGTCGCCCCTCAAGGGCTGTCGCCTCCCGCTTCTGTGTCGGCTGTCCGTGGTGGTGCGTTACGCCGCCTTCTCCTGCTCCGCCTCCACCTGCGCGTTCCACTCCCGCTTGGAGGCCTGCCAGCCGTCCTCGTTGTGGCCCAGGCGCCAGTAGCCGGAGATGGAGAGGCGCTCGCGGGGGATCTCGCGCTCGACGCGCAGGTAGCGGCGCAGCTCCTTCACGAAGCCCGCCTCGCCGTGGACGAAGACGTGCGGGCCGCCCGCGGGGAACTCCAGGGCGCGCACGGTCTCGACCAGGAGTTCGCCGACCGGGCGGTCGCCGCGGTGCAGCCAGACGACCTTCGCGTCCGTGGCGATCTTCTGCTCCTCCTCGGGGCCCTCGACCTCGACGAAGATGTGCGCGACGGCCCCCGCGGGGAGCGCCTCGGCCGCGGCGGCGATGGCCGGCAGGGCGCTCTCGTCGCCGGCGAGGAGGTGCCAGTCGGCGTCCGGGTCGGGGGCGTATCCGCCGCCGGGGCCCTGGAAGCGCACCCTGGCGCCCGCTTCGACGGTCCGCGCCCACGGGCCGGCCAGCCCCTCGTCGCCGTGGATCACGAAGTCGAGGGCCAGCTCGCGGGTCTCGGCGTCCCACCAGCGCACGGTGTACGTCCGCGTCACGGGCCACTGCTCGCGCGGGAACTCCTCGCGGATCCGCTGGATGTCGAAGGGCTCCGGGTAGGTGACGCCCTCGGCGTCGAAGAGCAGCTTCACGTAGTGATCGGTGCACGTACCCGCGGTGAACTCGGCGAGGCCTTCCCCGCCGAGGACCACGCGCTGCATGTGCGGGGTCAGCCGTTCCGTGCGCACGACGCGTGCGACATGGGCCTTCGGTGCTTTGCGTGCCGGACGTTCTGCCATGGCGACGGCCTCCCCTGATCCACAAACTACTTAGGTTTACCTAAGCTAACACCTCACGCGTGGAGGATGGAGACCAGTCGCTGCAGCGAGCCGCCGAGGCCCCACCGGGACGCCAGCTCGTCGAGAGCGGCGGGATCGCGCGGTGCGCGCGGCAGTGCGACGTCGACGTCGGGCAGGGGTACGTCGCCCGCCACCCGTACGACCTTCGGTGCGACCGCCACGTACGCGCGGGACTCGTCGAGCCTCCTGCGCTGGGACGGGGTGAGCTTCGACTTCGGGTCGTCGACGGCGGCCATGATCCCGGCGAGGTCGCCGAAGGCGTCCAGGAGCTTGGCGGCCGTCTTCTCGCCGATGCCGGGCACGCCGGGCAGGCCGTCGCTCGGGTCCCCGCGCAGCAGGGCCAGGTCCACATAGCCCGGCCCGTCCACGCCGTACTTCTCGCGCAACCACGCCTCGTCCGTCATCTGGAGGGAGCCGACGCCCTTGAGGGGGTAGAGGACGCGGATGCCGCGCGCGTCGTCCACCAGCTGGTAGAGGTCGCGGTCGCCGGTGACGATGTCGACCGGGCCGGTGGCGCGGGCCGCGAAGGTGCCGATCACGTCGTCGGCCTCGTACGCCTCGACGCCGACGCGGGCGATGCCGAGCGCGTCGAGGACGGCCTCGATGATCGGCACCTGCGGGGACAGCGTGTCCGGGATCTCCTCGGCGTCCGGGCCCTTCGGGGTCTCCTCGGCGACGCGGTGCGCCTTGTAGGAGGGGATGAGCTCGACGCGCCACTGGGGGCGCCAGTCCGCGTCCATGCAGGCGACCAGGTCGTCCGGGCGGTGGTCGAGGACGAGGCGGGTGATGAAGTCGAGCAGTCCGCGCACGGCGTTGACCGGGGTGCCGTCCGGGGCCTTCATGGACTCCGGGACTCCGAAGTAGGCCCTGAAGTAGAGGGAGGCCGTGTCGAGAAGCATGAGCCGTCGTGTTCGCTGAGTCACATCGCGCATCATGCCGCACGGCACTGACAGCGCGAACGCGCTGCGCACAGTGGTGCCGGTGGTGCGGGCGGGGCGCGGGCGGGGCGGCGGGGACGTTGCGTATGGCGAGGCCCCGTGTCGGGACGCGCAACGGGTGTGAGCTGGGTCACTTCTTGGTTTGGTCCGGATAAGTGAGGGCAGGGGCGCACCCGGAGCGCACCCGGTCGGGATTTCAACATTTCGAGTCGGTAAACGGGCAGACCCCGTACCGCTCCACGGCCCGCCGGCGGGGGAGGCGGGCCGTCTTGGTTCAACCCGAGAGGTGTATGTGTCCAGGCTGCAGGCCGAGCACTTGTACAAAGTGTTCGGCAGACGACCCGATGACGCGGTGGAGAAACTCCGCCACGGAGCCGACCGAGAGGAGCTGCGCGCCGACGGCACCACCGCTGCCGTGATCGACGCGTCCTTCGAGGTCGAGCCGGGCCAGATCTTCGTCGTCATGGGTCTCTCCGGATCCGGCAAGTCCACGTTGCTGCGCATGCTCAACGGACTGTCGGAGCCGACGGCCGGTCACGTGCGCTTCGACGGTCAGGACCTGACCGAGCTGAGCGCCAAGGAGATGCGGGCGGTGCGCTCCAGGAAGATCAGCATGGTCTTCCAGCACTTCGCGCTCTTCCCGCACCGCAGCGTCCTCGAGAACGCCGGGTACGGCCTGGAGGTGCAGGGCGTGCCGCGCGCCGAGCGCGAGAGGCGCGCCACCGAGGCGCTGGAGCTGGCGGGCCTGAAGGGCTGGGAGAAGTCCTGGCCCGACGAGCTGTCCGGCGGCATGCAGCAGCGGGTGGGCCTGGCCCGCGCGCTGGCCACCGACGCCGACCTGCTCCTCATGGACGAGTCGTTCAGCGCGCTCGACCCGCTGATCCGGCGCGACATGCAGGACCAGCTCCTGGTGCTCCAGAAGCGGCTGAAGAAGACCATCGTCTTCATCACCCACGACCTGAACGAGGCCATGCGCCTGGGCGACCAGATCGCCGTCATGCGCGACGGCCGCATCGTCCAGATCGGCTCCTCGCAGGACATCCTGGTCACCCCGGCCAACGACTACGTCGCCTCGTTCACGCAGGACGTCGACCGTTCCCGGGTGCTCACGGCGGGCGCGATCATGGCCGACCCCGACAAGGACTTCGTGCGGGCCGACGCCCCCGCGACGGTCACCGAGGACACCCCCATCATCGAGCTGTTCACCCCCTGCTCCACGAGCGAGGTGCCGGTCGCCGTGACCGACGGCGACGGCGCGCTCGTCGGCGTCGTGCGGCGGGCCAGTCTGCTCGCCGTGCTCGGCGAGCCGATGGAGACGGACGCGGCGGCGCAGCCGCAGGACACGGTCCCCGCCTCCATACCCGGGCAGGGCAAGGACGGCAAGAACGCGGGCAAGGTGAGCAGCGGTGCCTAGGATTCCCTTCGGCGACTGGGTCAATGACGCGGTCGAATGGTCCAGAACCCATATGGACTGGCTGTTCTCGTTCGTCAAGACGCTCTTCCAGAACATGTGGGACGGCGTCTACGACGTCCTCTCCGGGCCCGAGCCGCTGCTGATGGCGGGCATCCTCGCCGTCATCGCGTTCTGGCTGCGCGGCCTGCTCGGCGGTGTGCTCGCCTTCGTGGGCTTCGCGTTCATCGTGTCCCTGGAGCTGTGGGACAACGCGATGATGACGCTGTCCCTGGTCCTCGTCTCGACCTTCGTGGCGCTGGTGATCGCCGTGCCCGTGGGCATCTGGGCGGCGCGCTCCAAGACGGTCAGCGGCGTGGTCAGGCCCGTCCTCGACTTCATGCAGACGCTGCCCGCGATGATCTACCTCATCCCGGCGCTGCTGTTCTTCCGGATGGGCGCCCCCGCGGGCATCGTCGCCACGATCGTCTTCGCGCTCGCCCCCGGCGTGCGCATGACCGAACTCGGCATCCGCCAGGTCGACAAGGAGCTGGTCGAGGCCGCCGACGCGTTCGGCACCACGCCCCGCAACACCCTCTTCCGCGTCCAGCTGCCCCTCGCGCTGCCGACGATCATGGCCGGTGTCAACCAGGTCATCATGCTCGGCCTCTCCATGGCGGCGCTGACCGGCATGGTCGGTACGCCGGGTCTCGGCGCCGACGTCAACGCAGCCATCGGCCAGCTCGACGTGGGTCTGGGCGCGGAGGCGGGCGTCTCCATCGTCATCCTCGCCATCTACCTGGACCGCGTCACCAGCGGCCTGGGCAGCCAGGTCTCGCCGCTCGGCCGCCGCGCGCTCGCCAAGCTGCGGGCCGCGCAGGGCCTGAACCTGTGGAACTACCGCCCCCGCCCGGTCGTCGCTATGGTCGGCGTCGTCGTCCTCGCGCTCGTCGCGGGCGGCATGGGCATCTTCGGCGGCACCAAGTCCGAGCCGGTGGCCGACAGCGAGAACGTCGGCAAGGGCAAGCAGATCAACATCGGCTACATCAACTGGGACGAGGGCATCGCATCCACCTTCCTCTGGAAGGAGATCCTGGAGCAGCGCGGCTTCAAGGTGAACGCCAGCCTGCTCGACGCGGGCCCGCTGTACACCTCGGTCGCCCAGGGCGACGTCGACTTCCAGACCGACGCCTGGCTGCCGACGACGCACGCCACGTACTGGAAGAAGTACGGCGACAAGCTGGAGGACCTCGGCGCCTGGTACGACCGGACGTCGCTGGAGCTGACCGTCCCCTCGTACATGAAGGACGTCGACTCGCTCGCGGACCTCAAGGGCAAGGGCGGCGAGTTCGGCGGCAGGATCGTCGGCATCGAGCCGAGCGCCGGTGAGATGCAGCTGCTCAAGAGCAAGGTGCTGGGGGAGTACGGCCTCGACAAGGAGTACAAGGTCGTCGACGGCTCCACCACGGCGATGCTCTCCGAGCTGAAGGCCGCGTACGCCAAGAAGGAGCCGATCGTCGTTCCGCTCTGGTCGCCGCACTGGGCGTACAACGACTTCGACCTGAAGAAGCTCAAGGACCCGAAGGGCGCCTGGGGCAAGGGCGACGGCGTGCACACGCTGGCGCGCAAGGGCTTCTCGAAGGAGAACCCCGAGGTCGGCAAGTGGCTCAAGAACTTCTCGATGGACGAGAAGCAGCTCACCAGCCTTGAGGCGGAGGTCAACAAGGCGGGCAAGGGCAAGCAGCAGGACGCCGTGCGCGCCTGGCTGAAGAAGAACCCCGGCGTCGTCGACAAGCTGGCGCCGCTGCCGGAGAACTCGGGCAGTGACGAGAACAAGCGCCCGCTGAAAGCCGCGTACTTCGCCTGGGACGAGAACGTCGCCGTCACCAACCTGTGGAAGCGCGTCCTGGAGAAGCGCGGCTACAAGATGGAGCTGACGCCGGCCGACGTGGGCCCGGTCTACACCGGTCTGGCCCAGGGCGACATCGACCTCGACCTGGACGCGTGGCTGCCCACGGCCCAGAAGACGTACTGGGACAAGAACAAGGCGAACCTGAAGGACATCGGGTCCTGGTACAGCCCGACCTCCCTGGAGGTCGCCGTCCCGTCCTACGTGAAGGGCGTGAAGTCGCTCGCCGACCTCAAGGGCAAGGGCGACCGGTTCAACGGCAAGATCATCGGGATCGAGCCGGGCACGGGCGTCATGACGGCGCTCAAGGAGAAGGTGCTGCCCCAGTACGGCCTCGACAAGGAGTACGAGATCGCCGCGGGCTCGACCCCGGCGATGCTCTCCGAGCTGAAGGCCGCGTACGCCAAGAAGGAGCCGGTCGCGGTGCTGCTCTGGTCGCCGCACTGGGCGTACAACGAGTACGAGCTCACCAAGCTGAAGGACCCCAAGGGCGGCTTCGGCAAGGGTGACACGATCCGCACGATCTCCAGCAAGGACTTCCCCGAGCAGTACCCGCAGCTCACGAAGTGGCTCAAGAACTTCCACATGAGCGAGCAGCAGCTGGCCAGTCTGGAGAACGAGATCAACAAGGCGGGCAAGAACAACGAGCCCAAGGCCGTCGACGCCTGGTTGAAGAAGAACCCGGGCTTCGAGGAGAAGATGACGGCCGCGAAGTAGGCCGGACCTCCGCACCGTCCCCCCGAGGGGTGGGCCTCGCCACAGGCGAAGTCCACCCCTCGGGGCGTTCCGGTGGGCCGTCCCGGCTTCCGGCCGAGGGGCCCGCCCCCGGGAAAAGAGGCGCGCGGCGTGCTTCCTTGGAAGGGTGAGGGCGGGAGACGGACGCAAGTCTGGGCAACGGGGCAAAACCGTTTGGCGAACATGCGTAGGGTGCAGAGAACCCCTCGGGCCCCCTCGGGGCGAGAGCGGGCCGATGCGCTGAAGGGAGTCGAGGCGATGGACGAGCGCAAGGAGACCCTCAGGGTGGGCTCGGCCGTGCGGCGGCGCCGCAGGCAGCTGGAGCTCACCCTCGCCGTCGTCGCCCGGCGCAGTGGTCTCTCCGTGCCGTTCCTCAGCCAGATCGAGAACGAACGCGCCCGGCCCAGCACGCGCTCCCTGCAGCGGGTCGCCGACGCCCTGTGCACCACCGATGTGGAACTCCTCGCCGCCGCCGACCCGGCACGCACCGTCGAGGTGGTGCGCGCCGACGACGACACGGACCTGGACGGCTCGACTCCAGAGGCGCGCGTACGCGAGCTGGCGCGCGGCCACCACCAGCTGCACGCCCTGGAGTTCATCGGGGACCACGACGAGGGACGCGAGTTCCAGCACCGCAACGACGAGTTGATGTACGTCGTCGAGGGTGCCGTGGAGATGGAGGCCGAGGGCCGGGCCTACCGCCTCGGGCGCGGCGACACCCTGTTCCTCACGGGCGGTGTGCGCCACCGCTGGCGGGCCACGGTGCCGGACACCCGGGTCCTGGTGGTCGCGGTGGGGGACCACATCGAAGCGGTGGACGACAGGGGGCGCTGAGGTGGCGCGCGCACGCGGCCCGCTGCGGGTCGTCTCGCTGGTGCCCTCGCTGACCGAGGCGGTCGCCGCCACCGTGCCGGGCGCGCTGGTCGGCGCGACCGACTGGTGCAGCCATCCGGCGGACCTCGACGTGACCCGGGTGGGCGGTACGAAGAACCCGGCCGTGTCCCGCATCGTCGCCCTCGCCCCCGACCTGGTCGTGGCCAACGAGGAGGAGAACCGCGCGCCCGACGTGGCGGCGCTGCGCGCGGCCGGCATCGAGGTCCTGGTGACCGAGGTGCGGACGCTGCCGCAGGCCTTCCGCGAACTGACGCGGGTCCTCGCGGCCTGCGGTGCGGAGCGCCCCGACTGGCTGGCGCGGGCCGAGGCGGCGTGGCGGGAGCTGCCCCGGCCCGGTGTCCGGCTGCGGGCGGCGGTCCCGATCTGGCGCAGGCCGTGGATGGTGCTCGGCCACGACACGTTCGCGGGCGACCTCCTCGCCCGCCTGGGCGTGGACAACGCCTACGCGGGCCATCGCGAGCGGTACCCGCGGGTGCCGCTCGACGCACTGCGCGCGGCCGGCCACGACCTGGTGGTGCTGCCCGACGAGCCGTACCGCTTCACGGCCGACGACGGCCCCGAGGCGTTCCCGGCGGGCACCCCGGTCGCGCTGGTCAGCGGCCGCCACCTGACCTGGTACGGGCCGTCGTTGGCGCAGGCGCCCGCGGTGCTCGGCGCGGCGTTGCGGGCGGCGCGTCCCGGGGCGTAGCCCAGGCTCTCAGCGCAGGGCGATCAGTCCGGCGCCCGTCGGCCGGAAGCCGCAGGCGTCGAAGTAGAAGGGGCGCAGCTGCGCCTCGAAGTCGACGTGGAGCCACTCGCACCGCGCCGCGCGGGCGCCGCGGACCGCGCAGGCCACGAGCTCGGCGCCGACGCCGCTTCCGCGCACGTCCTCTGCGACCATCGTGTCCAGGACGAAGGCGTGGGCCCCGCCGTCCCAGGCGACGTTGACGAACCCGACCAGCCTGCCCTCCTCGCGGGCCACGACCCAGCCGAGGCTGTGCCGGTGCACCTGGGCGCGCCAGCCGGTGGGCGCAGGGGCGTGCTCGAACGCCTCCGCGTGCAGCGCCTCGACCGCCGCGTCGGCGAACTCCCCGCGCCACTCGTATGTGATCGTCACGGCTGCATGGTAGGCCGGGCCGGCGCGGGGCTCAGCGGGTTTTGTGCGGGCGCCGCAAGCAGCCGCCCGCTGACCGCGCCGCGCAGCGTGTACGCAAGGGCCACGGCCCAGGCGGTCAGGAGGAAGGCGAACAGGCCCGTCGCGAGCCAGTCGAAGACCGCGAGCCCGGTGTGCTTGCCCAGGCCCTCCGCGCCCGTGACGCAGGTGCCGACGGGGAAGGTGAACGCCCACCAGGTCATCGCGAAGCCCATGCCGCGGCGCCGGGCGCGTACCACCATGGCGCCGGCGAGCGCCAGCCACATCAGGGCGAAGCCCGTCACGGGGACGCCGAAGAGCACCGCGAAGGCGAGGAAGCCCCGGTCGAGCGGGGCGGGGACGACGCCGGGCGCGAAGTCGGCGAACTTGTTGGTGGCCGTCGTCGACTGGCCGAGCGGTCCGAGGACCAGGAAGAGCGTGGGGGTGAGCGCCAGGGGCAGCGGGCCCGCGGTCACCAGGCGGGCGAAGATCATCGGCAGCATCACCAGGGTGGTGAGCAGGCTCATGCCGAACATCGCGAAGCAGCCGTAGAGCATCGTCTGCTGCGCCTGGCCCGCGGGCAGGTGGGGGATGAGCAGCGGGCCGACCGCTGCCGCCACCATGGGGGCCACCACGGGCAGCAGCCACACGGGCGAGGCCTGGTCGGCGGTGATGCGGTGGCGGACGACCATCAGGCAGGGGATGGCGACGGCGGCGGCGAGCCCGATGGCGGCGCCGAGCGTGTACAGCACGGTGTCGAGCGCGACGGCGGGCCCCGTGCCGATCCAGTCCTTGCCGACGATCAGGGCGCCGCCGCCGACCGCGAGCAGCGCCATCGACAGACAGCCGTAGAACGGCGCCATGGCCGGGTCGAGCAGGTGGGCGCGGGCCTGGTCGCGGTGGTGGATCCAGTGCGCGGCGCGGGCGGCGAGCAGGACGACGAGCAGGACGAGGGAGAGCGCCCAGACGGCGGCGCAGGCCGCTTGCGATCCGGCGAACCGGTACGGCAGGGTCGCGCCCGCGTTGGCGACGATGGCGGTGCCCATGACGGCGGCGTACCAGTTCGGTCCGAGGTGACGGACCGCGGGAAGGCGGAGGCCGGGAGCAGCCGGGGAGGTGCCCGCGGAGGCGGCGGGCCGAGCGGTGGTGACCATAGGTACACGGTCGTACGGGGAGGGGGCCCGCCACCAGGGAGCACACTTCTATGGGGGCATAAGCTGACTTTATGAGTACGTCCCCTGTGTCCCCTGTGTCCCCTTCATCCCCCGAGCCTCCCGCGCGCCCCTCGCCCCACGAGCCCTCCGCCGCCCCGGGCGCCCCCGGCGCGTCGCTCGCCCACCGGGTGCCGGACCTCGGCGCGCTCCAGCTGCTCCTCGCCGTGGCCCGGCTCGGCAGTCTCGGGCGGGCCGCGCGGGAGCTCGGCATCTCCCAGCCCGCGGCGAGCAGCCGGGTGCGCGCCATGGAGCGGCAGCTCGGTGTCGCGCTCGTCGACCGGTCGCCCCGCGGCTCCCGCCTCACGGACGCGGGCGCCCTGGTCACCGACTGGGCGGGCCGGATCGTGGAGGCGGCGGAGGCGTTCGACGCGGGGGCGCAGGCGCTGCGCGGCCGGCGCGACTCGCGGCTGCGGGTCGCGGCCAGCATGACCATCGCCGAGTATCTGCTGCCGGGCTGGCTGATCGCCCTGCGGACCCAGCGCCCCGACACGGCGGTGTCGCTGCTCGCGGGCAACTCCGCGGCCGTCGCGGCCCGGCTCCTCGCGGGCGAGGCGGACCTCGGCTTCGTCGAGGGTCTCACTGTGCCGGGCGGGCTCGACGAGGTGGTCGTCGCGCGCGACCGGCTCGTCGTCGTGGCGGCCCCCAGCCACCCGTGGGCGCGGCGCGGAAAGCCTTTGGCCGCTGCCGAGTTGGCGGCGACGCCGCTGATCCTGCGCGAGGAGGGCTCGGGCACCCGGCAGGTCCTCGAAGCGGCGCTCGGCGGTGTCGCCCGCCCTCTCATCGAGCTGTCGTCCACGACGGCGGTCAAGGCCTCGGCGGTCAGCGGCGCGGGCCCCTCGGTCCTGAGCGAACTCGCGGTGGGCGAGGAGCTGGCGGCGCGCCGCCTGGTGGAGATCCCCCTCGCGGACGTACGGCTGCGCAGGGAGCTGCGGGCCGTCTGGCCGACGGGGCACCGGCCGGCCGGGCCGGGCCGGGACCTGCTTGCGCTGACGCGACGGACGTGAAGGGATCAAGCGGTGGCCGGGCGAAAATGCCTGGCGTCTCCCCGGACCGCCGCCCACCATGAGTGGATGAACGTGACCGCGCCCCCGGCAACCGGCGTCCGCACCCTCTGGCAGCAACTCCCCGCGCACGTACGCGCGGAGCTGGAGGACGCCCTCGGCGCGGCCGTCGTCGACGCGGTGACGCAGCACGGCGGCTTCTCGCCGGGCGTCGCGGCGCGGGTGCGGCTCGCCGACGGGCGGCGGGCGTTCGTCAAGGCCGTCAGTGCCGAGGCCAACCCCGGCAGCCCCCGCATGCACCGCGCCGAGGCCCGCAACGCCGCGGCCCTGCCGGACTCCGTGCCCGCGCCCCGGCTCCTCGCCTCCTGCGACGACGGGACCTGGGTCGCCCTCGCCTTCGAGGACGTCGACGGCCGTCAGCCCGAAGTGCCGTGGCGTGCCGGGGAGTTCGGGCGCGTACTGGAGGCGGTGGACGCCCTCGCGCGGGTTCCGGTGCCCGCGTCGATGGACGTTCCTTCGGTCGTCGAAGCGGTGTCGGGCAACTTCCGGGGGTGGGAGCGCCTCGTCGAGCAGGGCGCCGGGGACGACGTCAGACTCGACCCGTGGGTCCGCCGCAACCTGCCCGACCTCGCCGAACTCGCCGCGCCCGGGGGAGACTTCGCGGTGGGCGACATCCTCGCCCACGGTGACCTGCGCGCCGACAACATGCTGCTGACGGCGGACGAGGGCCGGGTCGTCCTCGTCGACTGGCCGCACGCCCTGCGCGCCGCGCCCTGGTTCGACCTGCTGCTCATGCTGCCGTGCGTGCGGGCGCAGGGCGGCCCCGACCCGGAGGACGTGTTCACCGAGCAGCGGGTGGGCCGGGCGGCGGATCCGCGGGGCGTGACCGCGGCGCTGGCGGGACTCGCCGGGTACTTCGTGGGGCAGTCCCTCCAGCCGGCGCCGCCCGGCCTGCCGACCCTGCGCGCCTTCCAGGGCGCCCAGGGCGCGGCGGCCGTGGAGTGGCTCAGGAGGCGGCTCGCGACGCGGCGCGGACCAGCGCTGCCATGACCCGGGTGTCCTCGCCCATCTCCGGATGCCACTGCACGCCGAGCGCCCAGGGGTGGCCGGGCAGTTCGACGGCCTCGACGGTGCCGTCCTCCGCGTACGCCGACGCCACCAGGTTCTCGCCGAGGCGCTCCACCGCCTGGTGGTGGTAGGTCGGCACGTCGGTGGACGCGTCCGGCACGACCGACTCGTAGAGCGTGCCGGGGACCGGCTTCACCGTATGCGTACCGAACACGCCCACCCGCTCCCTGTGCCCCTCCATGTGCTGGACCAGCGTCCCGCCGAGCGCCACGTTGAGCAGCTGCATGCCGCGGCAGATGCCGAGCAGCGGTGTCCCGGACTCCAGCGCCGCCTCGATCAGGGCGAGTTCCCAGGCGTCCCGCTCCCGCGCGGGCGGCCCGGTGCGCTCCTCGGGCTCGGCGCCGTACCGTGCGGGCTCGACGTCCGGGCCGCCCGCGACGACCACGCCGTCGAGCCGGGCGACGACCGAGCGCGCGAACCCCGGATCGTCCGGCGGCAGCATCGTGGCGAGACCGCCCGCCGCCTGTACGAGCCGGGGGTAGCCGGCCGGCAGGAGCGCCGCGGGCAGTCGCCACACGCCCCAGGCCACCGTGGACTCCAGGTAGGTGCTGACGCCGATCAGCGGCCTGTCGTTCACTGCCACCGCGTTCTCCCTCACCGTTCTCCTCCCGAACTCACCGCTGTCCTCCCGAGGCTCTTTGCCACCCGGCGATCAGTCGCGTGCCAACTCTGCCTCGGCCGCCGCCAGCGCCGCGAACTCCTCCTCCGGCGCGCGCGCCACCAGGTGCTTGCGGCTGTACATCCCGAAGTACGCGATGGCGACCACGTACACGGCGAGCGCGATGAGCGCGGCCGTCACATCGACCAGGAACGTCGCGACGAGCGCCGCGCAGGCGAGGACCAGCGCCACGGACGAGGTCAGGACGCCACCGGGCGTGCGGTAGGGCCGTTCCAGGCCGGGCTCGCGGCGGCGCAGCACGATGTGCGAGAGCGACATCAGGGCGTACGAGATGGTCGCGCCGAACACCGCGACGTTCAGCATGCGGGCGCCGTCACCGGTCGCCGCCGCCAGGCCGAAGCCGATCGCGCCCGGGACGAGCAGGCCCAGGTAGGGGGCCTTGCGGCTGCTGGTGAGGGAGAGGAAGCGGGGGAGGTAGCCGGCCCGGGAGAGCGCGAAGAGCTGGCGTGATCCGGCGTAGATGAGGGAGAAGAAGGAGGCCACCAGGCCCGCGAGGCCCGCGTAGTTGATGACGCGGCTCAGGGCGGTCGCGTCGCCGTCCGGCTGCAGCGCCTCGACCAGCGGGTTGCCCGCGTCCTGCAGCGCGTGCGCGCCGCGGGCGCCGGTCGACGCGAAGAAGGTGAGGAGTGCGAGGGCGACGAGGACGGCCATCGACCAGCGGATCGCGCGCGGCAGCGTGCGGGCCGGTTCCTTCGTCTCCTCGGCGGCCAGTGGCACGCCCTCGACCCCGAGGAAGAACCACATGCCGAAGGGGAACGCCGCCCAGATGCCCAGCAGGCCCATCGGCAGCCAGGAGTTGGCGCCGAAGGCACCGGTGTCCACCGGGATGTCGTCCAGCCTCGACGCGTCGAAGTCCATGAACGCGCCGACCGCGAAGATCAGCAGCGCCGCCACCGCGATGCCCGTCACGACGAAGCTGAAGCGCAGCGCCTCGCCGACGCCCCAGAGGTGGATGCCGATGAAGACGACGAAGCAGGCCAGGTAGACCGGCCAGCCCGAGGTGAGGCCGAAGAGGCCGAGCGACTCGACGTAGTCGCCGATGAAGATGGAGATGGCGGCCGGCGCGAGGATGTACTCGATGAGGATCGCCGTACCGGTCAGGAAGCCGCCCCAGGGCCCGAGCGCCCGGCGCGCGAAGCCGTAGCCGCCGCCCGCCGTGGGCAGTACGGACGAGAGCTCGGCCAGCGAGAAGACCATGCACGCGTACATCACGCCCATGAGCGCCATGGCGATCGCGAGGCCGCCGAAGCCGCCCTCCGCGAGGCCGAAGTTCCAGCCGGAGAAGTCGCCGGACACGACATAGGCGACGCCGAGCCCGGTGAGCAGCAGCCAGCCCGCGCTGCCCCTGCGGAGCGTTCTGCGCTCCAGGTAGTCGTCCGCCGGTTGGGCGGGGATGGGCTTGGTGGACTCCACGGTCATGGCACGGCTCCTATGTGGCGGCACATGGATCTGCTCGGCTGCTGCAGGACACTCAATGGAACGGATCCATACCTTTGCCGTGCCGGGCGGGAGAAATCAAGCCCCGTGCGTTACGCCGCGGTCAATTGCGTCTCACGTCAGGAAGCCGCGCAGCAGCGCCGCCGTGCCCGCGCAGTGCTCGCGCATCATCTCCCTCGCGCCGTCCGCGTCCCCGTCGAGCACCGCCTCGACCAGCGCGGTGTGCTGGCGCTGTGAGTGCTCCAGGTTCCTCACCAGGAGCGGGATGCAGTCCAGGAGGTCGTTGACGGTCGCGCGGACGGCCGCGTACTGCGCGGTGAGCGTCGGCGACCCGCACAGCTCGGCGAGGGTCAGGTGCAGCAGCGTGTCCAGCCTGCGGTACTCCGAAAGGGGCGCGTCATGGGTCCGGTCGAGCGCCGTGCGCAGGCGTTGCGCCTGCTCGCCGGTCAGGCCGTGCGCCGCGCAGAGACCGGCCGCGCCCACCTCGAGCACCTCGCGGAAGCGCAGCGCGTCCTCCACGTCGACGTCCTTGATGCGGCGCCGCAGCTCGTCCTCGCCGGGCGCCTCGGGGCGCGGCCGCACGAACGTGCCGCCGTACCGCCCGCGCCGCGACTCGACGAGGCCCTGGTCCTGCAGCACCTTCAGGACCTCCCGCAGCGTGACCCGGCTGATGCCCAGGCGGTCGGCGAGCTCCCGCTCCGACGGCAGGCGTTCGCCGCCCGGCACCAGGCCGAGGCGGACCACCTGGAGGATCTGCTCGAGGGCCTCCTCGAAGCCGTTGCCCGCCCGCACCGTACGCAGGACCGGTGTCAGCCGGTCGTCGTCCGGCCCGGGCGGGGCACCCCCCTCGGTGCCCTCTTCCGTGTGCGACATGCCCGTACCCCCTTCCCAAGCAAAGGTTCTCCGCAATACCTTATGGCTCCCGGCTGACCCAAGGAGGCTTTTCCCGTGGCAGACCGCACACCCCCGCTCTCCGTCGAGGAGCTGAAGGCCCTCGTCGCGAGCGGTGAGATCGACACTGTCGTCCTGGCCTTCCCCGACATGCAAGGGCGGCTCCAGGGCAAGCGGTTCGCCGCCCGCTTCTTCCTCGACGAGGTCCTCGAACACGGCACGGAGGGCTGCAACTACCTCCTCGCCGTCGACCCGGAGATGAACACCGTCGACGGATACGCGATGTCCTCCTGGGACCGCGGCTACGGCGACTTCGCCATGCGCGCCGACCTCTCCACGCTGCGCCGGGTCCCCTGGAACGAGGGCACCGCGATGCTGATCGCGGACCTCGCCTGGAACGACTCCTCACCCGTCGTCGCGGCTCCCCGCCAGATCCTGCGCCGCCAGCTGGAGCGCCTGGCCGAACTCGGCCTCACCGCGCACGTCGGCACGGAGCTGGAGTTCATCGTCTTCAAGGACACCTACGAACAGGCCTGGGACGCCGGGTACAAGGACCTCACGCCGGCCAACCAGTACAACATCGACTACTCGGTCCTCGGCACCGGCCGCATAGAGCCGCTGCTGCGCCGCATCCGCAACGACATGGCCGCCGCCGGACTCGTCGTCGAGTCCGCCAAGGGCGAGTGCAACCCGGGCCAGCACGAGATCGTGTTCCGCTACGACGAGGCCCTCGTCACCTGCGACCAGCACGCCATCTACAAGACCGGCGCCAAGGAGATCGCGGCCCAGGAGGGCGTCTCGCTCACCTTCATGGCCAAGTTCAACGAGCGCGAGGGCAACTCCTGCCACATCCACCTCTCGCTCCAGGACGCCGACGGCACCAACGTCATGGCGGGCTCCCCGGACGACCCGGGCGGCATGTCACCCCTCATGCGGCACTTCCTCGCCGGCCAGCTCGCGGCGCTGCGCGACTTCTCCCTCCTCTACGCGCCCCACATCAACTCCTACAAACGGTTCCGGCCAGGATCCTTCGCGCCGACCGCCGCCGCCTGGGGCTACGACAACCGCACCTGCGCTCTCCGCGTCGTCGGCCACGGCCGCTCGCTCCGCTTCGAGAACCGCCTCCCCGGTGGCGACGTCAACCCGCACCTCGCGGTCGCTGGACTGGTCGCCGCGGGCCTGCACGGCATCGAGCAGAAGCTCGAACTGCCCGCGGAGTGCACCGGAAACGCCTACAGCGGCGACTACGCCCACGTCCCCACCACCCTGCGCGAGGCCGCGGAACTCTGGGAGAACAGCCCGATCGCCAAGGCCGCCTTCGGCGACGAGGTGGTCGCGCACTACCGCAACATGGCGCGGGTCGAGCTGGACGCCTTCGACTCCGCGGTGACCGACTGGGAGCTGCGCCGCTCCTTCGAACGGATGTGAGGAACCACGTGCTCGAGGTAGTGAACCCCGCCACGGAGGAGGTCATCGCGACCGTCCCCGCGGCCACCGCGGCCGATGTGGACCGGGCGGCCGGGCGAGCCGTCGCCGCCCAGCAGGCCTGGGGCACCACGGCCCCCGCCGACCGGGCCGGCCTGCTCCGCCGCTTCGCCGACACCGTCGACTCCCACCTCGACGAGCTGGCCCTGCTCGAAGTCCGCGAGGCCGGCCACCTGGTGGGCAACGCCCGCTGGGAGGCGGGCAACGTACGCGATCTGCTCCTGTACGCGGCCGGGGGCGCCGAACGCCTCAACGGCGCGCAGATCCCGGTGCCCGGCGGCTGGAACGTCACCTTCCACGAGCCGCTCGGCGTGGTGGGCGTCATCGCCCCCTGGAACTTCCCGATGCCCATCGCCGCCTGGGGCTTCGCGCCCGCACTCGCCGCAGGCAACGCCGTGCTGCTCAAACCGGCCGAGACGACGCCGCTCACCGCGCTCCGCCTCGCCGAACTCGCCCTGGAGGCGGGCCTGCCCGAGGGCCTCTTCCAAGTCCTGCCCGGGCACGGCCACACCGCGGGCCGCGCCCTCGTCGACCACCCGGACGTCCACAAGATCGTCTTCACCGGCTCCACCCGGACCGGCCGCGAGGTCATGGAGCGCTGCGCCGCGCGCACCAAGCGCCTCACCCTCGAACTCGGCGGCAAGAGCCCCAACATCGTGTTCGCCGACGCCGACGTGGAGGCCGCGGCCCTGGCCACCCCCATGTCGTACCTCGACAACTCCGGCCAGGACTGCTGCGCCCGCACCCGCGTCCTCGTGCAGCGCTCGGTCCACGACCGCTTCCTGGAGTACGTGACGCCCGCGATCGAGTCGGTCGTCGTCGGCGACCCGTCCGACGAGAAGACCGGGATGGGCCCGCTGATCTCCCGGGCGCAGCTGGAGCGCGTCCGCGCCTACGTGCCGTCCGGCCCCGCGATCCGCGGATCCGTTCCCGAGGGCCCCGGCTTCTGGTTCCCGCCGACCCTGCTCACCGATGTCGACCCGGACGCGCCCGTCGCCGTCGAGGAGGTCTTCGGGCCGGTCGCCGTCGTCATCCCCTTCGACGACGAGGCCGACGCGATCCGGCTCGCCAACGCCACCGACTACGGCCTGTCCGGCTCCATCTGGACCCGCGACGTCGGCCGGGCGCTGCGCGTCTCCGGAGCCGTCCGGGCGGGCAACCTGTCCGTCAACTCGCATTCCAGCGTGCGCTATTGGACCCCGTTCGGGGGTTACAAGCAGTCCGGGCTCGGCCGTGAGCTCGGCCCGGACGCGCTCGCCGCATTCACGGAAACCAAGAACGTCTTCATCAGCACGGAGGCCTGACCCATGCCGGACACGACCGAGAACATCTGCCGCCGCCTCGTCGGCCGCACCGCCGTCATCACCGGCGCGGGCAGCGGCATCGGCCTCGCCACCGCGCGCCGCCTCGCCTCCGAGGGCGCGCACGTCGTCTGCGGCGACATCGACGAGCAGGCGGGCAAGGCCGCGGCCGACGACGTCGGCGGGACCTTCGTCAAGGTCGACGTCACCGACGCCGAGCAGGTCGAGGCGCTCTTCAGGACCGCGTACGACACCTACGGCTCGGTCGACATCGCCTTCAACAACGCCGGCATCTCCCCGCCCGACGACGACTCCATCCTGGACACCGGCCTCGAAGCCTGGAAGCGCGTCCAGGAGGTCAACCTCACCTCCGTGTACCTGTGCTGCAAGGCCGCCATCCCCTACATGCGGCGGCAGGGCAAGGGCTCCATCATCAACACCGCCTCGTTCGTGGCGAGGATGGGCGCGGCGACGTCGCAGATCTCGTACACCGCGTCCAAGGGCGGCGTCCTCGCCATGTCCCGCGAGCTCGGCGTGCAGTTCGCCCGCGAGGGCATCCGCGTCAACGCGCTCTGCCCGGGCCCGGTCAACACCCCGCTCCTCCAGGAGCTGTTCGCCAAGGACCCCGAGCGGGCCGCGCGCCGCCTCGTGCACATCCCCGTGGGCCGCTTCGCCGAGGCCGACGAGATGGCCGCCGCGGTGGCGTTCCTGGCCAGCGACGACTCCTCGTTCGTGAACGCCACGGACTTCCTCGTCGACGGCGGCCTCACCGGCGCGTACGTCACGCCCCTGTAGTTCACTCACCGGCCACCACCCCGTCAGCCGGGCGTCGCACGACGCCCGGCTGACCTGCGTAGACACGGGAGTGTGTACATGAACCTCAAGCGCCGCTGCGCCGCCGCAGCCGCCGTGCTCACCGTCGCGGGGACCGGCCTCCTCGGCGTCCAGGCCACCGCCGAAGCGACGCAGGCCCCCCGCCCGAAGGCCGCGAAGTGCCCCGCGCTGACCGTCTCCGAAGGCTGGTACGGCGCGAACAAGGCCAGACTCCAGCACATGGTGGACCGGTACGGCCGCTGCGGCGGGAGCCGCGGCGCCAAGCCCGTCGCCACCTTCGACTGGGACAACACCGTCATCAAGAACGACATCGGCGACGCCACCATGTACTGGCTGCTGCGCCACGGCAGGATACGCACGCCCGCCAAGGGCGACTGGCACACCACCAGCCGCTACCTGACCGGCCCGGCGGCCAAGGCCCTCACCAAGGCCTGCCCGGCCACCGCCACCACCCTGCCCACGCACCGCGACACCGCCTGCGCCGACGAGATCCTCTCCGTCTACGGCGAAGGCACCACCACCGGCGGCGCCCCCGCCTTCACCGGCTTCGACCACCGCCGCATGGAACCCCAGTACGCCTGGCTCGCCCAGCTCACCCGCGGCTGGACCACCCGGCAGGTCAAGCACTTCGCCGCCGCGGCCCGCGAGGAGAACCTCGCCGCGCCCGTCGGCGCCGAGCAGCGCGTCGGCACCAAGAAGGTCACCGGCTGGGTCCGCTACTACGACCAGCAACGCGATCTGATCCGCACCCTCAAGAAGGCCGGCTTCGAGGTCCACGTCGTCTCCGCGTCACCCGAGCCCGTCGCCGAGGTGTGGGCGAAGGCCGTCGGCGTCGACGCCCGGCACACCCTCGGCATCCGCAACGTCACGGCGCACGGCAGGCAGACCGCACACCTCAAGGGCTGCGGCACCGTCCGCGACGGCGACGACTCGATGATCACGTACATCGACGGCAAGCGCTGCTGGATCAACCAGGAGATCTACGGGGTGCGGGGCGCCGCCGCCGAGAAGGTCCAACCGGCCGCGAGGCGCCCGGTGTTCGCGGCCGGGGACTCCGACACCGACGTCTCCTTCCTGCGCGACGCCACCGGCCTGCGGCTCGTCCTGAACCGCAACAAGAACGAACTGATGTGCCGCGCCTACGAGAACGGCGACGGCCGCTGGCTGGTGAACCCCATGTTCATCCAGCCCAAGGGCCAGAAGGCCGACCCCTACCCGTGCGCCACCACCGGCTACACCCGGCCCGACGGCAGCGCGGGCCCGGTGCGCCGTACGGACGGCTCGGTGATCCCCGATCAGCGGGACACGGTGTACGGGGCGTCGGCACCATCGTCAGCCTCGTAGGACTGATGTACGGTCCACTGACATGCGTAACCGACACATTCTGGCGCTGACCCTGGCCACGGCCGCCGCCCTGGCGGCCGTACCGGCAGCTCTCCCCGCGGCCGCCGCCACGCCCGCGAACCCCCGTACCACTGCCGCGCACTGCCCGCAGCTCTCGAAGAAGCTGACCTGGTACGGCGACAACCGCGCCCGGCTGCAGCGCGTGATCGACGAGCGCGGCCGCTGCTCCCGCCCGCACCTCGGACACGGCGGAAAGCGCCCGGTCGCCGCCTTCGACTGGGACAACACCGTCACCAAGAACGACGTCACCGACGCGACCATCGCCTGGTCCCTGCGGCACGACAAGATCCTGCGCCCCAAGAGCTGGAAGTCCACCAGCAAGTGGATGACCGACGACGCCCACCGCGCGCTCACCAAGGCCTGCGGCACGAAGGTCCCGGTCGGCAGGCCGCTGCCCACCTCCACCAACACCGCCTGCGCGGACGAGATCTTCGAGGTGCGCGAGGACGGGAAGACGATGAGCGGCGCCGCCGCCTTCGCCGGGACGTGGGACCACCGCCACACCGTCCCGCAGTACGCCTGGGTGCCCCAGCTCTTCGCCGGTCACACCGTCCCCGAACTGGAGTCGTACGCCGCGAAGGCCCGCAAGGAGGCCCTCGCCGCCCCCGTCGGCGCCACCCAGACCGTCGGCACCCACGAGATCCCCGGCTACGTCCGCTACTACGACCAGCAGCGCGATCTGATCCGCACCCTCAAGAAGGCCGGCTTCGACGTCTACATCGTCTCGGCGGGCTCGGAGCCGGTCACCGAGGTCTGGTCGAAGAGCGTCGGCATCGACCGCGAACACACCGTCGCCATCCGCTCGGTCCTCGACCGCAAGGGCCGCATCACCACCTACAACCAGGGCTGCGGCAACGTCCCCGTCAACAAGGGCGAGGCCATCCCGTACATCGACGGCAAGCGCTGCTGGATCAACCAGGAGATCTTCCGTCTCAAGGGCAAGAAGGCCTGGGCCAAGCAGGACCGCGCCCACCGCATCGCGCTCGGCGGCGGCGACGCCGACACCGACGTGACCTTCGTCGGCGACGCGACCGGCGCGCACCTCGTGCTGAACCGCAACAAGGACGAGGTCATGTGCCGCGCGTACGACAACGCGGACGGCCGCTGGGTCGTGAACCCCATGTTCATCGAGCCGCTGAAGCAGAAGCCGGGCCGCTACCCCTGCTCGACGGGCGCGTACAACAAGCACGGCGGGGGCAAGGGACCCGTCCTGCGCGGCGACGGCTCCGTCGTCCCCGACCAGGTGGACTCGGTGTACTGATCATCGCGGCACGATTCCCGGACACCGCTTAGAGTGCCGGGATGAGCATGTCGCCCCCTCCCGGCTGGTACTCGGACCCCTCGGCGCCGGCCGTCGAACGCTGGTGGGACGGAACCGCCTGGACCGAGCACCGGCGGACCCCCGAGCACCCCCAAGTGCCCGGGACGCAGCAGGGCTTCGGCCCGTCGCCGGACGCCACGGCCGTGCCGGCGCCCGCCGTCCCGGGCGGCGGCCGGGGGAAGACCGTCGCCCTGGCCGCCGCCGGGGTCGTCCTCGTCGGCGCGATCGGCACGGGCGCCGTCGTCCTGACCAAGGACGACGGCGACCCGAAGGGCGGCGCACCGGCGCCCACCGCGCCCGTCACGAACAGCCCGACGCCGACCGCGACGAAGTCCGCGTCCCCGAGCCCCGACCCCGACCCGGACACCCTCGTCGACGACCTCAACGGCATCACGCTCCCCGTCCCCGACGGGTGGGAGAAGGACGACGACTCCTTCGGCGGCGGCGCGACCATCCAGACCCCGGACATCATCGACTGCCCCGGCGACTCCGGACTCTGCCGCGAGGGCACCGTCACGTCGAGCACCGTGACGAACACCGACGAGAGCGACCCCAAGGCGCTCGCCCTCGGCGACATCGAGGACGCGGCGGACGACGCCTTCGACCACGACAAACTGGACAACAAGCCCTACGGCGGCCTCACCGGCCACGAGAAGGTCAAGGAAGGCCAGGTGGCCGTCGCCGGGCGCACCGGCTACCTCGTGCGCTGGCGCGTCCACACCGCCAAGGGCCCCGGCGGCTACGTCCAGTCGCTCGCGTTCAAGTCGAGCGTCGGGTCGGAGTCCCCGGTCATCGTCCGCTTCGCCATCGGCGCCGGCGACGACGCGCCGCGCGTCTCCGTCCTGGACGAGATCACCGACGGCATCCGCTCGGTCGACGACAGCGCGACGGGCGGCGGCGTGGGCGAGGACGTCGGCGCGACGCCGTGAGCCGCCGTGACGCCCTGACCGGCCGCGGGGTCAGAGGAAGGTGTGGCCCTCGCCCCGGTACGTCGGGACGCTCGCCGTCACCCTGTCGCCCTCGACCAGGTGCAGCGTCTCGAACCGCTCGCACAGCTCACCGGCCTTGGCGTGCCGGAACCACACCTTGTCGCCGATCAGCAGGTCGTCGGCCGGGGGCCCGTGCAGCGGCGTCTGCACTTCGCCCGCGCCCTCCTGCGGGTCGTACCGCAGCCCCTCGGGCAGATACGGCACCGGCGAGCGGTCGGGGCCCGCGACCCCCGACGCCGGATAGCCCCCGCCCAGCACCGTCACGGTGCCCGCGCCCGGCCGCCGCACCACGGGCTGCGCGAACAGCGCGGCCGGACGCCCGCTGAACGACGTGTAGTTGTCGAACAGCCGCGGCACGAACAACCCGGAACCCGCGGCGATCTCGGTGACCGCGCGCTCGGCCGCGGTGTGCTGCACGCTGCCGGTCCCGCCGCCGTTCACGAACTCCAGGTCGGGCGCGGCCTCCCGCACCGCGGCGATGGTCCGCCCCCGGCGCGCGGCCAGCTCCTTGCGGGCCGCCGTCTGCATCAGCCGGATCGCCCGGGAGCGCGCCGGGTGCCCCTCGACCGCGTCGCCCACCCCCGCGACATGCCCCTCGTACGCCATGACACCGACGAGCCGGAACCCCGGCCGCCGGACGATGGCGCGGGCCAGGGCGGCGACCTGCACGGGGGAGTGCAGCGGCGAACGGAGCGCGCCGACGCGGACGCGTCCGCCGAGCACCCGGTAGGAGGTGTCCAACTCCAGGCAGACCCGCACCTCTTCGGTCCCGCCGTCCCTGGCCTCGTCGATCAGCCGCAGCTGGGCCGGGTCGTCGACCATCACGGTCACCGCGGCGGCGAGCTTCGGATCGGCGGTCAGCCGCGCGAACCCGGCCCGGTCCGCCGAGGGGTAGGCGAGCAGCACGTCGTCGAAGCCGGACCCGGCGAGCCACATCGACTCGGCGAGCGTGAACGACATGACCCCGGCGAAGCCGTCGCGGGCCAGGACCCGTTCGAGCAGGGCACGGCAGCGCACGGACTTGCTCGCGACCCGGATCGGCTTGCCGCCGGCCCGGCGCACGAGATCGTCCGCGTTCGCGTCGAAGGCGGCCAGATCGACGATCGCGAGGGGGGCGTCGAGATGCGCGGTGGCCCGGTCGTAACGGGCCCGGTCTGCTGCACGGGCTGTCATGGCCGAAGCCTGCCAGACACGATTACCGGAGGGTAGGGGGATGATCCGGGCAGATCGCCCGGGGTGCGGACTGGGTTCCCTCGCGCCCGACGTCAGCCCGTAGAGTGACGCGGACGGAGCCTGACGAAGCGGCGTCCACAGAGCCTCGCCGGCCTCGCGCTCCGGCCGGCCGGAGCGCGAGGAGAGCGGGGGAGCATGAGCACGGAGGCGCCTCGCAGCCCCATCCCGCCGCGCCCCGCCACGCCTCCCCGCCCCCCGGCCCCGCCGGCCCCCGCCGACCCGTCCTTGACGGACCCGGCCGCCGACCCGCCGCCCGCACCGTCCGCCCGCTTCCCCGACGTCCGCCCGCCGGTCGACCAGGACTGGATACTCGACAGCCCGCGGCCCGCCTCCGCGGCGAGCGACGACGAGCTGAGCCGCTCGGCCCGCATAGAGGACCTGCTGGCCCCCTTCGAACAGGCCCGCGCGGAACGCGAGACGTCGACCGGCCACGAGGCGTCCGCGGACCGTGCGGCGCCCGGCCCCACCGCCCCGCCCCCGCCCCCCGCTTCGGCCCGCCTGCCGGACACCCCGCCGATACCGGCCGGGCCACCCGCGTCCGGAGTCCACGACCCGCAGCCGTCGAGCACCTCCGGCTTCCCCGGCCCGCCGAGCGCTTTGGGCCCGGTGCCCCCCGCCGCACCGGCAGCCACGCCCCCGCGCCCCGCCACGCCGCCGCCCGCTCCGGCGACGTCCCGCCCGGCCGACGCGCCCTCGCCCCCTCCTGAGGCAACCGCGGTTCGCCCCGCACCGCGTGGCGCCCGCCCCGTCGCCACCACGATCACGTCCCGCCGCACGGCCGGAGCCGTCGATCCGAAGCCGGTGCCCGGCGCGGGACGGCCCTTCGTGTCGTTCGCGCGGCCCGCCATGGATGACGACAGCACCACGCGGTTGCGGCCCGTCGGCGGCTGGGCCCGCCCCCGCGCGGTCGCCGCCGCGGTCTGCGCCGTGCTCGGGCTCGGGCTCATCGGGGGTGCGGTGACCGGGAGTTGGCTGACGGGGGAGTCCGCGGCCGGGGGCGCCACGCGCAGCGCGTACACCGTCACCGGCGGGCTCTGGCACAGCGTGCCCGTCGACCGGCTCTTCCCGCCCGCGCTCAAGGGCGAGGGCGCGGGCCCCGGCGGCGCGGACCGCTCGTGGACGCGGATCGCCGTCGCGCCCGACAGCGGCTGCAAGGACGCCTTCGACCCGCTGCTGCGCAAGGCCCTCGCCCCGGCAGGCTGTCTGCGGCTGCTGCGCGCCACGTACACCGACGCCACCCGCAGCCATGTCACCACCGTGGGGCTGCTGTTCACCAAGGCGGACGCCGACGGCATGCGGACGCTGCGCGACCGTTTCACCGAGGAGGGGCTCGACCGACGGCCCGACCTCATGCCCCGCCCGTACGCGGCCAAAGGCACCCCCGCCGAAGGCTTCGGCGACACCCAGCGCGCCTCCTGGACGATGTCCGTGCTCCCGGACGCCCCCGTCGTCGCCTACGCCGTCTCGGGATTCGCCGACGGCCGCGTCGTCACGGACCCCGAGCCCGCCACCGAGGCCATGGGCACCAACACCACGTCGTCGCCCGCCCAGGCGGGCCTCGGCCACGAGGCGAAAGGCATCGCCGACCGCGTCGAGCGCGGCCTGCGCAAGACCATCGCGGCCGCGGAGAAGAAGTCATGAGCATCCGCCGGACACTCGTCGCCGCCGCGACGGCCCTGCTCGCGCTCGCCCCGGCCGCCACCGCCCACGCCGACGACGGCATCCGCGCCCAGCAGTGGGCCCTCGACGCCATGCACACCAGCGAGGCCTGGCGGACCACCAAGGGCGCGGGCATCACCGTCGCCGTCCTGGACACCGGCATAGACGACGAGCACCCGGACCTCGCGGGCAGTGTCCTCAAGGGCGAGGACATGGTCGGCTTCGGCGCCCGCCGCGGCGACCGGGCCTGGGCCCGGCACGGCACCGCCATGGCCGGCATCATCGCGGGCCACGGACACGGCCAGGGCCGCGCCGACGGCGTACTCGGCATCGCGCCCGACGCGAAGATCCTGCCGGTCCGCGTGATCCTCGAGGACGGCGACCCCGCCCGCAAGAAGGCCCGCGACACCCGCGGCAACGCCCTCGCCGACGGCATCCGCTGGGCCGCCGACCACGGCGCGGACGTCATCAACCTCTCCCTCGGCGACGATTCGAAATCCGCCCACCCCGAACCGGCCGAGGACGCCGCCGTGCAGTACGCCCTGAAGAAGGGCGTCGCCGTCGTCGCCTCCGCGGGCAACGGCGGCGAACGCGGCGACCACATCTCCTACCCCGCCGCCTACCCCGGCGTCATCGCAGCGACGGCCGTCGACGAGAACGGCGCCCGCGCCTCGTTCTCCACCCGCCGCTGGTACGCCACCGTCGCGGCGCCCGGCGACGACATAGTCATCGCCGACCCCGACCACAAATACTACGAGGGCTGGGGCACCAGCGCCGCCTCCGCCTTCGTCTCGGGCGCCGTCGCCCTGATCCGCGCCGCCCACCCCGCGCTCGCCCCCGCCCAGATCAAGCAGCTCCTCGAGGACACCGCCCGCGACGCCCCCTCCGGCGGCCGCGACGACTCCCGGGGCTTCGGCCTGATCGACCCCGCGGCGGCGCTGACCCGCGGCGCCAGGATCGAGCCCGGACCCGCCGAGCCGCGCACGGCGGCCCACGGCGCGCGCTACTTCGGTCCTGGCCCGGACGCGGAGACGGGCGACGACGGGCCCGCGGGCTGGGTGGGACCGGTCGCCGGGGGCCTCGGCGTCGCGCTGCTCGCGGCGGCGGTCCAGCTGTGGCGGACCCGGTCGGGAGCGCCCCGCCGGGGTGCCGGACCCGCTCTGTAGGGTCGACACGTGGCGAACATGGCGAACAAGGCAAGCACGGCGGACATGGCGAACAAGAACATTCCCGATCCGGGATTCTCCGACGACGACGGGACCGCCGACCCCCGGCTGGCCGAGGCGCTGGCCGCCTGGTCCGAGGACCGCACGGCCCACGGCCCGGTCCTGCGGGCCCTGGCCGGCGCCCGGCTCCTCGTCCCCGTCGTCGCCGTGCTCGGCGAGGTGGAGGAGGACGAGAACGGGCTGCGCCGCGAGAAGACCAGCGACATGGCCGTCCCCACCCTCAAGGCGGGCGACCGCAAGGCGCTGCCCGCCTTCACCTCCATCGAGGCCCTCGCCCTCTGGGACCCGGCCGCCCGCCCCGTCGCCGTACCGCTGCACCAGGCGTTGCAGGCCGCCGCCCACGAGCAGGCCGACACCATCGTCCTGGACCTGGCGGGCCCCGTCCCCTACGAGCTGGGCCGCTCCGCCCTGCTCGCGCTCGCCGAGGGGCGCGCCAGCGCCGACCCGCTCGCGGACCCCGCCGTCACCGGCGCGGTGCGCGCGGCCGTCGCCGCCGAGCCCGGCGTGCTCCGCGCCCACCTGGGCCCCGGCCACGCCGACGGCACCCTCGCCCTGGTCCTCGACCCGGCCGCGGACCCCGCCGAGGCCGCCCAGCGGGTGGCCCGGCGGATCGCCGCCGACGAAACACTGAGGGCCCGCCTGGTGCGCGGCCTCGACCTGGCACTCCTGCCGGCCGAGGCGACGCCACCGGGCGAGCCCCTCTACGTACGTACGGTGTGAAGGTGAAGGCTCAGCCGAAGACCGGGCCCGTGTACTTCTCGCCGGGCCCCTGACCCGGCTCGTCGGCCACCAGGGACGCCTCGCGGAACGCCAGCTGCAGCGACTTCAGGCCGTCACGCAGCGGCGCCGCGTGGAACGAGCTGATCTCCGTGGCGCTCGCGTCCATCAGTCCGGCCAGCGAGTGGATCAGCTTGCGGGCCTCGTCCAGGTCCTTGTGGCCCTCGCCGCCCTCGGCGAGACCGAGGTTCACGGCGGCGGCGCTCATCAGGTGGACCGCCACCGTGGTGATCACCTCGACCGCGGGGACGTCCGCGATGTCACGGGTCAGGGTGTCGAAGTCGGGGGAGTCGGGCCCGGCGCCTGCGGGGGACTCGGGGGTGGGGGTCGCGTCGCTCATGTGCCACACGATATGCCGAGCCCCGCGCGGCCCGGGCCCCGGGAGCCGCCGCGCGAGCTGGTTCGCCCCACCCGGGCAGAGCTGCTAACCTTGTGTAACGACCGGCTGGACACCCGCGTGCCAACGCGAGGGTCCGGCCCACAAGTGGAGGCTCCGATCTCCCACCTGACCGCTCCCCGGAGCGGCGGGTCACCGGTCAGGCGGCCGAAGTCCCCAAGGCTTCGGGTCGCCCGATGTGCGCCCCGCGATCACCGCGGAGGTGCTCCGGTAGTACGTGGAGCCCCTTCTGTGATCGGTCGGGGCATTTTTTGTGGCCTCGTTCGGTTGGTCCAGTCAACAGACGTAACGCGGCTGTCCGCCAGACGGTCGCGTGGTGCTACCGAGGAGGATCCATCAGCGCCGAGCCCCGCATCAACGACCGGATTCGCGTTCCCGAGGTGCGACTTGTCGGTCCCAGCGGCGAGCAGGTCGGGATTGTCCCGCTTGCCAAGGCCCTGGAGCTTGCGCAGGAGTACGACCTCGACCTGGTCGAGGTGGCCGCGACTGCGCGTCCGCCGGTCTGCAAGCTCATGGACTACGGGAAGTTCAAGTACGAGTCGGCCATGAAGGCCCGTGAAGCGCGCAAGAACCAGGCGCACACGGTCATCAAGGAGATGAAGCTCCGGCCGAAGATCGACCCGCACGACTATGACACCAAGAAGGGTCACGTCGTCCGGTTCCTCAAGCAGGGCGACAAGGTCAAGATCACGATCATGTTCCGTGGTCGTGAGCAGTCCCGCCCCGAGCTGGGCTTCCGACTGCTGCAGCGTCTCGCTTCGGACGTCGAGGACCTTGGGTTCATCGAGTCGAACCCGAAGCAGGACGGCCGGAACATGATCATGGTTCTCGGTCCGCACAAGAAGAAGACCGAGGCGATGGCCGAGGCCCGTGAGGCCCAGGCGGCCCGCAAGGCGGACGCGAAGGCCAACCCTGGCCGCTCGCAGAACTCCGCCGAGGGGGAGGAGCTCGACGAGGCTCCCGCCGAGGCCCCGGCCGAGGCTTCTGCCGAGGCCTGATCCCGTGGACGCGAGTCCAGGGGATGCCAACCGATACATATGGCTCCCGGATGCCCGGTTTAACGACCGGGCATCGGAACGCCACTGACGAGGAGAGAACGGCGCTATGCCGAAGAACAAGTCGCACAGCGGTGCCAGCAAGCGCTTCAAGGTCACCGGCTCCGGCAAGGTGCTCCGCGAGCGCGCCGGCAAGCGCCACCTGCTCGAGCACAAGTCGTCCCGTCTGACGCGTCGCCTCACCGGCAACGCCGAGATGGCCCCGGGCGACGCCAAGAAGATCAAGAAGCTTCTCGGCAAGTGAGCTCGGGTGCCGGACACGGCACCTGACCTCTGACCGGGACCCAATCGATACCGGGTCGTGTGAGTCCAACCACGGCCCCGCTACAAGGAGTTAAACAGTGGCACGCGTCAAGCGGGCAGTAAACGCCCACAAGAAGCGTCGGGCGATTCTCGAAGCGGCCAGCGGCTACCGCGGCCAGCGCTCGCGCCTGTACCGCAAGGCCAAGGAGCAGGTCACCCACTCCCTGGTCTACAACTACAACGACCGCAAGAAGCGCAAGGGCGACTTCCGTCAGCTGTGGATCCAGCGCATCAACGCCGCTGCCCGCGCCAACGGCATCACCTACAACCGCTTCATCCAGGGTCTGAAGGCCGCCAACGTCGAGGTGGACCGCAAGATCCTCGCGGAGCTGGCCGTCAACGACGAGAACGCGTTCGCCGCGCTCGTCGAGGTCGCGCAGAAGGCGCTGCCGTCGGACGTCAACGCGCCGAAGGCGGCGTGACGCTTCGCTGAGCCGAGCGTGATTTCGGACCCGTGAGCCGGTTGGCTTGCGGGTCCGCTGTCGTTCGGGGTCTCGTCCGCCCTGTGCTGTCTCCTGCCGTCCGCGGGTCCGTTCTCGGCTGGTCGCGCAGTTCCCCGCGCCCCTATCGGGGCGCCGTCCCGAGGTGAGTTGAATGGTTGCCGCCCCCGAATTGATCTCCCCCAAGTCGCCCCGCGTCAGCGCGGCCCGGCGGCTGGCCAAGCGGAATTTCCGGGGGAAGGAGCGGCTGTTCCTCGCCGAGGGGCCGCAGGCCGTGCGGGAGGCCGCCGCGTACGCGGACACCCTGGTCGAGCTGTTCGCCACCGTCGACGCCGCCGAGCGGTACGCCGACATCGTGGGGGAGGCGCGGGCCGCCGGGGCCCGGGTGCACCTCGCCCACGAGGACGTCATCGCCGACATCTCGACGACCGTCACCCCCCAGGGCCTCGTCGGCGTCTGCCGTTTCCTCGACGTGCCCTTCGACGAGGTCATCGCGGGCCGCCCGAAGCTCGTCGCCGTCCTCGCCAACGTCCGCGACCCCGGGAACGCCGGGACCGTGCTGCGCTGCGCGGACGCCGCGGGCGCCGACGCCGTGGTCTTCACGGACGCCTCGGTGGACCTCTACAACCCCAAGGCGGTGCGCGCGTCGGTCGGTTCGCACTTCCATCTGCCCGTCGCCGTGGGCGTACCCGTCGAGCAGGCCGTCCGAGGGCTCAAGGACGCGGGCGTACGCATCCTCGCCGCGGACGGGGCCGGTGCGGACGACCTCGACACCGAACTCGACCGGGGCACCATGGGCACCCCCACCGCCTGGGTCTTCGGCAACGAGGCCTGGGGACTCCCGGAGGAGACCCGCGCACTCGCCGACGCGGTGGTGCGCGTTCCGATCCACGGCAGAGCCGAAAGCCTCAACCTCGCGACGGCCGCGGCCGTGTGCCTCTATGCGTCCGCCCGTGCACAGCGCGCCGCCAGTACTCGCTGAGGGGGTCCGCTCCGTCACATCGAGCTAGTAGTGTGACGGGCTCACCGACAGTCCGAGAGGTGGGGTACGGGGAATGAGCGTCGGCACGAGCAGAGCACCGGGAGTGCAGGGCGTCGTCCGTGCTCGCACGGACCGCGACGGCCCCGGTGACCTCGGCGACCTCGGACTCGACCCCGACGAGCTGCCCGACGGGCTCGTCGTCGCCGACGAGGCGGGCCGCGTCATCTGCTTCAACGCGGCGGCGGTGCGCATCACCGCGGTCCCCGCGACCGACGCCCTCGGCGCCCCCCTGGAGCACGCCCTCCCCTTAGAGGACCTCGAAGGCCGCCGCTGGTGGCAGCTGACCGACCCCTACGGCGGCCTCGCCATCCGCAACGGCCAGCCCGAGCGCAACCTGCTCCTGCCCGGCGGCCGCGAGATCCTGGTCACCGCCCGCTACGTACGCACCGCCCGCACCGGGCCCGTACGCCGCGTCATCGTCTCCCTGCGCGACACCGAGGCCCGCCGCCGCACCGAGCGCAGCCACGCCGAGCTGATCGCCACGGTCGCCCACGAGCTCCGCTCGCCCCTCACCTCCGTCAAGGGCTTCACGGCGACCCTGCTCGCCAAGTGGGAGCGGTTCACCGACGACCAGAAGAAGCTGATGCTGGAGACCGTCGACGCCGACGCGGACCGCGTCACCCGGCTGATCGCCGAGCTCCTCGACATCTCCCGCATCGACTCCGGCCGCCTTGAGCTGCGCCGCCAGCCCGTCGACATCGGCGCCGCCGTCGGCCGCCACATCCAGGCGCACGTCGCGGCCGGCCAGGACGCCGACCGCTTCCTCGTCCGCGTCGAGCAGCCGCTGCCCGACCTCTGGGCGGACCCCGACAAGATCGACCAGGTGCTGAGCAACCTGCTGGAAAACGCCGTGCGGCACGGTGAGGGAACCGTCACCATTGAGGCGGCGGCCTCCTCCTCGCCGCGCGAGCGGGGCGGCGCCGAGACCGCCGTGACCGTGAGCGACGAGGGCTGCGGCATTCCGGAGGAGTCGATGGGCCGTGTCTTCACCCGCTTCTGGCGGGGCAGTAAGCGCGGCGGGACGGGACTGGGGTTGTACATCGTGAAGGGCATCGTGGAGGCGCACGGCGGGACGATCACGGTCGGCCGCGCGCCCGGCGGCGGTGCCCAGTTCCGATTTACGTTGCCCGTGGGGGCCCCGGCGTATCTCCAGTGACCCTGTCGGGGACCGCCTGAGCAGCCCGCGGGCTCATTCGTTCACCGCACCCCCGTTAGACTCGGTCGTTGGCACTTTGTGTCCCCAAATCCGGGACAGCTTGTCTCCGAGTCGTTGACGGGGACCCATCCGCCAGCCAATCGGAAGCACGGGAAGAGATGTCGGCACCGAACAAGTCGTACGACCCTGTTGAGGTCGAGGCACTGAAACCTGAAGAGATCGAGCGCATGCGGGACGAGGCGCTCGCCGCCTTCGCGGCCGCGGACTCCCTCGACGCGCTCCAGGAGGCCAAGATCGCGCACACCGGCGGCACCTCGCCGCTGGCGCTCGCCAACCGCGAGATCGGCGCGCTGCCCCCGCAGGCCAAGGCCGAGGCGGGCAAGCGCGTGGGCATGGCCCGCGGCGCCGTGAGCAAGGCGCTCGCCGCCCGCCAGAGCGAGCTGGAGGCCGAGCGCGACGCCCGCGTCCTGGTCGAGGAGGCGGTGGACGTCACGCTGCCGTACGACCGCACGCCCGCCGGCGCCCGGCACCCGCTGACCACGATGATGGAGCGCGTCGCCGACGTCTTCGTCTCGATGGGCTACGAGGTCGCGGAGGGGCCCGAGGTCGAGGCGGAGTGGTTCAACTTCGACGCCCTGAACTTCACGCCCGACCACCCCGCCCGGCAGATGCAGGACACGTTCTTCGTCCAGGGGCCCGAGGGCGCCGAAGGCGGTGGGGGTACCTCCCAGGCTTTCGGCACTGGGGGAGAGTCCGGTGTCGTGCTCCGTACGCACACCTCGCCCGTGCAGGCCCGCGCGCTCCTCGAACGCCGCGAGCCGCCGGTCTACGTCGTCTGCCCCGGCCGCGTGTACCGCACGGACGAGCTGGACGCGACGCACACCCCGGTCTTCCACCAGATCGAGCTGCTCGCCGTCGACGAGGGCCTGACCATGGCCGACCTCAAGGGCACCCTGGACCACATGGTCCAGTCGCTCTTCGGCCCGGACATGAAGACCCGGCTGCGGCCGAACTACTTCCCGTTCACCGAGCCGTCCGCCGAGATGGACATGGTCTGCTACGTCTGCCGCGGCGAGTCCGTCGGCAACGCCGACCGCCCCTGCCGCACCTGCGGCAGCGAGGGCTGGATCGAGCTCGGCGGCTGCGGCATGGTCAACCCCAAGGTGCTCACCGCCTGCGGCGTCGACCCCCAGAAGTACAGCGGATTCGCCTTCGGGTTCGGCATCGAACGGATGCTGATGTTCCGCCACAACGTCGAAGACATGCGAGACATGGTCGAGGGTGACATCCGGTTCACCCGGCCGTTCGGGATGGAGATCTGATGCGGGTCCCGCTTTCCTGGCTGCGGGAGTACGTCGACCTCCCCGCCACCGAGACCGGCCGCGACGTGCAGGCCAAGCTGATCGAGGTCGGCCTCGAGGTCGAGACCGTCGAGCAGCTCGGCGCGGGCCTCAAGGGCCCGCTCGTCGTGGGCAAGGTCCTCACCATCGAGGAGCTCGAGGGCTTCAAGAAGCCCATCCGCTTCTGCACCGTCGACGTCGGCATGGCCAACGGCACCGGTGAGCCGCAGGAGATCGTCTGCGGCGCCCGGAACTTCGCCGTCGGCGACAAGGTCGTCGTGGTCCTGCCCGGCGCCGTCCTGCCCGGCGACTTCGCCATCGCCGCCCGCAAGACGTACGGCAGGACCTCGCACGGCATGATCTGCTCCGGTGACGAGCTGGGCATGGGCGACGACGGCTCCGGCGGCATCATCGTCCTGCCGCCCGAGCACGAGGCAGGCACCGACGCCATCGAGCTCCTCGAGCTGGTCGACGAGGTCCTCGACATCGCCGTCACGCCCGACCGCGGGTACGCCCTCTCGATGCGCGGTGTCGCCCGCGAGACCGCCATCGCGTACGGCCTGCCGCTGCGCGACCCGGCGCTGCTCGACGTGCCCGCGCCGAACTCCTTCGGCTACCCGGTCAAGATCAGCGACCCGCTCGGCTGCGACCGCTTCACCGCGCGCACCGTCACGGGCCTGCAGCCCGAGGCCCGCTCCCCGATCTGGCTGCAGCGCCGCCTGCAGAAGGTCGGCATGCGCCCGATCTCGCTCGCCGTCGACATCACCAACTACGTGATGATGGAGCTCGGCCAGCCCCTGCACGCGTACGACCGTTCCAGCGTCCAGGGCACGATCGGCGTCCGCAGGGCCGAGCAGGGCGAGAAGTTCACCACCCTCGACGGCACCAAGCGCGTCCTGGACGCCGAGGACCTGGTCATCACCGACGACCGCGGCCCCATCGGCCTCGCGGGCGTCATGGGCGGCGCCAACACCGAGATCGCGGACTCCGAGACGGACGCGGAGACCGGGCAGGTCCGCGGCACCACCGAGGTGGTGATCGAGGCCGCGCACTTCGACGCGATCTCCATCGCCCGCACCGCGCGCCGCCACAAGCTGGCATCCGAGGCGTCCAAGCGCTTCGAGCGCGGCGTCGACCCGCAGGCCGCGGCAGCCGCCGCGCAGCGCACCGTCGACCTGCTCGTGCTCCTCGCGGGCGGCAGCGCCGAGGCCGGCGTCACCGAGGTCATCGCCCCGACCGGGCCGCGCACGATCACTATGCCGGCCGACCACCCGGACAGCGTCGCCGGTGTCGTCTACGGCCGCGAGACCGTCGTACGCCGCCTCCAGGAGGTCGGCTGCGACGTGTACGGGCAGGACACCCTGACCGTCACCGTGCCGTCCTGGCGCCCCGACCTCGCCGAGCCGAACGACCTCGCCGAGGAGGTCATCCGCCTTGAGGGGTACGAGAACCTGCCCTCGACGCTGCCCAAGCCCCCGGCGGGCCGCGGCCTGACCGAGCGGCAGCGGCTGCACCGCCGCGTCGGCCGCGCGCTGGCCGGCGCCGGTTACGTGGAGGCGCTGAGCTACCCCTTCATCGGCGAGGGCGTCTTCGACCAGCTGGGCCTGGAGCCGGACGACCCCGCGCGCCGCGTGGTGAAGCTCCTCAACCCGATCTCCGACGAGGAGCCCGCGCTCCGTACGACGCTGCTGCCCGGGCTGCTCGCCACCCTCCGCCGCAACGACGGGCGGGGCTCGCACGACCTGGCCCTCTTCGAGACCGGCCTGGTCTTCCACCCCCAGGACGAGCTGAAGGTCGCCGGGCGCCTGCCCGTGGACCGGCGTCCCACCGACGAGGAGATCGCCTCCCTCACCGAGGCGCTGCCCGTCCAGCCCCGGCACGCCGCCGTCGTCCTCGCGGGCGCCCGCGAGCAGGGCGGCTGGTGGGGCAAGGGCCGCCCGGCGGACTGGGCCGACGCCGTCGAGGCGGCGCGGACCATCGCCCGGGAGGCCGGTGTCGAGCTCATCGTCGACCAGGGGCAGTACGGCCCGTGGCACCCCGGCCGCTGCGCCCTGCTGAAGGTCGTCGTCGACGGCGAGATCGTCACCGTCGGCCACGCGGGCGAGCTGCACCCGCGCGTCGTGAAGGCGCTGGGCGTGCCCGCGCGCACCTGTGCGATGGAACTGGACCTGGACGCGCTCGAGTCGGCACGCGAAGGCGGCGTCCAGGCACCGCGCATCTCGACCTTCCCGGTGGCCACCCAGGACGTCGCCCTCGTGGTCGACGCCGAGGTGCCCGCCGCCGTCGTCGAGTACTACCTGCGCGGCGGCGCGGGCGAACTCCTGGAGTCCATCCGGCTGTTCGACGTCTTCGAGGGCGAGCAGATCGGCGCGGGCAAGAAGTCCCTGGCGTACGCGCTGCGCTTCCGGGCGGCCGACCGCACGCTCACCGTCGACGAGGCCTCCGCGGCCCGCGACGCGGCCGTCGCCCTGGCGGCCGAGCGGACGGGCGCGGTGCTGCGCGGAGCGTAGCCACCGCCGGGCAGTAGGCAACAGGCGCACACGGGGCGCATCGAGGGGCTCATCCGGACCACCGGGTGAGCCCCTCACTCGTTCGGGTGGCAAGAGGAATCAGCATGGTCCAATCGGTCCATACGGTCGTAAGAATCGATCCGGCCGTAGCGCCGGCCTGCTCGCTGAACAGGGCCTGGGACACGACCTAGGGGGGCCGAGGGCATGACGCGTACCAGACCTGGGGCTGCCCGGCGGGGTGCCCGCCTGCTTCCCCGTGTGCTTGACCGCGTCCGCCCGGCGCGGCCTCCGCGGCACCGACGCGCGCTCGCCCTGCTCCTTCCCACGGTGTGGGGCGCCTGCGCGGTCACGTACAAACTGGCCTGTCCGCTCGCGCAGCAGGACGGCATGGGGGCACGGATCGTCAGCAGCGCCGTCTTCTTCGCCGTCGGGGCCGGGCTCATCTGCCACGTCCATCGGGCGCTGCTGCGGGAGCTGCGGCAGGTCCGCGAGGTCGCGGGCGCCGCGCAGAACGTACTGCTGCGGCCGCTGCCGCCCCGCCTCGAAGGGCTCGCGCTCGCCGTCGGTCGGCTCTCCGCGTCGCGCGGCGCCTCCGTCGGGGGCGACCTGTACGAGGTGGCGGCCACCGAGCACGGCGTCCGGGTCGTCATGGGCGATGTGCGCGGGCACGGCCTCGCCGCCATCGGGAGTGTCGCCGCCGTCCTCGGCAGCTTCCGCGAGGCGGCCCACGACGAGCCCGAACTCCCGCTGGTCCTTCGGAGGTTGGAGAGAGCGCACAGCCGGTACCTGCGGGAGCGCTCGCGCGCCGAGCACCCCGCGAACGGCGGCCCGGCACCGGACGCCCCGCCGGCCGAGGAGTTCGTGACCGTACTGCTCCTTGAGATCAGCCAGGAGGGCGAGATCTCCGCGCTGAACTGCGGGCACCCCTGGCCCCACCTGCTGAGCGGCCAGGCGCGGCCCCTGACGGACAGTGAGCCGCTGCCGCCGCTCGGTTCCTTCCCGCTCCCCGCCGAACTGCCCGTGCTGCGCTGCGGCCGGCTGCTGCCCGGCGAGGCGCTGATCCTGCACACGGACGGCATGGAGGAGCAGCGCAACGCCGCGGGCGCGTTCTTCCCGCTGCGCAGCGCCCTCACCGAGGCCGCAGGTGGCCGGCCCGTCTCACCGCAAAGCCTGGTCCGCGCGGTCCATGCCCGGCTCGCCCGCCACGCGGGCCGGTCGCCGTCCGACGACGCGGCCCTGCTCGTGCTGCGCAACGACCGGGTGCGGGTCCCCGTCCAGCAGCCGGAGCCTGGGCGGCGCGCCCGCACCATGAGCTGAGAGCGGGCCCACGGGGCGGCCGGGCACCGGGGAAGACGGCATGCGCCATCCGCCCCGCCATGGAGTTGTCGGGCAGACGGCGGGACGGATGACGCCGATGAGGGCCGCCGCACTGTACGAGGGGGAGCCGGCGGCCCGGCCGGCCTCCTTAACTGATGAGGCATCTCAGTCAAGCGATTCCACACCCCACGCGGCAGAGCGCACACCCCCCGGATTCGGGCACTCCGTTCACACCCCGTGTGAAGGGCCCTCCACTACGCTGAACAGCACCGAGCCACCGGAGGGCACCCATGCAGCCCAACACCCTGCTCGACGCGATCCTCGACGAAGCGGGCATTTCCCACGCGGGACTCGCCGCACATGTGAACCAGGCCGGACGGGCCAGGGGACTGGCGTTGCGCTACGAACACACCGCCGTCTCCCGCTGGTTGAAGGGTCAGCGGCCGCGGGGCCAGGTGCCCGACCTGATCTGCGAGGTGCTCGCCGCCCGGCTGCAGCGGCCCGTCACCCTCGACGACATCGGCCTCGGCCTGCCCGGTGTGCCGGCCGCCCGCACCGGCTCCACCGCCTCCACGCTCTCGGGGTTCGTGGAGCGGGCCACCGCCCTGTGGCGCTCCGACGAACAGCAGCGCCCGCACCTGCTCGGCGCCCCCGCCGTCACCGGCACGCCCGCCGTGATGCCCGTCTGGGAGTGGGAGAACCCGCCCGAGGACGTCGACGTCTCCCGCGGTGGACGGCACCCGGTCGGCAAGGCCGACATCGAGATGATGCGCGCCGCCCGCACCCACTACGAGCAGATGTACCGCAAGACCGGTGGCATCGCGACCCGCACCCGCATCGTCGGCTTCCTCAACGCCGAGGCCGCGCCGCTGCTGCGCGGCAGCTACACCGACGAGCTGGGCCGCCAACTGCACCGTTCCACGGGCGGGTTGGTGGCCATCGCGGGCATCTGCGCGTACGACTCCGACGCGCACGGTCTCGCCCAGCGCTACTTCCACCAGGCGCTGCGGCTGGCCAAGGCGAGCGGAGACCAGGGGCTCGGCGCGTACGTGATCGCGCTCCTCGTCAACCAGTCCCTGTTCATGCGCGAGTACCGCCAGGCCGTGGCCTTCGCCGAGGCCGCACTGCGCGCCGCCGGACGCGACCTGACCCCGGCCCTCGCATCCGACCTGTACGCGATGCAGGCCAAGGCGTACGCGCACCTGGGCGACGGCAGGAGCGCGCTGTCCTGCATCCGGCGTGCGGAGGTGGCGGCCGACCGGATCCTGCGCGGCCGCGAGCCGGACGAGACGGGCTATGTCCAGCCGGGGCTCGTCAACGTGCAAGTGGCGGAGGCGCTGCTCAGCCTCGGTGATCTGGCCAGCGCCCACGAGCACGCCGCGGCGGCCGTGGACACTCCGGCGCACGACCGCGGCCGGGTGCACCGCCTCGCCATGCTCAGCCAGATCGAGCTCCGCCAGGGCAACACCGACGAGGCGGTGGCCTCGGCGGTGAAAATGGCAGAACAGGCCCGGGGCATGGAGTCCCAGCGGCTGCGCGACCGGCTGCGCGCGGTGCGGGAGCACCTGGTCCGCAGCGACTGCGCGGGCACGGCCGAGGCGGCCGCACTGATCGACGGGGCGCTGCGCGTGCCGCTGTGACGCGCTAGCGGCGCCGCCGCGCCGTCCGCGCATACGCACAGCTCCGAGCCGTACACACTCTGCTCCGACATTCGGCCTGCTGCGATATTGCCATCTACTCGGCGGAAGGTGGCAGAACCGTGCAGTGGACGAAACAGAGCGAACAAACTGTGTACGGAAACCGTTGGTTCACCGTCAATCTCGCAGATGTCGAGCTACCCGACGGCCGGCATCTGGATCACTTCCTCATACGGCTGCGGCCCGTCGCCGTGGCCACCGTCGTCAACGACGCCAACGAAGTGCTGCTGCTGTGGCGGCACCGCTTCATCACCGACAGCTGGGGGTGGGAACTCGCGGCCGGCGTCGTCGAGGACGGCGAGGACATCGCGTACGCGGCGGCACGCGAAATGGAGGAGGAGACCGGCTGGCGGCCGGGACCCCTGCGGCACCTAATGAGCGTCGAGCCGTCCAACGGGCTCACCGACGCCCGGCACCACATCTACTGGTCCGACGAAGGGACGTACATCGGCCACCCCGAAGACGACTTCGAGTCGGACCGCCGCGAGTGGGTCCCGCTCAAGCTGGTACCCGACATGGTGGCTCGCGGAGAGGTCCCGGCCGCCAACATGGCCGCGGCGCTCCTCCTCCTGCACCATCTGCGCCTCGGCCAGGACGCGCGCTAACCAGGCGCGCGCCAGCTAATGGCCGATCGCCTGCCAGACCGCCACGGCGATCGCCGCGACCGCCGCGAGAGCGACGATCGTCGGCAGTGGCCAGCGGGTGTTCTCCAGTGCGGCGACCCGGGCCTCCATGGTCTCCACGTTCTTGGCGGTCTGTTCGTCGTGCTGCGTGAGCAACGCCAGCCGTCCGTCGACGCGGGCGAGGCCCACGTCCAGGCTGCGTCGTAACTCCGCGAGTTCCTCAGGGACCACGGCCATTTCGCCGTCGGTGGTCACGAGTCCGCTCCTCTCTGTAGTGGCGCGTCCCCCCTCCTTCCGCACGGAAAGTCAACTCGCGTGGTGGGCAGGGCGGGAGAGTGTGCGATGGGCATATGCGAGCCTTCTGCGCACACGGTGTGTGAACGCCGCGGGCCCGGCACTCGCAGGAGTGCCGGGCCCGTCGGTACGGAGCGTGTTCGTACGGGGTGTGCGCCGCTCGGGCGCGTCCCGTCAGGCGTACGTGTAGAAGCCCGAGCCGGACTTCCGGCCGAGGCGGCCCGCGTCCACCATCCGCTGAAGGAGCGGGGGAGCGGCGTACAGCGGCTCCTTGTACTCGGCGTACATGGAGTCGGCGACCGAGGCGACCGTGTCGAGGCCGATCAGGTCGGAGAGCTTGAGCGGGCCCATCGGGTGGGCGCAGCCCATCTCCATGCCGTTGTCGATGTCCTCGCGGCTCGCGATGCCCGACTCGAACATCCGGATGGCGGAGAGCAGGTACGGGATGAGCAGCGCGTTGACCACGAAGCCCGAGCGGTCCTGGGCGCGGATCGCGTGCTTGCCGAGGATCTTCTCGACCACGGCCTGAGCGCGGCTGATCGTGCCCTCGGACGTGGTCAGCGCCGGGATCAGCTCGACGAGCTGCTGCACCGGCGCCGGGTTGAAGAAGTGGATGCCGATGACCTGGTCCGGGCGCGAGGTCGCGACGGCCAGCTTCACCAGCGGGATGGAGGAGGTGTTGGAGGCGAGGATCGCGTCCTGCCGGGTCACCACCTGGTCGAGCACCTGGAAGATCTCGGTCTTTACCTGCTCGTTCTCCACCACGGCCTCGATGACGAGGTCACGGTCGGCGAACTCGCCGAGGTCGGTGGTGAAGCTGAGGCGGTCGAGCGTCGCGTCGCGCTCCTCCTCGGAGATCTTGCCGCGCTCGGCCGCCTTGGAGAGGGAGTTGTACAGCCGTGTCCGGCCGATCTCCAGGGCCTCGCCGGTGGTCTCCGCGACCTTCACGTCCAGTCCGGAGCGGGCGCAGACCTCTGCGATTCCGGCGCCCATCTGGCCACAGCCCACCACTCCGACGCGTGCGATATCGGTCATGGAGTCGGTCACCTCGTGCCTTTCGCTGATCAACGGGGCCGGCAGGTCCCCCGTCCCCCGTATGGATGCGGTGCCTGCCTCGGCCGTGAACGTTACTCCGCAATGAGGGGTCCATGAGGGGCCGGGTCGGGCATGCTGTGCGCATCCGGCAACGGGTGCCGGAGGACTGCTGGCCAAGGAGGTACGCAGATGAGGCGTATGTCACGTCGAGGTTTCTCGTTGGTGGCCGCGGCGGCGGTCGCGGGCCTCGCGACGGCGGGGGACGCGGCCGCCGCTCCCGGCCGGCGCCGGAAGAAGGGGCGCGAGCTGCGGGCCATGTGGCTGGCGAGCGTCGTCAACCGCGACTGGCCGTCCAAGCCGGGGCTCCCGGTGGCGCAGCAGCGCAGCGAGTTGCTGGCGTACCTGGACTCGGCCGTGGACCGCAGACTCAACGCGGTGGTCTTCCAGGTGCGGCCGACCGCCGACGCGCTGTGGCCGTCGCCGTACGAGCCCTGGTCGGAGTACCTGACCGGCACGCAGGGCAAGGACCCGGGCTGGGACCCGCTGGGCACCGCCGTGCGCGAGGCCCACCGCAGGGGCCTTGAGCTGCACGCGTGGTTCAACCCCTTCCGGGTCGCCAACCACACCGACCCATCGCGTCTTGTGGCCACGCACCCCGCCCGGGTGCACCCCGACTGGGTGCTGCCGTACGGCGGGAAGCTCTACTACAACCCGGGCCTGCCCGCGGTGCGGCGCTTCGTGCAGGACGCGATGCTCGACGCCGTGCGCCGGTACCCGATCGACGCGGTGCACTGGGACGACTACTTCTATCCCTACCCGGTCGCGGGCCAGAAGTTCGACGACGACGCCGCCTTCGAGCAGTACGGCGGCGACTTCCCGGACCGGGCGTCCTGGCGGCGGGACAACATCGACACGCTGGTGCGGGAGATGTCGGGCCGGGTGAAGAAGGCGCGGCCGCACTGTCAGTTCGGTGTCAGCCCCTTCGCCGTCTGGCGCAACCTCGCGACGGACCCGACGGGGTCGGATACCCGGGCCGGGGTGCAGACCTACGACGATCTGTACGCGGACACGCGGGGCTGGGTGAAGAAGGGCTGGCTCGACTACATCGTCCCGCAGGTGTACTGGAACATCGGCTTCGCCGCCGCGGACTACGCCAAGCTGATCCCGTGGTGGAGCGACGTCGTGCGCGGCACGGACGTGAAGCTGTACATCGGCGAGGCCCTGTACAAGGCGGGTGATCCGGCGCAGCCCGCGGCCTGGCAGGACCCGGCGGAGCTCTCCCGGCACCTCACGTTCGCCGAGGACTTCCCCGAGGTGCGCGGGCACATCTACTTCTCGGCGAAGGAGGTCGGCGTCGACAGGATCGGCGCGATGGCCCGTGTCGTCGCCGACCACTACCAGGAACCGGCGAGGCCACCGCGCTGATCCGCGCGGACACGGCCTAGGAAGCCGGGTCCTGATGCCGTACGACGGTGTCGGGACCCGGCGACATCAGCGTCTCGTGGCCGTCCTCGAAGCGGACGCGGTACGGCGGGCCACCGTCCGGGCCCAGGACCTCGACGACCTGCGCGATCCGGTCGTGCTGCCCGACGATCCTGCCGTGCAGCACCAGCTCGTCGCCTACGGTTGCACGCATCTGGAGAGCCCCCTCGTCCCGCTCTGCGGTCGCGAACTGTGGCGGCAAGTGTACGACGAGTGGCGGGAGTTGGGGCCATCCTCGGGTATACGGCCGGTCAGTCGCGGGCCCGTTGGGTGACCGCGATGCACACGAGGACGGCGGCCGCGGTGAGCGGCGCCGCCACGGTGAGGTGCTCGCCGAGCAGGAACACCGACCAGACCAGCGTCAGGAGCGGCTGGGCGAGCTGGAGCTGGCTGGCCCGCGGGACGCCGATCTCCGCCATCCCCCGGTACCAGACGACGAGGCCGAGGAACTGCGAACCGAGTGCCGCGTACAGCAGGCCCGCCGTGCTGTGCCCGGTGAGGTGGAAGGACTCGTGGGGCAGGGCCGCGAGCGCGCCCACCGCGTTGAGCGGCAGGCACAGGACCAGCGCCCAGCCGATCACCTGCCAGCCGGGCATCTCCCTGGCGAGCCTGCCGCCCTCGGTGTAACCGGCCGCGCAGATCAGCAGCGCGCCGAAGAGGTAGAGGTCGGCGGTGGTCAGGGCGCCGCCGCTCTGCTGCACGGTGAAGGCGATCACTGCGGCGGCCCCGGCGAGCGCCGCCGTCCAGAAGGTGCGCGAGGGGCGGGCCCCGGTACGCAGCGCCGAGAGGGCGGCGGTCGTCAGGGGGAGCAGGCCGACGACCACGGCCGCGTGGGCGGTGCTCGACGTCTGCAGGGCGAGCGTGGTCAGCAGCGGGAACCCGACGACCACGCCGACGCCCACCACGGCGAGGCCGAACCAGTGCCGCCGGTGCGGGACGGCGACGCGCAGGGCGAGCAGGCAGCTCCCCGCGACCAACGCGGCGAGCACGCCGCGCAGGGTCACGAAGCTCCAGGGTCCGATGCCCTCGAGAGCCCAGGCGGTGGAGGGGAAGGTGAGCGAGAACGCGGTCACGCCGAGAGCGGCCATCACGGTGCCGGCGCGGCGGGACGCGGGCGCGGGGCGCTGCTTCTCGTCGAGGGCGGGGACCGCTATCCGGGTCGGGCGAGTAGCGCTATCCTGTGCTGTCATGCATGACAGTAGCAGTGTGGGTGAACTGGCGAAAAGCCTGCGAGCGGAGCTTGACCGCTACTCGCCAGGTGGAAAGCTGCCGTCGAGCCGGGCGCTGGTCGAGCGGTTCAGGGTGAGCCCGGTGACCGTGTCCCGGGCCCTGGGCCAGCTGGCCGCCGAGGGCCTCGTCGTCACCCGCCCCGGCGCGGGCGTCTTCCGCGCGGAGGCGTCGGAGCCCGCCGCGCCCGTCGGCGACACGTCCTGGCAGGAGGTGACGCTGAGCGCCGACGCCGTCGCCGAACTCGTGCCGCGCTCGGTCGACGCGTCCGGAGTGCTCGCCACCCTCGCCGCGCCGCCGCCCGGCATCATCGAGTTCAACGGCGGCTACCTCGATCCGGCACTGCAGCCCGAGCGCGCGATGGCGGCGGCCCTCGCACGGGCCGGGCGGCGCCCCGGGGCGTGGGGGCGACCGCCGGTCGACGGCCTGCCGGAGCTGCGCGAGTGGTTCGCGCGAGGAATCGGCGGAGCGATCACGGCCGCCGAGGTGCTGATCACCGCGGGCGGGCAGAGCGCCCTGACGACGGCGCTGCGGGCGCTCGCCCCGCCCGGGGCGCCGGTCCTCGTCGAATCCCCCACCTACCCAGGCATGCTGGCGATCGCCCGGGCCGCGGGGCTGCGTCCCGTGCCGGTGCCCGTGGACACCGACGGGGTGCGCCCCCGGCTCCTGGCGGCAGCCTTCGAGGCGACGGGCGCCCGGGTCTTCGTCTGCCAGCCGCTGTTCCAGAACCCGACCGGCGCGGTGCTGTCCGCCGAGCGCCGCCCCGAGGTCCTGCGGATCGCCCGCGAGGCGGGGGCCTTCGTCATCGAGGACGACTTCGTGCGCCGCCTCGTCCACGAGGACGCCGGGCCGCTGCCGCGCCCACTCGCCTCCGACGACCGCGACGGCGTCGTCGTCCACGTCTGCTCGCTCACCAAGGCCACCTCGCCGAGCTTCCGCGTCAGCGCGCTCGCGGCCCGCGGACCTGTCCTTGAGCGGCTGCGCGCCATCCAGGTCGTCGACCACTTCTTCGTACCGAGGCCACTGCAGGAAGCGGCCCTCGAACTGGTGGGCTCCCCGGCCTGGCCACGCCATCTGCGGGCGGTGGCGGGCGAGTTGAAGGAACGCAGGGACACGATGGCGGCGGCGCTGCGGCTGCGCCTGCCCGAGCTCACGGTGCCGCACGTCCCCGCGGGCGGCTACAACCTGTGGCTGCGGCTGCCCGACGGCACGGAGGAGTCCGCGTTCGCCTCCGCGGCCCTGCGCGCGGGCGTGGCCGTGGCCCCAGGCCGCCCGTACTTCGCGGCCGAGCCCTCGGCGGCCCACGTCCGCCTGAGCTTCGCGGCGGTCGCGGGGCCGGGGGAGATCACGGAGGGGGTACGGAGGCTGCGGGTGGCTTGTGATGAGGTGCTGGGCGCCGGGGTGGGCTGAGAGCCTGTCTTTGCGCCCCCGCCTGCGCCCCGACGCCCGGCAGGGGTCAGCGGTCGCCGGGACCTTCGGCGCGGACCGCCCGCCGGTACTCCGTGACGAGCAGCAGGTCCTTGGCGGGGCCGCCGACCCGCCACCGGGTGCGCCAGCGGTCCGCGGCGGCCACCTCGAACTCGCCGCGGTAGAGGTCGCTTACGCAGGGGTGGTCCGTCGTCCAGCGACCCGTGCGCAGGTCGAGGTCGTGGAAGAAGCGGCCGTCGGCGAACTCCACGCGTGCGGTGCCCGCCGCCTCGCCGGGCAGGAAGCGGAGCGTGCGTTCGGCGGGGCGGGCGATGCCGTGCCAGGTGAAGGTGCCGGACTCCTGGTGGAGGAGGCCGCCGGATTCGGGGGCGGGCAGCGGTGAGAAGAGCGTCGTACCGGTGAAGCGGCCCTCGGAACCGTCCGCGAGGTCGCGGACGGTGCGCTCGACGCGCCACTCGCCGGTGAGGAAGGCGAGTGTCTCAGGGACGGGGACGGGGACGGGGAGGCGGACGGCCACGGCGTCCCTGTCGGCCTTCTCCTCGAAAAGCGGCATACCCGCAGGCTACGCGGCCCGGCCGAGCGCCCCGCCGCCACGGGAGCGGCAGGCGGGAAGCGCGGCGGCTAGCGGTCCAGGACCGCCAGGCTGTTCTCGTCGTACCGCGTCCCCGCCACCCGGTCCGCGGGCGCCGCGGCGTCGATCGCGGCCAGGTCGTCGGCGGACAGCTCGATCGAGGTGGCGCCGAGGTTCTCCTGAAGGTACTTCTCGCGGCGCGTGCCCGGGATCGGCACCACGTCGTCCCCGCGGTGCTGCACCCAGGCGAGCGCGAGCTGTCCGGCTGTCACGCCCTTCTTCGCGGCGAGCGCGTCCAGGGTCTGAACGATGGAGAGGTTCTGCTCCAGGTTGCCGTCGGCGAAACGGGGCTGGTAGCGGCGCACGTCGTCCTTCTGGAGGCCGGCGAGCGAGGTGTAGCGGCCGGTGAGGAAGCCGCGTCCGAGCGGCGAGAACGGCACGATGCCGATGCCGAGCTCACGGCAGACCGGCGCGATCTCCGCCTCCAGGTCCCTGGTCCACAGGGACCACTCGCTCTGCAGCGCGGCGATGGGGTGCACGGCGTGCGCCCGCCGGATCGTGCGTGCGCCGGCCTCGGAGAGCCCGATGTGGCGCACCTTGCCCGCCGCCACCAACTCCGCCATCGCGCCGACGGTCTCCTCGATCGGCACGGTCTTGTCGACCCGGTGCTGGTAGTACAGGTCGATGTGGTCGACGCCGAGGCGGCGCAGCGAGGCGTCGCAGGCCTCGCGTACGTACGCCGCGTCGCCCCGTATGCGCGTGGGCTCGCCGAGCCGGTTGGCGAAGCCGAACTTCGTGGCGACGACGGCCTGTTCGCGGCGCGCGCCGGTGAGCGCGCGGCCGATGAGCTGTTCGTTGTGGCCGTGGCCGTAGTAGTCGGCGGTGTCGAAGAGGGTGACGCCGAGGTCGAGGGCGCGATGGATCGTCGCGATCGACTGCGCGTCGTCGGACGCGCCGTAACCGTGACTCATCCCCATGCAGCCGAGTCCCTGCGCCGAGACGGTCAGCGCGCCGAGGCGGCGCGTGGGAAGGGTGGACATGCTGGTACCTCCTGGGACGTGCGCGGTGATCCGGGGGGATGCCCTGTGATCGGGTACGAACCTAGGGCTTGGAGCGAACTCCAGGTCAAGCCCCGGATCTCCGGAGAACCGGAGCGCGCGTACGGGGGCTTTCCCCAGGTGGTCCGGCCCGGTAGCACGATGTTCCGGCGCCCTGAGTGTTCCTAGCGTGGTGATCACCAATTCCTCGGTCGGCCGCCGGAGACGGACGGACGGGCGGGCGGACCGGGAGCCACCGAACCAAGGAGCACGATGCGCGTCGCGTCAGCAGTCACCGCCGGTCTCGGCCTCGTCGGATTACTCGCGGGCGAAGTGGCCGCCGCCGACCTTCCCGAGCCGCCCAAGTCATCGCACCAGGCGCTCAGTTGGGGCCACTGCTCCCCGGACCAGAAGGAGCTGAACGAGGCGGGCGCGCGGTGCGCGAAGGTGACCGTGCCCCTCGACTACGCGGACCCCGGCGGCCGTACGATCGACATCGCCGTCTCCCGCATCAAGGCGAAGTCACCGGGGACACGGCGCGGCATCCTGCTCTCCAACCCCGGCGGCCCGGGCGGCACGGGACTCGCCCACACCCTGGCCCTGCGGTCCACGCTGAAGGGCGCGGCGGACCACTACGACCTGATCGGCTTCGATCCGCGCTTCCTCGGCGAGAGCACGCCCGTCACGTGCGGCAAGGTACCGCGGCCCACGCCACCTGCCGAAAACACCACACCGCGCCGTGACTTCGCGGACGCGGTGCGGTCGGCGCGCGAGACCGCGCGCCGCTGCCAGGAGTACGGCGACAATGCCGCGCTGCTCCCGCACGCGTCGAGCCGGAACGTCGCCCGCGACATGGACGCGATCCGGGCGGCGCTGGGCGAGCGCAAGCTGTCGTACTACGGCGTCTCGTACGGAGCCGACCTGGGCGCTGTCTACACCCAGCTGTTCCCGCGCCGCACCGACCGGATCGTCCTGGACTCCTCGACGGATCCGGCGGCCACGCAGTACGAACTGTTCCAGCGGTCCGGGGCGCCCGCGGAGGCCGCGCTCAAGAACATCGACGGCTCTGATGGCATCGATGGCCTTGACGGCCATACGTACGCGGACGTCCGGGCGTTGCTGGCACGGGCCGAGCGGCACCCCATCCCGGTCAAGGGTCAGCGCCTCAATGCCCCGCTACTGCGCATGATCTTCAAGCAACTCGTCCAGCACGAGGAGAACGACCCCCAACTCCGCAGTGTCGTGGCCGACTTGACGAAGGCCGCCGCGGGTGAGGCGGTCGAGCCGGGACCGGCGCTCGCCGGGATGCTGGAGTTCCTCTCCTCGCCCGAGGTGGCGGACAGCATGGTGGGCGGCGCGATCTTCATGTGCGGCGACGGGGGCTGGCCCGCGGGCGGGTGGCCCAAGAACCCGCGGACGTACTGGAAGAACATGCAGCGCAGCAGGGCCGACCAGCCGGTGTTCGGGCCGTACGTCAACACAATGATCGCTCCGTGCGCATTCTGGAAGGGCGAGCCCCGTGAACCCGGCACGAGGATCGGCAATGACGTGCCGGTCCTGATGCTCCAGGCCCGCTACGACAACAACGTCCCGTACGAGGGCGCCCTCGCCCTGCACGCGAAGCTCGCCGGGTCCCGCCTGGTGACGGCGGACATCCGCTCGCACGGCGTCTACGGGCGCGGCAACGACGGCCTCACCCCCGTCCCGTGCGCCGACCGCACCGTCAACGCCTACCTGCGCGACGGGAAGCTGCCCGCCACGGACCGCACGTGCGCGAGGCCGAAGAAGACAGCCGACACCACGGAGAAGGAGAATTCCCGATGACGACCGGGATCAGCAGGCGCACGGGCCTCGCGGCGACCGCGGCGGCACTGCTCACGGGAGTGGCAGGCACCAGGGCCGCCGCGGCAGCCCCCGCCTCCGCCTCCGCCGCCCCGCCCTCCCGGCGCGGGCGCACCCTCCAGCGCGACGTCGACGCGATCCTCGCCACCGGCGTGACCGGCGTCCTCGCCGAGGTGCACGGCCCGCACGGCCGCACGGCCGCCCGGGCGGGCGTCGCCGACCTCGCGGCGGAGCGGCCGGTGCCCTGGGGCGCGTACTACCGCATCGGCAGCGACACGAAGACGTTCACCGCGACGGTCGTCCTCCAACTCGTCGGCGAGGGACGGCTGAAGCTCACCGACACCGTCGAGCGGTGGCTGCCGGGAGCGGTCCGTGGCCACGGCAACGACGGTCGCCGGATCACCGTCGCCAACCTGCTGCGGCAGACCAGCGGCCTCAACGACTACATCGACGGGGACAGCGAGGACTTCACCCCCGACGGCTACCGCCGCAACCGCTTCCGCTCGCAGACGCCCGAGGAGCAGCTGACGGCGGCCCTCGGCGCGCCGCCGCAGTGGCTGCCCGACGCCGACGACCCGGCGGGGGAGCGGCGCTGGGGCTACTCCAACACCAACTACATCGTCGCCGGGATGATCGTCGAGGCGGTCACGGGGCACCCCTGGGCCCAGGAGGTCCACGAGCGGATCATCGAGCCGCTCGGACTGCGCCACACCTTCGCGCCGGGCACCTCGCCGTACGTGCCGCAGCCGACGGCCACCGGCTACACGTACTTCCCCAAGGGCACCCGCCCCGTCGAGACCACCCTCGGCTTCGGCGGCGGAGCCGACGGCTGCCTCATCTCCACGCCGCGCGACCACGGCGTCTTCCTGCGCGCCCTGCTCGGCGGCCGACTGCTGCGCCCGGCGCAGCTGGCGGCCATGAAGCGGACCGTGCCGGTGAAGGACTGGATCCCGGCCGACGGCGTCCGCTACGGCATGGGCATCGCCTGGCGTCCCGTCGCGGGCCGCGACGACGGAATCTGGTTCCACGGCGGAACGAGCCTCGGCTGCGTCTCCGAGGGCGGCGTGACCCCGGACGGCACGACCTCAGTCAACAGCGCGGCCTTCACCCTGCGCATCGACAGCGTGGAGCCGCACGAGGCGCAGGCGCGGGCGACCCTCCGGATGGTGGACGCGGCGCTGAGCGCGGGTCCGGGCCGGGGCGGTTCGTAGGGCTGGTGCCGGGTCCCGGGGCCCGGGTCCCGGGTCCCGGAGCCCGGAGCCCGGAGCCCGGAGCCCCGGGTTCGGAGCCCCGGGTTCGGAGCCGGGAGCCGGGAGCCCGGGGCCCGGAGCCGGGGTGCGGCGGGGCTCCGGGGGCCTGATGGCGGGGCCCGTCCGTGGTCCCTTCGCCGAGGGCGCTGCCGTACTCCCGGGCGGGCTCCCGTCAGGCTGTGGGTCCGCCCCCGGGTGCGGCTTCGCCCCTGGGGCCGAGTCCCGGCTCAGCTGCGGCTTCGCCCCTGGGTGCGGGCTCCCGCTTGGCTGCGTCTTCGCCGTGGGTGCGACCCCCGGCGGGCTGCGGCTCCACGCCACCCGCGAGTCCGGGTCCCCGCGGGTCTTACGCCGGGTGGCGGCTTCACGTCCGGCCGCGCTCGCAGGCCGGGGCGGCATGGCTTCACCCCCGGCCCTGGCCTCGCCGCCGGCCGTGGCCCTGACCCGGGATGCGGGCTGCTGCCCGGTTGCGGTTTCGCGCCGGGCCGTGGTGTCACGCCGGGCCGTGGTTCTCACCCCGGGGTGCGGGCTGCTGCCCGGCTGCGGCTTCACGCCAGGCCGTGGTGTCACGCCGAGCCGTGGTCCTCACCCCGGGGGGCAGGCTGCTGCCCGGTTGCGGTTTCGCGCCGGGCCGGGGGCCTCACCCCCGGGCGCGGTCCTGCCCCCGGGGCAGGCCCCGTCCGGGTGCGCCTTCGTGCCGGGCAGCGGCCCCGCCTTCAGCCCTGGCCGCACGCCCGCTCAGCCCCGGCCGCACCCCCGCTCGCCGTCCCACGGCCCGCCGGCCCGAGGCCCGGCAGCGTCGTAGCCGCCACCGCTCCCGCCGCCGCCACCACGGCCAAGGCCGTCAGCGTAGGTGTCATCGCGGAGAGGAACTCCGCGCGGGACCACGGGGGCCGGCCCGCACGCGGGGGACCCGAGGGGGAGGCGGCGGTCATCAGGGTGGTCGCCAGGGCGATGCCCAGCGCCGGGCCCACGTTCATCGCCGTCTGCTGGAGGCCCCCGGCCACCCCGGCGTCGGCCACCGGAGCGTGTCGTACGACGACGGCCGTGGCCGCCACCATCACCGTGCCGAACCCCGCCCCCACGAGCGCGAACGCGCCGCCGACCACCACCGGCCCCGACGCCTGGTCCAGGCGGGACAGAGCCAGCACGCCGAGGGTGAGCACCGCCATGGCCCCGGTGATCGTCAGGCGCGGGCCCGCCCGGCGCAGCAGTACGGCCGAGAGGGGCGCGCCGACCACCATCATCACCGCGAGCGGCAGGGCGCTCAGCGCACTGTGCAGCGGGTCGAGCGCCCGTACGTCCTGGAGGAAGTACGTCGCGACGAAGAGCGTTCCGAACATCGCGGCGGACGCCGCGACGAGGATGCCGAGCGCGGGGCCGACCGTGGAGGTACGGAGCAGACGGGGCGGCACGAGCGGGCGCGCCGCACGCCGTTCGTGCCGCAGGAACACGCCGCCCGCGAGTACCGCCGCCGACGCCCCCGCGGCGGCGGCCGGCGTCCAGCCGCTCTCCGGGACGCCGACCAGCGTGTGCACGAGACAGGCCAGTGTCACCGCGAGCAGTCCCGCGCCGGGCAGGTCGAGCCCGGGCGCCGGACCCTCCCGGCGCGGCTCCGGCACCCGGACCACCAGCGCCAGTACGCCGATGAGCAGCGCGGGCACGACGCCGAGGAAGAACACGGAGCGCCACCCGAGGTGCGTGGCGAGCGCCCCGCCCAGTACCGGACCGGCCGCGGCGGCGAGGCCGATCGCGCTCGTCCGCAGCGCGATCGGCATGCCGAGCCGGTCCGGCGGGAACGCGGCCCGGAGCATGCCGAGCGTCGCGGGCTGCAGCAGCGCCCCGAAGATGCCCTGGACGACGCGCAGCGCGATCAGCGTGCCGACGCCGGACGCGAGGCCGACCCCGGCCGACGCGGCGGCGAAGCCGAGCGTGCCGACGGCGAAGAGCCGCCGGTGCCCGTACCGGTCGCCGAGCCGCCCCGCGAAGACGAGCAGGCTCGCCACGGCGATCAGGTACCCGGTGCTCGTCCACTGCACCTGGGCGAACGAGGCGTCCAGATCGCGTCGCAGAGCGGGCTGGACCACGCTCAGCACGGTGCCGTCCAGCGCGACGATCATGGCGCCGGCGACACTGCAGGCCAGGGTGAGGTTCCGTCGGCCCCTCTCCCCGGGGGCGACGCGCTTCCCTGCCCCGGAAGTCGTGACGCTCATCCGGCTGCCGGCCCGAGCCCGAGATGTGCGTCGAGCGCCGCGTCGAGCAGCGCCTCCACCTCGTCCGTGCCCGTCGCGAGACGCAGACTTCCCCAGCCCCACAGCTGCGCGATCCCGTGCAGGTTCGCCCACAGCGCACCCGCGGCGACCCGCACGCCCGTGTCGGAGGCGGGGGCGGAGGCGGACGCGGACGCGGCTGAGCGGGCCTCGGCGACGAGTCCGACCAGCACGTCGAAGAGCGGCAGGCTCGTCTCCCGCAGGCCCAGCTGATTGCTCTCGAGGAGGTCGTGGCGGAACATCAGCTCGAACATGCCGCGGTGCTCCGCGGCGAAGCCGAGGTACGCGCGGCTCAGCGCCTTCAACCGCGTACGCGCGTCCTGACCGCCCCCGCCCCCCGCCGCGCCCACGGCCTTCTCCGCCTCGGCCGCCAGCTCGGCGAACCCGCGCCGGGCGATGGCGGACAGCAGCGCCACGTGCGTGGGGAAGTGGCGCCGGGGCGCTCCGTGGGAGACACCGGCCCGGCGGGCGATCTCCCGCAGCGTCAGCGCCTGCACCCCGTCCGTCGCCACCAGCTCCACGCCGACGTCCACCAGCCGGGCCCGCAGCCCGGCGTCCTGTTCGTCCCTGCCCATCGCCCTGCCCACCATTGGCTTCATAGACACTGTCTACCGCATCGCGTAGACAGTGTCTACCAAGATTGGGGTCCTCAGGGCCCTGTCCGTGACGGGGGAGGGAGGAGATATCTTGATGTCGAGCAATGTTGCAGACGCGGAGCGGAGCACCCGGTGACTGACTCGACCATCATCTACACCCACACTGACGAGGCCCCGGCCCTGGCGACCCATTCCTTCTTGCCGGTGGTCCAGGCCTACGCCTCGACGGCCGGGGTCAGCGTGGAGACCCGCGACATCTCGCTCGCGGGCCGCATCATCGCCCTCTTCCCCGAGTTCCTCGAGGAGAGCCAGCGCATCGATGACGCCCTTGCCGAGCTCGGCGAGCTCGCCAAGACGCCCGGGGCGAACATCATCAAGCTGCCGAACATCTCGGCCTCGATCCCGCAGCTCAAGGCCGCGATCGCCGAGCTGCAGGGCCAGGGCTACGCGCTCCCCGACTACCCGGACGACCCGAAGACCGACGAGCAGCGCGACATCCGCGCCCGCTACGACAAGGTCAAGGGCAGCGCCGTCAACCCGGTCCTGCGCGAGGGCAACTCCGACCGCCGCGCCCCCGCCTCGGTCAAGAACTACGCCAAGGCCCACCCGCACCGCATGGGCGCCTGGACGGCCGACTCGAAGACGAACGTCGCCACCATGGGCGCCAACGACTTCCGCTCCACCGAGAAGTCCGCGGTGATCGCCGAGGACGGTTCGCTGCGCATCGAGCTCACCGGTGACGACGGCTCCACCACCGTCCTGCGCGAGTCCGTACCGGTCCTCGCGGGCGAGGTCGTCGACGCCTCCGTCATGCGCGTCGCCGCGCTGCGCGAGTTCCTCGGCGAGCAGGTCGCCCGCGCCAAGGCCGAGGGCGTCCTCTTCTCCGTGCACCTCAAGGCCACGATGATGAAGGTCTCCGACCCGATCGTCTTCGGCCACGTGGTCCGCGCCTTCTTCCCGAAGACGTTCGCCGCGCACGGCGAGACCCTCGCCGCCGCGGGCCTGACCCCGAACGACGGTCTTGGCGGCATCTTCAAGGGCCTGGAGTCCCTCCCCGAGGGCGCGGCCATCAAGGCGTCCTTCGAGGCCGAGCTGGCCGAGGGCCCCGAGCTCGCCATGGTCGACTCCGACAAGGGCATCACCAACCTGCATGTCCCGAGCGACGTCATCGTCGACGCCTCCATGCCGGCCATGATCCGCACCTCCGGCCACATGTGGGGCCCGGACGGCGCCGAGCACGACACCCTCGCGGTCCTGCCGGACAGCAGCTACTCCGGGGTCTACCAGGTCGTCCTCGACGACTGCCGCGCCAACGGCGCCTTCGACCCCTCGACGATGGGCTCCGTCCCGAACGTCGGCCTCATGGCGCAGAAGGCCGAGGAGTACGGCAGCCACGACAAGACCTTCGAGATCCCCACCACGGGCAACGTCCGGGTCCTCGACGGCGCCGGCAACGTCGTCCTCGAGCAGGCCGTCTCCACCGGTGACATCTTCCGCATGTGCCAGACCAAGGACGCGCCGATCCAGGACTGGGTCAAGCTCGCCGTCACCCGCGCCCGCGCCACCGGCAGCCCGGCCGTGTTCTGGCTGGACGACACCCGCGCCCACGACGCCGTGCTCATCGGCAAGGTCGAGCGCTACCTCGCCGACCACGAGACCGAGGGCCTGGACATCCGGATCATGTCGCCGGTCGAGGCCACCGCGTTCTCCCTGGAGCGCATCCGCCGCGGCGAGGACACCATCTCCGTCACCGGCAACGTCCTGCGCGACTACCTGACCGACCTCTTCCCGATCCTGGAGCTGGGCACCAGCGCCAAGATGCTGTCGGTCGTCCCGCTGATGAACGGCGGCGGCCTCTTCGAGACGGGCGCCGGCGGCTCCGCCCCGAAGCACGTCCAGCAGCTGGTCAAGGAGAACTACCTGCGCTGGGACAGCCTGGGCGAGTTCCTCGCCCTCGCGGTGAGCTTCGAGCACCTCGCCACCACCACGGGCAACGCGCGCGCCCAGATCCTCGCCGACACCCTGGACCGCGCGACGGCCACGTTCCTGGAGAACGACAAGTCGCCGAGCCGCCGCCTCGGTGGCATCGACAACCGCGGCAGCCACTTCTACCTCGGCCTGTACTGGGCGCAGGAGCTGGCCGGGCAGACGGAGGACGCGCAGCTCGCCGAGGCGTTCGCGGCCCTGGCCGAGACGCTGGCCGAGCAGGAGCAGACCATCGTCGACGAGCTGATCGCCGTGCAGGGCTCGCCGGCCGACATCGGCGGCTACTACCAGCCGGACGCGGCCAAGGCCTCCAAGGTCATGCGCCCGTCCGCGACGCTCAACCAGGCGCTGTCGATCCTGGGCTGACGCTTCCGGTACGCAGTGAACAGAGGGGCCCCCGCCGATGCTTGAGTTCTAGTGGTCGTTGCAACACCCCAGCTCAGGGGACGCGATGGCCATCGATTACAGCAAGCGACGCAAGCCCGCAGGGCATGCTCCGC